>NZ_JANXRJ010000022.1 GCF_025353065.1 Lapillicoccus sp.
CGAGCGCGACCGTCTCGTGGACGACCAACGAGTCCTCGACGAGCGTCGTCCAGTACGGCACGTCCGCCACCGCGCTGACCTCCACGGCAACCGGTTCCGCCGGCACGAGCCATGCGGTGACCCTGGCCGGGCTGACCCCCAGCTCGCGCTACTACTACCGGGTAACGTCGGCCGACGCGGCCGCCAACTCGACGACGTCGCCGACGACGACGGGGGCCGCCGCGACCTATGTGCCGACGGTGACTCCGGTCACCCAGACGACAGCCGCGGACTTCGGTTCCGGCACGTTGACCGGCAGCTACATCTCCCAGAACAGCGATGGTGAGGTCACGCAGGCGCCGACCCTGGGGGTCGAGTTCGACGGGACGACGCTTCCCACCGGGTGGACCTCGACGGTCATCGCGACGGGTGGCACGACGGGTGTCTCCGGGGGGAAGGCCACCCTGTCGGGGACGCGGATCTTCAGCACGGCCACGGCGGCGTCGCCGAAGTCCCTCGAGGTCTCGGCAGTCATGCCGAAGAACGGGCGAGTGGGGTTCGGCAACAGCAGCCAGAGCGTCTACGCCGCCCTCAGCACCAACAGTCAGGGGCAGGTCGTCGCTCTGGCCAGGGATGGCCTCTTCTCCAACTCCGCGACCGTCATCTCCGGAGTGAACGCCGCGCTTCCACACCGCTACCGCGTCGACTGGGTCTCCACGACCCAGGTGGCCTTCTCCATCGACGGCGTCCAGGTCTCCACGGCAACCTTCTGGCGCAGCAGCTCGCTGGTCGTCGTGCTCCAGGATTCGACCACGGATGCGACGCCTCTCGTCGTCGACTGGTTGCGGGTCTCGCCCTTCGCGGCCAGCGGCACCTACCAGTCGGCAGTCGTCGACGCCGGCGCCACGGTCGGCTGGGACACGCTGGCCTTCACCGGCACCCTCCCGGCCGGGACCACCCGCACGATCCAGGTCCGCTCCGGCGACACCCCCACGCCCACGTCCCCGGGGACGCCCTGGACCGGATGGACGACGGTCGCGTCCTCCGGGGCGAGCATCGCGCGTTCGTCGCGCTACCTCCAGTACCAGATCCTGATGACCTCGACGGGGAGCCGATTTACCAGTTCCACCACGGATTCCGTCCAGATGGTGTTCCATGTTCTGTGACACCTCTTTGTCGTCGGGGGGACCGGCGGCGGTGTCGAGCGGGTCAGCGAGACCCTGACCGACGCCGTCCGGGGGGACGACGCACCGCTCTCATCGACCATGTTCAACCTGCTTGGGGGAATCACCGTCATGTCGCTGCGCGTCGCTGTCATCGGGGCTGGGTACTGGGGACCGAACCTCGTCCGAAACTTCCGGGGCAGCGCCTCGTGGGAGCTCGTCGCGGTCTGCGACCTCGACGAGGCCCGGGCCCGCAAGGTCGTCGGTGACGCCCGGGTGGACGTCGAGACGGACCTGGACGTGCTGCTCGCCCGCACCGACATCGACGCGGTCGCCATCGCGACTCCCGCCGGGACGCACCGGCGGATCGCGATGGCCGCCCTCGAGGCCGGCAAGCACGTGCTCGTCGAGAAGCCGCTCGCCTCGTCGCAGGTCGAGGCGGAGGCGATGGTGGCCGAGGCGCGCACCCGTGGCCTCGTCCTGATGTGCGACCACACCTACTGCTACACACCGGTGGTCCAGCGGATCCGCGAGATCGTCCGCTCGGGCGAGCTCGGCGACATCCTCTTCATCGACTCGGTGCGGATCAACCTCGGCCTCATCCAGCCCGACGTCGACGTGTTCTGGGACCTCGCGCCGCACGACCTGTCGATCCTCGACGCGATCCTCCCCGGCGGGCTCGCGCCCGAGGGGGTCGCCGCCCACGGCGCCGACCCGATCCGTGCCGGCCGAGCCTGCGTCGGCTACCTCACGATGCCCCTGCCGGGCGGGGCTATCGCCCACGTGCACGTCAACTGGCTCAGCCCGACCAAGATCCGCAACATGGTCATCGGCGGCAGCCGCCGCACGCTCGTCTGGGACGACCTCAACCCGCAGCAGCGGCTGAGCGTCTACGACCGCGGCGTCGACCTCGACCTCACCTCGATGACGGACGACCTGGCCGAGCGGCGCTCGGCGAGCATCTCCTACCGGCTGGGCGACATGTATGCTCCGTCGCTCCCGGAGGGGGAGGCCCTCGGCGCCATGGTCACCGAGTTCGCCGCGGCGATCACCGAGCGTCGAGCGCCGCTGACCGACGGAAAGAGCGGCCTACGGGTCCTCCGGGTCCTCGAGGCGGCCACGGCCAGCCTCGGTGACGGTGGCCGGATGATCGACGTCGTCAGCCGCGAGCTGGAGGTTCTGGCATGAGCACCATCGACGGCGCCCGCGTCCTCGTCACCGGAGGGGCTGGCACGATCGGCTCGACCATCGTCGACCAGCTGATCGAGGCCGGCGCCGCCCACGTCGACGTCCTCGACAACCTCGTGCGCGGTCGCCTCGAGAACCTCGAGACCGCGCTCGCGTCCGGGAGGGTCACCCTCGTCGAGGGCGACCTGCGGGACCGCGACCTCGTGCACGACCTCACGAAGGCCTCGGACCTCGTCTTCCACCAGGCCGCGATCCGGATCACGCAGTGCGCCGAGGAGCCGCGGCTCGCGCTCGAGGTCCTCGTCGACGGCACGTTCAACGTCATCGAGGCCGCCGCCGAGCACAAGGTCGACAAGCTCGTGCTCGCCTCGTCCGCGTCGGTCTACGGCCTCGCCGAGGAGTTCCCGACGACGGAACGTCACCACCACCACAACAACGACACGTTCTACGGTGCCGCGAAGTCCTTCAACGAGGGCATGGTCCGCAGCTTCCGGGCGATGACCGGCCTCGACTACGTCGTGCTGCGCTACTTCAACGTCTACGGTCCGCGGATGGACGTGCACGGCCTCTACACCGAGGTGCTCGTCCGCTGGATGGAACGGATCGCCGACGGCCTGCCGCCGCTCATCTTCGGTGACGGCCTGCAGACGATGGACTTCGTCTACACCGTCGACATCGCCCGGTCCAACATCCTCGCGATGGGCTCCGACGTGCGCGAAGGGGTCTACAACATCGCGAGCAGTGAGGAGACCTCGCTCCTCGGCCTCGCCGAGGCGCTGCTGCGGGCGATGGACTCCGACCTCCCCGTCGAGCACGGTCCCGACCGCGCCGTCAACGGCGTCACCCGCCGGCTCGCCGACGTCGAGGCCGCCCGCCGCGACCTCGGCTGGACCGCGGCGACCGGCCTCGAGGACGGTCTGCGCGAGCTCGTCGCGTGGTGGGCCCCACAGCGCGAGGCGGTCGCCGCCGGTCGGTCGCTGGTGACCTCATGAGCCGCGTCAACGTCATGCAGCCGTGGATGGGGGCCGAGGAGGTCGCGGCCGTCACCGCCGTCATCGAGAGCGGCTGGGTCGCCCAGGGTCCGAAGGTCGCCGCGTTCGAGGCGGCCTTCGCGAGCCGCATGCAGGCCCCGTATGCCGTGGCCGTCTCCAACTGCACGACCGCGCTGCACCTCGCCCTCGTCGTCGCCGGGGTCGGGCCGGGCGACGACGTCGTCGTCCCGTCCTTCTCGTTCATCGCGACTGCCAATGCCGCTGTCTACGTAGGAGCCCGGCCGGTCTTCGCGGACGTCGACCACCTCACCGGCAACCTCACCGCCGACACGGTCAAGGCCGCGCTGACGCCCGAGACGAAGGCCGTCATCGTCGTCGACCAGGGCGGCATACCGGTCGACCTACGGGCGGTCCGCGAGCTGTGCGACCCGCTCGGGATCACCGTCGTCGAGGACTCCGCGTGCGGCGCCGGCTCGACCTACGAGGGCCGCCCGGTGGGTGCTGGGGCAGAGATCACGACCTGGTCCTTCCACCCGCGCAAGATCGTCACGACGGGTGAAGGCGGCATGATCACCACCACCCGCGAGGACTGGGCGGCCCGGGCTCGGCTGCTGCGCGAGCACGCGATGGACGTCAGTGCCGCCGACCGCCACAAGAGCGTGCTGGCGCCCGCCGAGCGCTACGTCGAGGTCGGCTACAACTTCCGGATGACCGACCTCCAGGCGGCCGTCGGCATCGTCCAGCTCGGTCGCCTCGACGAGGTCGTCGCCCGCCGCCGCGAGCTCGCCCGGCGCTATCGCGAGGCCTTCGACGGCCTCCGCGGCCTGCGCTGCGTGGAGGACCCGGCCTACGGCACCGCCAACTTCCAGTCCTTCTGGATCGAGGTGGGAGAAGGCTTCCCGCTCGGCCGCGAGGCCCTCCTCGAGCAGCTGGCGCTCGCCGACGTCTCCGCCCGCCGCGGCATCATGGCCGCGCACCGGCAGCCCGCGTATGCCGGTCACGCCCACCAGGCGCTGCCCGTCACCGAGCGGCTCAACGACGACACGCTCATCCTCCCGCTCTTCCACCAGATGACCACGCAGGAGCAGGACCGCGTCATCGCGGTCGTCGTGCGCTCAGCGGCCATCACCTGACCCGGTCGGAAGCACTCGTCGATGAAGATCTTCGTCTACCCCCACGATCTCGACATGGGTGGCAGCCAGCTCAACGCCATCGAGATCGCCGCCGCCGTGCGGGATCTCGGGCACGACGTCAGCGTCTACGGACGGCCCGGCACCCTCGTGTCCCGGATCGCCGAGCTCGGTCTCCCCTTCGTGGAGAGTCCTCGGCCCGGCCGACGTCCGAGCGCGGGGATCGTCGCGGACCTGAGGTCACGCATCCGCGCCGATGGCGTCGACGTCGTCCACGGCTACGAGTGGCCGCCGGCGCTCGAGGCCCGGATCGCCTGCCTGGGCGGCAGGGCGACGTCGGTGGCCACGGTTATGTCGATGGCCGTCGCCCCCTTCATCCCGCGGGCGATGCCGCTCACCGTGGGGACCGACCAGATCGCGGCGACCGAGCGGTTGGCCGGTCGTCGGCAGGTCAGCGTCATCGAGCCCCCCGTCGACATCCACCTCAACCGGGCCGACGGGATCGCTGACCTCGAGGGGTTCCGGAGGCAGCACGACATCCCCCTCGGCACCCAGGTCGTCGTCGTCGGTCGGCTCGCGGCGGAGCTCAAGCTCGAGGGCCTGCTCACGGCGATCGCCGTGGTCCCGACGCTGTCGCGCGACACCGTCCTCACCATTGTCGGTGACGGCCCGGCCCGCGACCGGGTCGCCGCAGCCGCCGCGACGGCCAACGCCAGGGCGGGACGCCGGGCCGTCGTCCTCACCGGAGCCCTCGACGACCCCCGGCCGGCCTACGAGCTGGCGGACATCGCCCTCGGCATGGGGGGATCCGCCCTGCGGGCCATGGCCTTCGCGAAACCCGTCGTCGTCCAGGGTGAGCAGGGCTTCTGGTCGACCCTCACCCCGCAGACCCTCGAGCAGTTCCGCTGGACCGGCTGGTACGGCGTCGGCGACGGGCTCTCGACCGGGGCGACACGGCTCGAGGAGCAGCTGCGACCGCTCCTCGACGACTTCGCGACGAGAGGTGCGCTGGGGGCCTTCGCCCGGCATACGGTGGTGACGTCGTTCTCGCTCGAGGCGGCGGCGGTCCACCAGGTGGAGATCTACCGCCGGGCCGTCGACGACCGGGGATCGCGGCGAGTGCACCCCGTCACGGACACGCGGGCCGTGCTCGACCTCGCCGCCTACAAGGTGCGGCGCGTCACCGCCCGCCGGCTCGGTCGGGGCCGATCGGACGACTTCAACACCGTCCCCGTCGCGGCGACGGTAGCTGAGCTCCCCACTGCCGCAACGGCACCCACTCGACTCGTCTACTTTCCGGGGGTCTCGTGGGATGGCGCCGAGGGGACGGACCGTCGGCTCGTCACGGCGCTCGCCGAGCGCGCCTCGGTGCTGTGGGTCGATCCACCGACCTCCGTCGTGGACCGTTCGCGTGGTCGACTGCTGCCGGTCGACTCCCTGCTGCGGCCCCGCAGCACCGAGGTCGCGGCCGGCATCCGGCGTCTCGAGGTCGTCGGACCGCCATGGCCCACCCGGTTCGGGTCGCGGACGGTGGCCAACGCCCTGACGGGCCTTCACGTGCGCCGGGCCGTCGCCCGCCTCGGAGGTGCCGACGCGGTCGTGGTGGCCAACCCCCTGACCCACTTCCCGCGGCTGCCCGGCGTCCTTCGCATCTACTACGTCACGGACGACTGGCCGGCCGGCTCGGGGTTGATGGGGGTCTCGCGCCGCGCCGTCGAGATGTTCGAGGCCGACAACGCGGCGATCGCCGACCGGCGGGTCGCCGTCTCGCCCGCTCTCGCTGCTCGGATCGGGGCGACCCATCGGGTCGCCGTCGACGTACTGGCGAACGGGTGCACGACGGTGGCGCGCGACGCCCCGCCGGCTCCCGTCGGGGGCGT
>NZ_JANXRJ010000042.1 GCF_025353065.1 Lapillicoccus sp.
CCCTTGAGCGCGGCGCGCTGCGGGAACAGCTCGTCGAGGTTGCTGGCCATCACCTCGGTGGCCCGGTCGTACGCGAACCACGGCATGCCCAGTCTGTCGAGTCTGGCGCCGTACGTCGGCCCGGCGTACCACCGCACATCATGACCTCGCCCCATCAGTTCGACAGCGATCCCGGTCAAGGGATTGAAGTGGCCATCGGCAGGCATCGACGCGAACAGGACCTTCATTCCTACGCCTCTCACTAGAGTATGACTATAGTGGGTTAGAATCGAGCCGATGTCCACAACTCCTTCGACGAGGACCGACCGAGCTCTCGTCACTCGACGCCGAATGGTTCGAGCCGCGTACGACTTGTTCTCCGCTCACGGGTACCTCGGCACCACCATCTCCGCGATCGCCAAGGAGGCTGGCGTCGCGGTGCCGACCATCTACTACACGTTCGGGACCAAGGCAGCGCTGCTCGAAGAGTCGCTGGGAGCTGCCATCGTGGGCTTCGATCGGTGGCGCGAGCCGCGCCCGGACCCACAGATCGACGACCTCCTGCCCTGGCACGGTTGGTGGGGCGAATTCGAGTCGTCTCCCACCTCGCGCGCCGCCTTCGACGTCTTCTTCACCTACGGCGTCAGGATCCTCGAGCGCGTGGCGCCGCTCGTCGCCACATTGCACGGCGCCGCTGGTGCGCCGGAGGCAGCAGAGGTATTAAGGATCAGCGAGCAACGACGAGTCGCGACATACCGATACTCCGTCCGGGTCATCGCCGGTAGGTCGGGCGGCTTGCGACCCGGACTCACCTCGGCGACGGCAACGGACATCCTCGTCGTGC
Organism: Lapillicoccus sp.; assembly: GCF_025353065.1. Taxonomy (GTDB): domain Bacteria; phylum Actinomycetota; class Actinomycetes; order Actinomycetales; family Dermatophilaceae; genus Lapillicoccus. The sequence continues at coordinate 824 of NZ_JANXRJ010000042.1, forward strand.
TCTTCAGCGCCGAGTTCTACGGGTCGATCCGCCTGGGCCGAGGATGGTCGGCCCGACGCACCGCAGCGTTCCTTCGAGAGCTGCTCGCAGCCCAGCTGCTCCCCGACTGAGCTAGCAGCGCGGGCGGAGGACGTGTCCGATCCTGACTCCCGACAGCCGGTGGGTCGCGATCAAGCTCGCGCCAGACGCCAAACACCCGGACGCCCTCGGTCACGTCGGTCGGCACCACGAACGTTTATGCCCGAAAGACGCCAACTCGCCCAGGCGGCTCATCGAGCGAACGACTAAGTGCGTCATTCCGCCGCGTAGTGGCCACGTGCCTACCACCAGGTGTCAGGCGACCTTGTCGGAGTACCGCTGTCGGACGGCCTCTCCGCTGGTCCCGACCAAGGTGCCGATGGCTGACCACGACAGCTTGGCTGCTCGTGCCTGCTGTACCGCCTCGATGAGGTGGCGTTCGGCCTCCGAGCGCTCCATGACCGCGGCCCGCAGAGCACCGACCACCGCAGGATCGAGCTCGTCGCTCGGGTCCGGATCGTAGTTCTCGAACCGCGCAGCCAGCTCGTCGGCGTGCTGCAGGATCTCGTCAACACTTCGTGGCATCACAGATCACCTCAGAAACTTCTCCCTGGCCGGCATCGCGTGCACGATGACGACGGCTGTCTCGCCGTAGATGTATCCAACCTCGAGGATGATCGCCGCTGCGTTCGCACCAACCACCATGGTGAACCCTTCGCCCAGGTCTTAGACCCGAATCGGATTCCGGTACGCCTGAAGAATCTGGTCATCGTCCAGTCCGTGCTTCCGAGCGGACGGGGCGATGATCGCGGGCCACCCACCACACAAGTTAACTTGTCACGCGGCCGGTCGTCAAGGAGTTCGAGGCACGTCGCCCGGCCTCAGAAAGTAGGTCACTCCGCCGCGAGCCGGGCTGCTGGGATGGGTCGGTCTGTTCGCGCATCAGCACGGCTCTGCTCAGTGAAGGCACCGCGTGTAGCCGGAATTGTCTACACGCGTTAGCGTGGTGACATGGCCGAGACGACGACGATCCGCATCAGCAGGGACACTCATGCTCGGGTGACGCGCCTTGCGGCCGAACGCCACGAAACGATCGACGAGACGGTGAGCAACGCCATCCGCGCGCTCCGCCAGGACGCCATGGCGCGCGACCTCGCGGCAGAGCCCACCGGGGATGAGACGGCGTGGCTCGATGCTGACGCCGGGTGACGTCGTCGAACTCGACCTCGGCATGCCTGCCGGTAGCGAGGCCGGACTCCGTCGCCCAGCCATCGTCGTGACAGCCGCCCGGATTCTCAATGGCGGACCCAACGTCGTCCAGGTCGTGCCGTTGACCCGCACGATCCGCACGACCAGCACCGAGGTCCTGATCGACCCCGACGAGGGCAACCGGCTCGTGGCGCCTTTCTCGGCGCAGTGCCAGCGCGTGAGATCCGTCGCCACGACTCGGATTCAGGAGCGCACCGGCAATGTCGGCCCCGTGGTCCTCAACGAGGTCCGCGAGGCACTGGCGCTGCTGGTGGACCTCTAGCGGCGCGTCAAGAGTCGCCACATCGCGGGGCTCGATGTGCGCAAGATCACCTCTCACCTGCGCCAAGGCGATCGTCGTCACGGTTGGCCCGACAGCAACCTATGGATCTCTTCCAGCCCAAGAACCGCGTCGTTGACTTCCGAGCCGTCAGGGGTGTCCAACCGCGTCACACCGCCAGGGGAGCGCGCGGATGCCATGGCACTCTGCCGTTGATCCGCGACGGTGATGATCATCGAACCCCGCCAGAGCCCCGCCGAGACCGCCTCATGTTGGCGCTGGCCGGTCCTGCTCCGACATGCACGATCTCCGAGGTCCGCCGGTTCGCACACCGACCCCGTCGGGGCCAGTATGCCGGTGAAGCCGGCCCGGTCAGCCTTTGTGACGGGGCTTGCGGGCCGCTCGGGCCTCAGAGGACTCCGCCGACTCCTGCGGGCCGTCGTTCTTGGCCAGGTCGATCAGTCGGCCAGAGATGCGGGTCGTGCGCAGCTTGTCCCAGACCTCGGGGGCCAGGTCGGCCGGCAGCTCGACGAGCGAGGAGTCGGGCCCGATCGCGATGGCGCCGAAGTCGCTGCGGCTCAGGCCGCCCTCGTTGGCGATGGCGCCGACGATCTGGCGCGGCTCCACCTTGTGCCGCTTGCCGACGTTGATCCGGTAGGTCGCGAGCGTCACATTGCTGGGCCGGGCACGGCGTTCGTGCTTCGCGCCGCGCTCGGGCCGCTCGCCGCGCTCGGGCCGGTCGCTGCGGTCGCCCCAGCCGGGCTTGGTGCCGGGCTTGGTGCCGGGTTTGACGCCAGCGCCTCGGTCGGGCCGCTCGCCTCGGTCCGGGCGCTCAGCACGCCGCGACTTCTCGTCGGCCGGGTCGAGCAGCAGTGGCTCGCTGCCTTGCGCCACAACGGCCAGTGCGGCGGCCACATCGACCTCGGGCACGTCGTGCTCGCGGACGTAGTGGGCCACGATCTCGCGGAAGCCCTCGATCCGGTTCGTCGCCTGCAGCGCCTCGGTGATCTGGTCGTCGAAGCGGGCCAGACGCGTGGTGTTGACGTCCTCGACGCTGGGCCAGGTCATCTGGGTCAGCGGTTGGCGGGTGGCCCTCTCGATGTCCTTGAGGAGGTACTTCTCTCGCGGGGTGACGAACGAGATCGCGTCGCCGCTGCGCCCGGCCCGGCCGGTGCGGCCGATGCGGTGCACGTAGGACTCGGGGTCGGTCGGGATGTCGTAGTTCACCACGTGGCTGATCCGCTCCACGTCGAGGCCGCGGGCCGCCACGTCGGTGGCCACCAGGATGTCGAGGGCGCCGGACTTGAGCTGGTTCACGGTCCGCTCTCGGACGTTCTGCGCGACGTCACCGTTGATCGCCGTGGCAGAGAACCCACGAGCCCGTAGCTTCTCGGCCAGGGTCTCGGTCTCGTTCTTGGTGCGGACGAAGACGATCATGCCCTCGAAGTTCTCGACCTCGAGGATCCGGGTCAGAGCGTCGACCTTCTGCGGGTAGCTGACCGTGAGGTAGCGCTGGGTGATGTTGGCCGCCGTGGACGTCTTGCCCTTGACGGTGATCTCGACCGGGTCGTTGAGGTACTTCTTCGACAGCCGGCGGATCTGGGCCGGCATGGTGGCCGAGAACAGCGCGACGTTCTTGTCGCTGGGGGTATCGGCCAGGATCGTCTCGACGTCCTCTGCGAAGCCCATGTTGAGCATCTCGTCGGCCTCGTCGAGGACAAGGAAGCGCAGCTGGGTCAGGTCGAGCGTGCCCTTGTCGAGGTGGTCCATGATCCGGCCGGGGGTGCCGACGACCACATGGACGCCGCGGCGCAGAGCGGAGAGCTGGACGCCGTACCCCTGGCCGCCGTAGACGGGCAGCACCTTGACCCCCTTGAGGTGGGCGGCGTACTTCTCGAAGGCCTCGCACACCTGCAGCGCGAGCTCGCGCGTCGGGGCGAGCACGAGCGCCTGCGGTGTCTTCTGCGCCAGGTCCAGCCGGGACAGGATCGGCAGCGCGAACGCCGCCGTCTTGCCGGTGCCGGTCTGCGCGACCCCGACGACGTCACGGCCCTGGAGCAGCGGCGGGATGGTCGCGGCCTGGACCGCCGACGGGGTCTCGTAGCCCACGTCGCGCAGCACAGCCAACAGCTTCTCGGGCAACCCGAGCGCGGCGAAGGTCGGCATCTCCGGTTCGGCCGTGGCCCCGTTCGCTACATCACTCACCCGTCGACGGTAGTGGGTGGCATGACCCAGCGCCCTCCACACGGCGAACGGGACGGCTGCGCCCGACGATTCGACGTGCGCCGAGGCCACCGCGACGCCGCATCAGCCCGGCGTCAGCCCACCTTGTGGAGCCAGCGCACGGGCGCGCCGTCCCCGGCATACCGGAAGGGCTCGAGCTCGGCGTCCCAGTCGCTGCCGAGCGCGCGATCGAGCTCGCCGAGCAGGGCGCCCTGGTCGCCGCCGCTGGCCCGGACGGCATCGCGCAGCCGGTCCTCGTGGATCACCGCGTCGCCGTTGGCCGACGTCCACGTGTGGTGGATGCCGAGGGCGGGCGTGTGCGACCACCGCGAGCCGTCGACGCCGGGTGACGGCTCCTCGGTCACTTCGTAGCGCAGCTTGTCCCACCCGCGCAGCCCGCTGGCGATCCGGGCCCCGAGCCCGGCCTCGCCGGTCCACGACAGCTCGGCGCGCACGAGCCGCGGACCGGCCGGTTGCACCGTCCAGTCGAGGTGGACGCGCTGGTCGAGGATCGACTCCAGCGCCCAGGCGATGTGAGGGCACAACGCCGTTGGGGCCGAGTGGATGTAGACCACGCCCCGGGTGACTCGCGACATCGCGACAGACATCCTGGACCTCCTTGGTGTGCGAGGGACGTCTTCCCCACGAACCTGCGCACTCTTCCGGGCCCTGCATGCCGTGCCGTGCTGTCCTTTCCGATCCAACCTGTTGTGCGCCCAAGTGTGCACCATCCGGCCCACCAGCACCAGACGCCCCATACGTCCGGTATGCCGGATTACTCACTCTGCGATCGCGCCACCCCGACGCCCGGGTCGCCCGGGTCGCCCGGGTCGCCCGGGGTGACTGGGGGGCCGCCCGGCGCGTATGCTCCGACGGCACCATCGAAGTCAGCCTCGCGTGGGAAGCCGGTCAGAATCCGGCGCTGTCGCGCAACCGTGGGTCACGTCCGCCGTGACGAGTCGGGTCATACCGTGAAGCTGTCCGAGACCCACGCTGTCGCGTCATACAGGGTGGTGTCGCCACGACGCCACCTCCCTTGCGGGCGCGAAGGAAGAGACCCCATGGCCCGCTGGCGACCCACCCGCCGCCGTTCGACCGTCACGACCGTCCTGACCGCACTCGTCACCGCGGGTGCCGTTCTCGCCCCCGCTGCGGCTGAGACGGGCGCTGCGGCGGCCGGCGCTCGGGCGATTGGCGCTCCGGCGACGATGTCCGACGCCCAGGCCGCGACCGCCAGCTCGCAGTGGCTCGGCCGGCAGCTCACCGACGGGGCCTTCGCCAACCCGCTCAACCCCACGCTGCCGGACTACGGCCTGGCGACCGATGCGGTCCTCGCCCTCTACGCCTCGGGAGACGGCTCCCTCGCCGCCCCGATCGTCGACCGGCTCGACGGGGGCAAGGAGGCGCGGCGGTTCTTCACCTATTTCGGATTCGGTGAGGGGCAGACCTGGCTGCAGAACCAGGGCCTCGACGACCGCATCGGGGGCGCCACGGCCAAGATCCTGGTGACCGCCGAGGTGTCCGGTCACGACCCCCGGGCCTTCGGCGGCTACGACATGGTCAGGGAGACACTGGGCCTGCTCACCCCGGACGGTCCGGAGAAGGGCCGGGTGAGGGACTACGGCCCCACCACCTCGTCCAACGAGGCCAACACCTTCGGTCAGGCGCTCGCCGTCCTCGGTCTGGCCGGCGTGCGGAGCAACGACCGCTCGGCGATCGACATGCTGCTGTGGCAGCAGTGCTCGGCGGGCTACTTCCGGATCTTCTACTCCGCCGGGCCCGGCGGCCCGCAGACCTGCGACGCCGGCACGGCCTCGGGTGCGTCCGGGCCGGACCGCGACTCGACGGGCCTCGCCCTGTCCGCGTTGATCGCCGCTCGCCGGGCCGGCGCGACCGGTCTCGACGCCCCCATCCGCGCTGCCGCCGGCTGGCTCGTCGGACAGCAGACCGCCGGCGGCGGCTGGGGCGGCGGGGTCAGCACCGAGGCGCCCAACACCAACAGCACCGGTCTTGTGCTCCAGGGCCTCGCCGACGAGGGCGCCGGCGCGACGGTGATCGCCAAGGGAGCGGCCTACCTGCGCGCCGCCCAGGCCACCGAAGCCGATGTCGGGGCTCTGCTCAAAGGTGACGTCGGCGCCATCGGCTACCGGCCCGAGGACCTCGCCGCGGCCCGCACGACCGGCATCACCGCGCGCGACGCGTGGATCCGCTCGAGCACCCAGGCGTCCCTCGGACTGTCGCGTGCCTCGTTCTGGGCCCTCGTGACCCGCGCGGTGCCGCAGCACGGGGAGGGCGGTGGCACACCGACCCCCACCCCCACCCCGACCCCGGGGCCCACCCCGGCGCCCACCCCCCCCCCGGCGCCGCCGGCACTCGTCCGGGCCGCCCCGGCCCTCACGCCCGGGCCGACGGCGTCCGCCGCTCCGGGACCCACCCCCGCCGGGCCGACCCCGTCCGTCGCGTCCCCGCTCCCGGCGCCGCTGCCCGCCGGGACGACCCCGACCGGCCCACCGCCGAAGCCCACTGCTCCGAGCGCGCCGAATGTCGCGACCGGCAGCGCCACGCCGGCCGGTCGGCTGGCCCGTTTCCTCGCCGCCTCGCTCGTCGGGGGGGACCACGTCGAGGTGACCTCGGGCCCGACGCGCTACGTCGACTACGACGCGACCGCCGACACCGTGCTGGCGCTGCGGGCCCTCGGCGAGCAACCGGCGACGGTCGCCAGGGCGACGGCCTTCCTGATGCGCCCGGCGTCGGTGGCCGCCTACGCCCACGGCGCCCCGTACGAGCGCGGACCTGCGGCGTATGCCGCGCCCTTGGCCAAGCTGGCGATCATCGCCGAGCTGCTCCGTCGAGACGGCGCCGCGCCGGGGGACATCACCTCGCAGATCGCGCCGCTCGTCCGGTCGCTCGAGGCCCTCCAGGGAGCGGACGGCACCTTCGAGGACACCGGGACCTACGCCGACCGCACCGACACCGTCGCGCGACACGCGTGGGCCACGATGGCCGTGACCGCCTTCGGAGCAGCCGTGGACGCCGACCGCGCGGCGAGCGCCCTCGTCCAACGGCAGTGTGCCGACGGCGGATTCGCACCTCACATGGTGACCGTCACGTGCGCCACGGGTGACCCAGCCGCGACAGGCTGGGCCGCCCAGGCACTCGACACCGTGCGCGTCGCCACGACTCCGGCCCCGACCACGACTGCGACTGCCCTCGACTCCGCCACGACGGGCGGGGCCGTCCCGGCCGGGTGGGACGAGCAGCGGGTCACCGCCGTCCGACGAGCGGCCGCCCTCCTCCACGGCATACCGAGCACGACGGGGTTGGTGATCGGCCGGACCGGCACCGTCGACCTGGCGGCGACTGCTGTCGTCGCCGCGGGCCGGCAGGCCGTCGGGCTCGACGCGTCCGACACGGCCCGCAGCCTCGGGGGTCTGCAGCGGGCCGACGGCGGGCTCGCCATGCCGACGACACCGGCCACGCCGACCACCACTGCGAGCGACCCCTCGCTCACCCTCGCGGCCGCTGACGGGCTGGCCGGCCGTTCCTGGACCGGGACCGCGGCCTCACCGTTGGCGACCGGGCTGCGCGTCCTCGACGTCAGCGCGCCCGCCACTCCACCGATGGCGCTGTCCTCGGCGAGCGACCCCTGGTGGCGTGGCCCCTGGGCCCTGCTGCTCGTCGTCCTCGCGGCGTTCGTGCTCGGCGCCGCGGCCCACCGGCTCGTCGGCCGACGTCTGGCCGTCCCCACCTCACGACCCGTTATCCAGACCCGAGAAGAGCCCTCATGAAGCGGACCCCTGCTGCCACCATCGCCGTCCTCGCCGCCACCGCGACGATGACCCTGCTGACCCTCGTCGGCCCGGCGCCCGCGGCGACGGCAGTGACCCAGGCATCGGGCTACGCCGGAAAGTGCACCGGTCCAGACGCCTCGACCGGCACGACCGTCGTCGTCGACTTCCAGCAGCTCGACGGCAACGGCGGCACCCCCGCCCCGACCGTCACCCGGTGCTCACCGAACCCGAGCCCCGGCACGGCGCGGACGGGCATCCAGGCGATGCAGGACGCCGGCATCACGCCGGTGGGCACCCAGCGCTACGGGCTGGCCTTCGTCTGCCGGATCAACGGGCGCCCGTCGGCGACCGAGTCGATCCCGGTCACCGGCAACCCGACCTACAAGGAGGGCTGCGTGAACACCCCACCCTCCACTGCCTACTGGGGCTACTGGTATGCCGACGGCACCGGCAGCACCTGGTCCTACAGCAGCTCGGGGGCCTCGACCCACACGGTCGTCCCGGGTGGTTTCGAGGGCTGGTCGTTCGCGCTCAACGCCACCGCCACGACCAACCCCCCGCCCCGGGTGACACCCCGCAACCCGAGCCTCGGCGCTTCCCCGTCCGTGACCCTGGCGAGCAGCAGCCCGACGATCACCCTCGGCCAGAGCGCCACCTTGAGCTGGACATCGGCCAACAGCTCGCGCCGCACCGCCACAGCCACCCCCAAGACGGGTGCGGGGGCCTGGTCCGGCGCCCTCGCGGTGTCGGGCACGAAGAGCATCACCCCGACGAAGAAGGGCTCCTTCACCTACACGGTCACCGGGGTGAAGGGGGGCATCAGCGCGAGCGCATCGACGACCCTCACGGTCACGTGACCGGCCGCTCCCTGGGCCGGATCCGCGCCGGCGCGCCGATCCCGCTCACCGCTTTCCGTCGAGTGCTCGCGCTCATTCCCACCCTCGCGCTCGTGGGGGCACTCGCGGTCCTGGGAGCACTCGTGGTCGCTGCCCCGGCCGGGGCGAGCACCCCGGCCATCGACCAGTCCCACGGTCTGCCCGGCTTCTGCCCGACGAGCACTGGTGTCACGGTGGTGATCGACTTCCAGCAGCTCGGCGGCGAGACCATCGTCCGCTGCAACCCGAGCGCGACACCCGGGACCGGCCTCGACGCCCTCAAGGGGGCCGGCATCCAGGTCGCGGGCGTGCAGCGGTGGGGGGAGGCCTTCCTCTGCCGCATCGAGAACCGGCCCTCCGCGGTGGAGGCGGTGCCCATCGACGGCAATCCCGGATATCACGAGGCGTGCATCAACACCCCTCCGGCACAGGCCTACTGGTCCTACTGGAACGCCGGCAACAACTGCGGCTGGCAGTACAGCCAGTGGGGGGTGAAGAACCGCAACGCCGTGTCCGGCGGGTTCGAGGGCTGGTCCTTCTCGCTCAACGCGGGCTCCGGGAGCAACCCGAAACCGCGGATCGCCGCGGTCCGGCCCGGCACGGCCGGCGGGGGCTGCTCGCCTTCCGCTGCACCGGGGCCCAGCACCAACGACCCTCAGCAGCAGCAGCCGGCCGGCGGCGTCGCCGCTCAGACCCCGGCCCCGGGCGCCGCCCAGGACCCTGCCGCCATGCCGGGCCAGGTGGGACCATCAGCCGGATCGCGTTCTCCAGGAACGGGATCGGGCTCGAGCTCGACCGGGCCGAGCGCCACCGGGTCCGGTGTCGTCGCGGGCCCGGGTGCGGATGCCCTGCCGGCGCCGCTCCCCCGTGCCGCGTCGACGGCGCCGGCAGCGGACGACCCGGGTCGGAACGTCGCGTTCACCGGAGGCGAGTCGGCGGCCGACGTCACCGTGGCCGCCCGCCAGGACGCGGGCGGCAGCAGCGTCGCACCGTGGGCGGCCGGCGCCACGATGCTGGCCCTCGTGGTCCTCGCCCTCTGGACCGCTCGCCGCCGACGGACCCGCGAGGGCTCCTAGGTGTCCCGGCGCGCTCGGTCGAGGACGTCGTTCCTGCCTCGGGACCTCCACCCGGCCGCCTGGTGGGTGTGGGCCCTGGGCATGGCGACCGCTGCCAGCCGCACGACGAACCCCTGGTTGCTGGGCGTCGTCATCGCCGTGGTCTGCTACGTGGTCGTCGCGAGGCGCAGCGACTCGCCGTGGGCGAGATCGTTCCGGCTCTACCTCTACCTCGGCCTGATCATCGTCGGTATGCGCTGCCTCTTCCGGGTCGTCTTCGGTGGCGGGGAGGGCAGCACGATCCTCCTGCACCTCCCCCAGATCCCCCTCCCGGCTTGGGCGGCCGGGATCCGGCTGCTCGGCGACGTGTCCGCGGAGTCCGTCCTCGGCGGCTTCTACGACGGACTGCGCCTCGCCACCATGGTCATCTGCCTCGGGGCCGCGAACGCCCTCGCCAACCCGAAGCGCCTCCTCCGGTCGATGCCGTCGGCCCTCTACGAGGTGGGGACGGCGGTCATCGTCGCCCTGTCGGTGTTCCCCCAACTCGCGGAGAGCGTGCAACGCGTCCACCGGGCCCGGCGCCTCCGGGGCCACGTGGCGACCGGACGACGCGCCCTGCGGTCCGTGATCATCCCCGTGCTCGAGGATGCCCTCGACCGCTCCCTGCAGCTCGCGTCGTCGATGGACTCGCGTGGCTACGGACGGGCCGGCACGGCGTCACCGCGGTCCCGGGCGACCACCGGGACCTTCATGGTGCTGGGTCTCGTCGGCGTCTGCGTCGGCATCTACGGCACCCTCGACGGCACGACGCCACGCATCCTCGCCGGCCCGATGCTCCTGGTCGGCGTCCTCCTCGCCCTCTGCGGCTTCGTCCTCGCCGGCCGACGGGTCGAGCGCTCGCGCTACCGGCCTGATCGATGGCACCTGCCTGAGATCCTCACTGCGACAACGGGGGTCGCCGTCGCCGCCATGGTCGGTGGGGTCACCGGGGACACCACCGCCCTCGACCCCTCGCTCACCGACCTCTCACTTCCGCTACTCGCCTGGGGTCCCCTGCTCGCCGTGCTCGTCGGCATCCTGCCCGCGTGGCTGACCCCGCCCCCGGCCTCACCGTTCGTCGGTCTCGAGGACGAGCCGGAGCCATCCGGCGGCGCACCGGAGTCGAGCGGCATACCGGAGTCGAGCGGCACCGCATCCGGCGACCCGATCGGGGCGCGCCGATGATCCGCCTCGAGGACGTGTCCATCTGGTACCACGAGCAGGCCCTGCCCACCCTGGAGCACGTCGACCTCACCATCGGCGAGGGCGAGCTGGTGCTGCTCGTCGGTCGCACCGGAGCCGGCAAGTCGACCCTTCTCGGCACCCTCAACGGGCTCGTCCCCCACTTCACCGGTGGCCACCTCCAGGGCCGGGTCACCGTCGCCGGGGTGAGTACGGCCTCGCGCCCCCCTCGCGAGTTCGCCCATCTCGTGGGCATGGTCGGCCAGGACCCGCTCGCCGGGTTCGTCACCGACACCGTCGAGGAGGAGCTCGCCTACGGCATGGAGCAGCTCGGGGTGCGCCCCGACGTCATGCGCCGACGGGTCGAGGAGACCCTCGACCTCCTCGGGATGTCCGAGCTCCGACGCCGGGCCCTGCGGACCCTCTCCGGAGGCCAGCAGCAGCGGGTCGCCATCGGGTCGGTCCTCACGATGCACCCGCCGGTCCTCGTCCTCGACGAGCCCACCTCCGCCCTCGACCCCACGGCCGCCGAGGAGGTGCTCGCCACCCTCGCCCGCCTCGTCCAGGACCTCGGGACGACGGTCGTGGTCGCCGAGCACCGGATGGAACGGGTGATCCCGTTCGCCGACCTCGTGATCTCGGTGGACGACGGCGGTCGGGTCCGCGCGGGCGACCCGGCGACGATGCTGCGGGACACCCCCATCGCCCCGCCCATCGTCGAGCTCGGCCGCGCCGTGGGGTGGGACCCGCTGCCGCTGTCGGTCCGCGACGCCCGCCGGGTGGCCGGACCGCTGCGGGAGCGCCTCGCGACCCGCGTTCCCGGGCCTGTGACCGGCGACCCCATGTCCCCTCCCACCACCCCGGCCAGTCCCGTGGCCGCGCTCACCGCGGAAGGTGTCGTCGTGAGATACGGCCCCAAGGTCGCGGTGCGGGGCGTCGATCTCGTCCTGCGGCCGGGACACGTCCTGGCGATGATGGGCCGCAACGGCTCGGGCAAGTCCTCGCTACTGTGGGCCCTGCAGGGGTCCGGTCCTCGGCAGGGAGGCCGGGTGACGGTGCAGGGTCAGGACCCGAAAGCACTGTCGAGCAAGGCTGCTCGTGCTCTGGTCGGCCTCGTCCCCCAGACGGCGAGCGACCTGCTCTATCTCGAGACCGTGGCTGCCGAGTGCGAATCAGGCGACGCCGAGTCCGGGGCGGCCCCAGGGAGCTGCCGCGACCTGCTCGACTCCCTGGCCCCGGACATCGACAGCGGGCAGCACCCGCGCGACCTGTCCGAGGGCCAGCGGCTGGCGCTGGTCCTGGCTGTCCAGCTGACCGCGGCCCCCGCCGTCCTGCTCCTCGACGAGCCGACCCGCGGCCTCGACTACACGGCCAAGCGCGTGTTCGGCCGGGTGCTGCGGCGGCTCGCGGACGAGGGACGAGCCGTCGTCGTGGCCACCCACGACGTCGAGTTCGTCGCCGGAGTGGCCGACGAGGCCCTGGTCATGGCCGAGGGCGAGATCGTCTCGCAGGGCTCGACCCGCGACGTCCTCGGTGGGTCACCCGCCTTCGCCCCGCAGGTCGCGAAGATCCTCGGCGAGCAGTGGCTCACCGTCACGCAGGTGACCGCCGTCCTCGAGGCCGACCGCCAGGAGGTGGTCTCGTGAGCGCCCCGACCTCCGCGGGCGACACCCCCACCCGTCGCAGCCCGTCCTGGGGTCGCGGCGACCAGGCCGTCCGGGTCGGGCGCCGCTCGGCCCTCGTCCTCGGGCTGGCCTCTGTCGCCGGCCTGTTGCTGTTCTGCTGGCCGCTCTTCGTGCGGGTCGCCCCGTCCTCGTTGCAGCACGGCGTCGACGCGCCCTTCGTCTTCCTCGCGATCCTCCCCGTCCTCATCGTCGTCGTCCTCGCCGAGCTCTCCGAGGGGGGCATGGACTCCAAGGCCCTGGCGATGCTCGGGGTGCTGTCGGCGATCAACGCGGCACTGCGGCCGCTCGGCGCCGGCACGGCCGGCATCGAGACGGTCTTCTTCGTCCTCGTCCTCGCCGGTAGGGTCTTCGGTGCCGGCTTTGGCTTCGTCCTCGGGTGCACGTCGCTGTTCGCCTCCGCGCTGCTCACGGCCGGCGTGGGCCCGTGGCTCCCGTTCCAGATGATGGCGTCGGCGTGGATCGGGATGGGCGCCGGGCTGCTGCCCCGCCGGGTCACGGGCAAGGCGGAGATCGCGATGCTCGTCGGCTACGGCATCGTCGTCGCCTACCTCTTCGGCTTCCTGATGAACCTCTGGTTCTGGCCCTTCGTCACCGGTATGGACGTCCCCTACCACCAGGGCTCGCTCTCCTACGTCGCCGGCGCTCCCCTGCTCGAGAACCTCCAGCGCTTCGCGGTGTTCACCCTGCTCACCTCGACCGCCGGATGGGACACCGGCCGGGCGATCACCAACACCGTGGCCATCCTCCTGGTCGGACCGGCCATCCTCGCCACCCTGCGACGGGCCTCACGACGGGCCTCCTACGGCGTCGTCGGGACCCACGGCCCGGCACTTGACCGCGCCTCCGACGCCACCTGACGTCGATCGCGTCCGTCGTCACGACCGCGAAGGCCGCCCGGCTCGCCCCACCCCCCGCTTCCTGCTTCGGATGTACCCGTTCGCGCCGGATTTTGGCCTGAAACGGTGCATCAGAAGCAGGAAGCGGAGGGGGCGCGGCCGGGACGACGTGGTCTTGACGCCCGCCCCGAGTGAATCGGCGACTCCCCGGCGGGAGGCGTGCTACGTTCCTCGACATACGTCCCCCGAAGGGAAGCCGGTGCGAGACCGGCGCTGACCCGCAACCGTTGTCCCGCTCCGGTGGGCGAGCCGGACCGCCTTCTCGGGACTCAGCTCCACAACATTGACCGTCGAGGACTGCGGTCGGGGCCCGGAGTCACCCCGACATGCGTCCGTGGTGGTCAGGGAGCCGCCTGTCGCCTCCTGCGAAAGGCCCTCCCGTGATCACCTCCCGTCGTCTCCGTCCGCTCGCCCGCCGCCCCTGGCTCGCCTCCCTCGTCGCCGCGTCCGCACTCACCCTCGTCGCCGGACCGGCCACCGCTCTGGCCCCGAGTGCCGCGACCCGAGCAAGCACGGCGACCAGCGCGGCACTCCCCAACAGCGACGACGCTGCTCCCCGCGGCAACCTCGCCATCGCCCGCTACGGAGCCGGCTACCTCGCGCGGCAGATCGAGGCCAACGGCGGTTACCTCGCGCCGTTCGGCTCCCCCGACGTGGGCAACACGGCATACGCCGTCGTCGCCCTCACGGCGGCGGGAGTCGGCCGCCGGGCCTCGGCGCTGGCGATCACCTACCTGAAGACCCGGGTGGCCGACGGTCTCGTCGACAGCAACGGCGCCGACGACGCGGGCGCCCTGGCCAACGTCATCCTCGCCGCGACCGCCGCAGGCGAGAACCCGAGAGCCTTCGGGGGGACCGCGTCCGTCAACAACCTCGTGGCGCGGCTGCTCGCCACGAAGCGCACGACCGGCGCCGACCGGGGTCTCTTCGGCGCCGCCGACCCGACCTACGACGGCGCCTTCCGCCAGGGCCTGGCCCTCGCGGCCCTGCACGGTGCGGGGGTCGACGCGTCGCGGGTCCCCGCGGCCGTCGCGTGGCTGGAGAAGCAGCAGTGCACCAACGGGGCCTGGACGTCCTACCGCACCGACACCACGGTGCCGTGCCCGACCGCAGATCCCACCACCTTCGCCGGACCCGACACCAACAGCACCGGCCTCGCGGTGCAGGGGCTCGCGGCATACGGAAGTCAGCCCCGTCGCGCCGCGACGCTCATGACTCTCGACGCGATCCAGTCCGCCGACGGCGGCTTCCCGTTCCTGGCCGCGCCGGGCCAGACGTCCGACCCGAACTCGACGGCCGTCGTCATCCAGGCCCTGGTCGCCACGGGGGCAGCGCCGGCATCGGGTCGTTGGGTCACGGGCGGCGTGACCCCGTATGCCGCGCTGGCCACCTACCAGCTCGGCTGCGGCGACGCGGCCGCAGACCGCGGCGCCTACTACTACCCCGGGTCGCGCACCGCCAACATCCTCGCGACGATCCAGGCCGTACCGGCCCAGGTCGGTGCTGCCCTCCCGGTCGCGCACCGGGTGCTGTCGACCGCGACACCCGCGACGACCTGCCCGGCGGCTTCCTGACGTCGCAGGGATCAGGCCTGCCGGGTCACCGGGGTCGCGTCCATCCCGACGACGTGCACGACTGCCACGTCCTCGTAGGCAGCGATCGGGCCCAGCAGGCCTCTCCGCAGGGCGAATGCGAGGTAGACGACCGCTGATCCGGTGACGAGCGCCATGACGAGGAAGATGAGGTGGTAGTCGAGCACCGTCACGAGCAGGGCCCCGAGAGCGAGGCTGATCGCCTGGGGTGCGCCCATGACGACCTCGACGCTCGTCGACACCCGGCCCATCAGGGCGAGCGGGGTGCGTCGCTGGATGAGGGTCATGAAAGCGACCACGAGCAGCGGGATGCTGTATCCGGTCAGGGGGATGTCGACGAGCAGGACGACGAGGCTGTGCGTCGAGGCGATAACGGCCACGGCGACGGTGAGGACGACGAGACCCACCGCGATCGCGCCTGCTTCCCCGATCCGGCGGATCCACCAGGTCGCGGTCAGGCCGCCGAGGACCGCCCCCACCCCCTGGACCGTCACGATGACGCTGACGAACTCGACCGGTTGGCCGAACACGTCGACGACCGCGTAGACCGACGCCTCGGTGAAACCGAGGACGAGGAGCATCAGGCCGAAGGCCACCAGGGTGTGTCGCAGGATCCGGTCCCGCCAGAGGTGCCGCATTCCGCCGGTCATTTCCGCCCTCCAGCGCTGGGGCACCCGGACCCGACGTGCCTCGTGGACGGGAATGGTCGCGATGATCACGGCCGCGGCGAGGAAGGAGACCGCATCGACCACCGCGACGGCCCAGCCGCCGACAGTCGCGAAGAGGGCCGCGCCGACGATCGGGCCGATCAGCCGGAACCCCTCCTTGACCGTCTGCAGGGACGAGTTCGCCACGGCGAGCTCGTCCTCGGGGATCAGCTCCTTCAGGAGCCCGTTGAGGGCGGCGGGCAGGACGATGAACGAGACGCCGTAGAGGAACGCGACGACCCAGATGACCCAGACGTCGCCGGCGCCCCGCACGAAGGTGAGCGGCAGCACGGCGAGGGCGGAGGCGGCACTCCCCCAGACGAGCAGGGGCCGGGGCCTCACCCGGTCGACGGCCACGCCGATCAACGGCGCGAAGAAGGCAGGGAGCGTCATCCAGAGGAAGGTCAGACCGGCGGCCGCGTTGGATCCTGTGAGGCTCTTGACCCACATGCTGAGGACGAGCAGCATCACCGAGTCGCCGAACATCGACGTCGTCATTCCGGCGAAGAGGCGGGTGAAACCGGGGCGCGAGAACGTCGTTCGCATACTCATGTCACGCCTCGCTCTGTGAGACGGTGGCGCCGGTGGGTGTGGGTTCGGCCAGTCCGTAGGTCGGCACGCCCCAGGCCATGAAGGCACAGAGACGCGAACCGGTAGGCCGACGCTCGGGGTCCTCGTGCCGGTCGAGGTGGGTGTTGAGCAGGGCCTCGACAGCGTCGTTGATCTCCTCGAGCTCCTCGGCGGTCAGCCAGAGCATGGTCTGCAAGGACGACGAGGACGACCGCCAGTCGGCGGTGTCGTCGGCGACCCGGATCTGGCTGTCCCGAAGTCGCGCGACCTCCCGGGCGACCAGGACGTCCGACAGGGCCTGCCCTGCCAGCCGCTCCTCGAGGGGCAGGACCCGCTCACCGTCGTCCTCACCCCACCTCATCCCGAGGTGGGTGATCTGCCAAGGACGCTGGCGCCCGGTGCCGCCCGCCGCCTCCTCGACGAACCGGTGCTCAGCGAGCTTGCGCAGGTGCCAAGAACAGTTCGCCGGGGACTCGTCGAGCCGCTCTCCCAGCCCGCTGGCCGTCATCGCCCCGTGGATCGTCAGCTGCTCGAGGATCGACAGGCGCAGTGGGTGTGACACCGCTCGGAGGGTGCGGGCGTCGTGGAGCGAGCGCTGCTTCCGTGACGAGGTGACGACCATGTGTCGAAAGTACCCTTTCGAAAGAACTCTTGCAGTAGGAGGTCGATACAGTCCCCTCATGAGCTCAGCACCCCCGGCGCGACGACCCCGCCGCGTCGTGCACCTGGTCTTCGCCGTGGTGCTGTGGGCCGGCTGGCTCCTCTACGTCGGGCACGGTCTGGTCACCCACTCACGGCTGGAGGGCACGACGGTCGGAGTCGGACTCGTGCTCGCCGCGGCCTGGACCTGGATCTGGTGGAACGGCGGAGTCCCGGGCCGCCGCCGCTGAGCAGGTCGGCGCCACGTCGGGACCGCATTCTGAGACAACGGGATCCGAGCCCACCTCCCCCGTGTGAAGCAGGGGCGGGGCGGGCATGAGGACACGAGTAAGGCCCGTGTACACCCCGGGCACCTCGATGCTCTGAAGGAGCTCCATCATGCGCGCACTCGCCTATCACGGTCCGAAGAACGTCTCCGTCGACGAGGTCCCGGACGCGAGGATCGAACGTCCGACCGACGTCCTCGTGCGGATCACGACGACGAACATCTGCGGCAGCGACCTGCACATGTATGAGGGTCGAACCGGTGTCGAGGAGGGCAAGGTCCTTGGTCACGAGAACATGGGTGAGGTCATCGAGATCGGCAACGGCGTCGACCGCGTCAAGGTCGGCGACCGGGTCTGCCTACCCTTCAACATCGGCTGCGGCTTCTGCAAGAACTGCGAGTCCGGCCGCACCGGCTTCTGCCTGACCGCCAACCCGGGCAACGCCGGCGCGGCATACGGGTATGCCGACATGGGCCCCTACGACGGTGGCCAGGCCGAGCTGCTCCGCGTCCCCTATGCCGACTGGAACGCCCTCGTGCTCCCCGAGGACGCGCAGGAGAAGGAGAAGGACTACGTCATGCTCTCCGACATCCTGCCGACCGGTTACCACGGCACCGAGCTGGCCCAGGTGGGCATCGGCGACTCGGTGGTCATCTACGGTGCCGGGCCGGTCGGTCTCATGGCGGCGATGTCGGCGCGGCTGCGCGGTGCCGACCAGGTGTTCGTCATCGACCGTCAGCCCGACCGGCTCAAGCTCGTCGAGGCGATGGACGCCACGCCGATCGACGACTCGAAGGGTGACGCCGTCGACCAGGTCCTCGAGCTGACCCGCGGAGAGGGCGCCGACAAGGGCGTCGAGGCCGTGGGCTACCAGGCGCACGACCATGCCGGGCACGAGAAGCCCGGCATGACCATCAACGACCTCGTCAAGGCCGTCCGGCCGACCGGGCGGATCGGCGTCGTCGGGGTGTTCGTCCCGGAGGACCCCAACGCTGCGGACGAGCTCGCCACCAAGGGGCAGTTCGCCTTCGACTTCGGCACCTTCTTCTTCAAGGGCCAGACGATGGGCACCGGCCAGGCCAACGTCAAGCAGTACAACCGCCAGCTCCGCAACCTCATCCACCGCGACAAGCTCAACCCCGGGATCATCGTCTCCCACGAGCTGACGCTCGACCAGGCCGCCGAGGGCTACCAGCGGTTCGACGACCGCGAGTCCGGCTGGACCAAGGTCCTGCTGCACCCGTGAGTCCTGCGTCGGGCGGATGTGGCACGGTGGACCGATGACTCCGGCAGATCTACGGGAACACGTCCTCTCCGCCAAGGCGGCCACCGGCCTGTCCTGGGCCGCCATCGCCGAGGCGCTCGATCGCCCACCGGCCTGGACGGTGGCGGCCCTCTTCGGCATGCACCCGATGCCCGCGGAGGTGGCGGCGAAGGCCGGCACGCTCCTCGACCTCGCGCCGGAGGCGGTCTCCCGCCTCCAGCGCGAGCCCTACCGCGTCGCCGAGCCCGACCTGCTGACCGACCCGACGATCTACCGGTTCCACGAGGCGCTCACCGTCTACGGCCCGGCGATCAAGGAGCTGATCCACGAGGAGTTCGGGGACGGGATCATGAGCGCGATCAACTTCAAGCTGGATGTCTCGCGCCGCGCCGATCCGGACGGTGACCGCGTCGTCGTCACCTTCGACGGGAAGTTCCTCGACTACCGCTGGTGAGCTCGGGCCAGGGCGGTCTGGTCTACGGCGCCCCAGCCCTCTAGCCCGGGTGACGCACCACCGCCCCCGCCCAGACCCACGCCTCGTGCAGGTGGGGCGGCACGCCCCACCGCACCTGGACTGCTCGCACGGTCCACGCGAG
>NZ_JANXRJ010000190.1 GCF_025353065.1 Lapillicoccus sp.
CTCGGCCGCACCAGCAACACCGGCGACCCCTATGTCATGCCTCATGTGCGTCAGGCGGTCATCGACGCCTTCCGCCGCGCCGAAGTCACCCTCGACGACCTCGACGGCTTCGAGACGCACGACTGCTTCACGCCGAGCGAGTACCTCGCGATCGACCACATCGGGCTGACCGACCCCGGTGAGTCGTGGAAGGCCATCGAGAACGGCGAGATCGAGATCGGCGGTCGGATGCCGATCAACCCGAGCGGCGGACTCATCGGCGGCGGTCACCCGGTCGGCGCGAGCGGGGTCCGGATGCTGGTGGACGCGGCGAAGCAGGTGAGCGGCACGGCCGGCGACTACCAGGTCGAGGGCGCGCGCACCTTCGGCACGCTCAACTTCGGCGGGAGCACCGCCACGACCGTCACCCTCGTCGTCGGTGCGGCCGACGCCGCCTGATTGCGCGACCGCCCGACCGCCCGACCAACCCGAAGGAACCCTCTCATGGACGTCGACGTCGTCGGCCGGTTGTTGTCCACCCTCCCCGTCGACGACGACCACCCCTACCGCACCGGGCCCTGGCGCCCCCAGCGGACGGAGTGGAAGGCCGACGACCTCGACGTGGTCGAGGGGCAGATCCCCACCGACCTCGACGGCGTCTACCTGCGCAACACCGAGAACCCGCTCCATCCGTCGATCAAGAACTACCACCCGTTCGACGGGGACGGCATGATCCACGTCGTCGGCTTCCGCGACGGAAAAGCGTTCTACCGCAACCGGTTCATCCAGACCGACGGCCTGATGGCCGAGGCTACCGAGGGTCGGGCGCTCTGGGCCGGACTGGCCGAGCCACCGTCGATCGCGTTGCGCGAGAACGGCTGGGGCGCCCGGGGCCGGATGAAGGACGCCTCCAGCACCGACGTCATCGTCCACCGTGGCACCGCCCTCACCAGCTTTTACCAGTGCGGAGACCTCTACCGCGTCGACCCGATGTCGGCCGAGACCCTCGGCAAGGAGTCGTGGAGCGGGAGGTTTCCCTTCGAGTGGGGCGTGTCCGCGCACCCGAAGGTCGACGACCGCACCGGCGAGATGCTGTTCTTCAACTACGGCAAGGACGCGCCCTACATGCACTACGGCGTGGTCGACGAGCGCAACGAGCTCGTGCACTACGTCGACATCCCCCTGCCCGGACCGCGTCTGCCGCACGACATGGCCTTCACCGAGAACTTCGCCATCCTCGGGGACTTCCCGTTGTTCTGGGAGCCGGAGCTGCTCGCCAAGGGGGCCCACGTCGCGCGTTTCCACCCCGAGCTGCCGACCCGTTTCGCCGTCATCCCGCGACGCGGGCAGAGCTCGGACATCCGCTGGTTCGAGGCCGAGTCGACCTTCGTCCTCCACTTCGTCAACGCCTACGAGGACGGCGACGAGATCGTCATCGACGGCTTCTTCCAGGGCGACCCGGAGCCCGCGGACAACGGTCTCGGGGACAGGTGGCAGCGCGCCTTCCGCTTCCTCGCGCTCGACCGGATGCAGGCGCGCCTCCACCGTTGGCGGCTCGACCTCGTCACCGGACTGGTCAAGGAGGAGCCGCTGAGCGACAGCATCACCGAGTTCGGCATCATCAACGCCGCCTACGCCGGCCGCCAGCACCGCTACTCGTATGCCGCGTCGGGCAAGCCCGGCTGGTTCCTCTTCGACGGGCTCGTCAAGCACGACGTGCTGACCGGCTCGGAGGAGCGCTACGCCTTCGGCGACGGTGTCTACGGCAGCGAGACGGCGATGGCCCCCCGGATCGGTGGCACCTCCGAGGACGACGGCTACCTCGTCACCCTGACCACCGATATGAACGCCGACGCCTCGTATGCCGTCGTCTTCGACGCCGCCCGCGTCGGGGACGGCCCCGTGTGCAAGCTCAGGCTTCCCGAACGGATCGCCAGCGGCACGCACTCGACGTGGGCGCCGGGGGCCGAGCTGCGGAGGTGGCAGACCGCCGACTCGGCCGCCGACGCCGTCGGACTCTGACCCGCCGGCGACCGGTGGAGCCGACCCGGAGAGGGACCGGCAACGACATCCGTATCGACCCGGCCAAGGCAGAGGAGCAGAGCAGATGACGACTGGGCGAGGGCTGCATCCCGCGGCGAAGGTCGTCGACTACCTGTCCCGGGGGTGGTGGAGCGACGAGACGGTGGACCAGCTGTTCGCCGAACACGTCCGGACCCGCGGCAGTCTCCTGGCCGTCGTCGACCCGGCCAACCGCGATGCGCTGCTGGGGTCTGCGCCCCGACGACTCACGTGGGCCGAGCTGGGCGAGGAGGTGACACACCTGGCCGCCGTCCTGCTCGGTCTCGGGCTCCGCCGCGGCGACGTCCTCGGCGTCCAGCTCCCCAACACCATCGAGCTCGTCGAGGTCTATCTCGCCGCGTGGACCATCGGGGTGGTCGTCTCGCCGCTGCCGATGCAGTACCGCGAGCGGGAGATCGTCGGGATGGGCAGCCAGGCGGGCTTCGCGGCATACGTGACCTCGCCGCGGTTCGGCGACCGCTCACCGGTCACCGACCTACTCGGCCTGCGCGACCGACTCCCGAGCCTGCGCGCCGTGCTCGCCTTCGGCGCACCGGCCGAGCTCGCCGGTCTGACCCCGGGCGCGTATGCCGTGATGCCGGCCCCCGCGACCGAGGACGAGCACGCCCTGGTCGCAGCGCACACGGCCGCCGATCCCAACGAACCGAACGACTGCCTCACGATCTGCTGGACCTCGGGCACGGAGAGCGAGCCGAAGGGGGTGCCGCGTTGCCACCTCGACTGGATCGCCATCAGCTGGGGGACGGTCGACGCACCTGGGCTCGTGACGGAGGACGTGCTCCTCAACCCCTTCCCCATGGTGAACATGGCCGGTATCAGCGGGATGTTCCTGCCGTGGCTGAGGACGGGCTGCGTTCTCGTGCAACATCATCCGTTCGACCTGCCGACGTTCCTCGGTCAGATCGCGGCCGAGCGCGTGACCTACACCGTCGCGCCGCCCGCCCTGCTCTGGATGTTGCTGCACAACGAGACGCTGATGGCGAAGATCGACCTCAGCAGCCTGACCCGGATGGGGTCGGGGTCGGTGCCGCTCCAGCCGGCCATGGTCCGGGGCTGGCAGGAGAAGCACGGCATCGGTGTCATCAACTTCTTCGGGTCCAACGAGGGGGTAGGCCTGCTCTCCAGCCCTGCCGACGTGCCCGACCCCGACGAGCGCGCGCAGTTCTTCCCGCGCTATGGCGCACCGGGTCTGACGTGGTCGTCGCGGGTGTCGGAGTGGATCGACGTGCGGCTCGTCGACCTCGGCACGGGCGAGGACATCACGACCCCCGGGGTCAGTGGGGAGCTTCGACTCGACGGTCCGACGATCTTCGCGGGTTACCTGCACGGGGAGACGCGGCCCAGCCCCTTCGACGAGAGGGGCTACCTCTGCTCCGGCGACCTCTTCGAGATCGCCGGTGACCGCGGGCAGTTCCTCCGGTACGTCGAGCGAGCCAAGGACATCATCATCCGCGGCGGCATGAACATCGCCCCCGCAGAGCTCGAGAGCCTCATCGCCGAGCATCCGGCCGTGGTCGACGTCGCCGTCGTCGGCGACCCCGACGAGGTGCTCGGTGAACGGGTCGCGGCCGTCGTGTCGCTCGCGCCAGGTGGCTCCCTGACGCTCGAGGAGCTGGCGGACTTCCTCCGCACCAAGCAGATCGCCTCGTTCAAGCTGCCCGAGCGCCTCGAGGTACGGGCCGAGATGCCCCGCAACCCCGTCGGCAAGATCCTCAAGCGGCTGCTCCGGCTGCCCACCCCGGATCCTCGCCCGGCTCCCTCTCCCGTGGGCGCCTGACTCCGAGTCGGGCCACCCGACTCCGAGTCGGGCCACCTGACTCCGAGTCGAGCCACCCGACTCCGAGGCGGGCCACCCCGATCCCCGCGTCCGGGGAGTCAACCGGCTCGACTCCGCGTCGAGTGAGGTCACGGCGTCAGCACCTGGGCGGCGAGCGCGATGACCAGGGGCGCGACGCTCGTCAGGCAGAACGCGGGCAGGAAGGTCAGACCCAGCGGCAGGACCATCCGGACGCCGACCCGTGCGGCGGTGACGTCGAGGGCGGCGAGCTCGGCGGCGCGCAGGTCGGCGGCCCCGTCGAGGAGCAGGGCCGAGGGGGCAACGCCGGCGCGCGACGCGAGCCGCAGGGCATCGCCAGTCCGCGCCCAGACGGGATCGACGGCGGCCCAGGCGGTGCGGTCGTCGACGCCCCACCGGTGAGCGGCGGCAACGGTTGCGAGGTCGGTGGCCGCCGAGCCGACGCTGACCGCAGCCACCTCCTCGATCGCCTCCACCACCCCGCACCCGGACCGCAGCGCCACTGCGAGCAGGACCATGGTGCCGGCGACATCGTCCACGCAGAGCTCGTCCCGGCCCGGGGACGGGCCGGTCCCCCGGCGCCTGCCGACGACCGTCGGGGCGAAGAGCCCGGCCGCCGCGTCGGGACCGGCGTTCGCGCCCACCGGTGGCGGCCACAGCACCACCGCCAGGGCGACCGCGCCCGCCGCCAGGGCGACCACCTCCATCACCGTCGCCCCACACCGGCAGGGCCTCCCGACCGCGGCCGCCGAGCCGCGTGGCCGCCGCCGATGCCCGCAACGAGCCGGCTGCACCACCACCGGCCGAGCATCAGCAGGACCAGGCCCGACAGGGTCGAGGCCAGGGCGGCCGGGGTGGCGTAGAGCTGCCGGGGCGACAGACCGAGCAGCAGTCCGACGACCGGGCCGGCCAGCGGAAGCGCCGTCAGGACCGCGGCGGTCGCCCGTGGCCCCGCGAGGGCGATCGCCAGGCGCTGCCGCCGGGCGGACTGCTGCCGCACCACCCGGGCGGCCACGGTCGCGCACTCGGCAAGCGGCGACCCCAGTGACTCCGACAACGACCAGGCCCGCGCGACGAAGGCCACCTCGCCCGACCACCCCGAGCGGGACGGCCCCGAGCCGCCCGAGCCGCCCGAGCCGCCCAGGCCGCGCGAGCCGGACGGGCCGGACGGGCCGGACGGGCCTGAACGGCCCCAGCGACCCTCGAGGGCATGCCGCGTCCACACCGGCGCCAGCGGCCGGCCGGCAGTCGCCTCCGCGACCAGATCGGCCAGCAGGGCATCCACCGGCCCCGACCGGGGTCCGCCCGTCCCGACGTCGCCCTGGCCACGGCGGCTGAGGTGGGCCAGCGCCGCTGCCGGCGGCAGACCGGCGGCGAGGGCCGGTGCGATCGCGTCGAGCAGGGCCACCAGCTCGGCACCGTCACGATGGTCCCGGCCTTCGCGGCCCCACGGCCGGTCGTGGGCGACGACCGCGAGGAACCGGCCCCCGGTGGCTATGCCCGTCCCCGGGGCGTTCGCCGCGCGCGCGCCGGTCGTGCTCCATGAGCGATCGCGTGGAGGCCACGCCACGACCGCGAGGGCAAGCAGGACGGCGGCGAGGACCATCACTGCGGCACCTGCTCCGGATCGTGGCCCAGCAGCTCGGCCAGCTCGGGCCACCCCGACCCCGCGCGGGCGGTGACACCGTCCCACGTCAAGGCGGGCACGGCATACGGCGCACCAGCGGGGCCACGGCGGAGCACCGCCACCGTCTCCAGCCGTCGTCCTCCCCCAGCCACACGGCGCACGTGCACGACCACCCGGACCGCGGTGCCCAGCTGGGCGTGCACCGCCACCGGGTCCATCCCGGCCAGCGCCCCCAGCGCCTCGAACCGCGCCACCACGTCGGCCGCTGCGTTGGCGTGGAGGGTGCCGCACCCGCCCTCGTGGCCGGTGTTGAGCGCGGCCATCAGGTCGCGCACCTCGCCGCCACGCACCTCACCGAGCACCAGCCGATCGGGCCGCATCCGCAACGCCTGTCGCATCAACGTCGTGAGCGTGACCTCGCCGACCCCCTCGACGTTGGCGGGACGGGCCTCGAGCCGGACGACGTGCGGGTGCTCGATCCGCAGCTCGCGGACGTCCTCGACGACGACGATCCGCTCGTCGGAGGTCGCCTCGGCGAGCAGTGCCGCCAACAGGGTCGTCTTGCCGGCGCCGGTCCCCCCGGTGACGACGAAAGCCACCCGTCGCCGCACCAGGGCGACGAGCAGGTCGTGCCACGGCGCCGGGAACATGGCACGGGCACCGAGCGCCGACAACCCGATCCGGGACCGGGCCGGCACCCTCAGCGTGATGTGGGGACCACCCCCCACCAGGGGCGGCAGGATGGCGTGGAGGCGGACGCCCGAGGGCAGCTGCCCGTCGACCCAGGGCGAGGTGTCGTCGAGTCGCCGTCCAGCGAGGCCGGCGAGCCGCACGGCGAGGGACCGCCGCTCGCCGGGATCGCCGACCTCGACCTCCACCCGTTCCATGCCGCGACCGCGGTCGACCCACACGCTGCCGTCACCGTTGAGCGCGATGTCGGTGACCTCGAGGTCGAGGAGCAGGTCGTCCAGGGGCCCGGCCCCGAGGAGCCGGGAACGGAGCGCGTCGTCGGCGGCCGTGACCCCGAGCGAGCCGAGGGTCGCCAGGCCCGAGCGGGCCACGGCCGAGATGGACGAGCGGTCGGGAGGCATCCCGAGCCTGATCCGCTGCCACACCGGCTCGTCGAAGGAGTCCCGCAGGCGGCCGGCACGGGGCGCGGGACGGTCGGGATCCTGCGACGTCACGCTGCGCCTTCCTGCTCGCGTCGCCGATCGAGCATCGCCCGGGCGACGACCAGGTCGGCCAACGACGTCACCGCGCCACGTCGGGTGCCCGGAGGGATCCCGTGGACGAGGTCGCCGTCCAGTCCACGGTCGTCGGCCAGGACCCCGAGCACGGGCAGGCCCAGCTGCGTCGTCACCACCCCCCTCACGTCGTCGTCGTCCCGCACGGACCTCAGACAGACCACGAGGTCGCCGCCCGTGCAGACCGCCGCCCGGAGCCACGGCGCCACCACCGTGAGCGCGGCGACCTGTCTCAGACGGGCACCGGCGAGAACGACGACGGTGTCGGCGACCGCCACGATCTCCTGCGCGCCGTCCCCACGCAGAGGGAGGTCGACGACGACGAGGTCGCACGCGGCGCGCAGCGCAGCGACCACCGGGCCGACCCGGTCGAATGCCACGGGCTGGTGGACGACCTCCCGGGAATGGGACAGCACCCGAGCTCCTTCGGTCTCGGGGAGCGCATCCCAGAGCGCCGAGCCGTCTGCAGCACCGTCGAGCCCGGAGAGGTCGGACCAGCGCAGACCCACCGTCTGCTCGGCGCCGAAGGTCACGTCGAGGCCACCTCCGAAAGGATCGAGGTCGACGGCGGCCACGCGCACCCCGGCGGCTGCCGCCCGCACCGCCACCCCGACCGAGAGGACAGAGGCGCCGAGGCCTCCCGAGGCCCCGGTCACCGTCAGCAGGCGCCGGGCCGGGACGATCGGCGCCGGGGGTGGCGGGTCAGGTCGAGAACCGCGTCGGGCGGCAGGGCTTCGCGTCATGACCCCAGGGTGGCGGCCGTCCCCGTGCTCGCGAAAGGGCACCGGGTACGCCTGTGGATCGTGGGACGAACCGCCACCCCCCTGTGGACAACCAGGCATCACGCACCCATCAACACCGACGTGGAGTCCCGTCAGCGACACCGCATCCCCTCAGCCGCACAGAATCCCCGCAGCCGCACAGAATCCCTCAGCCGCAGAGTGGAGTCGACGGCCCCCGTCGGGGGACGACGGGGGCCGCCTACGCGCTGGCACCGGGGGGGAGGAGCCAGTGCGCCACCGCTCAACCCTTCGAAAGGGGAGCCCCATAATTCTCCGCCGTCCGAGGCACGCTTGCAATCAGCGAACTCACCGTCGTGCCCGATTACGACGGATTGGTCCAACGCCAGGACCACAGATGTCGTGAAGTCGCCACCCGATGGCGGCAATCATCCACGTCAAAAACTACCCCTCGCCCGCCGGGTCAGGAACAGTTCGGCCGGTTGTCCCCGTCAGCGGCTCGTCAAGGTGACTCACCCGGTCCGCATCGCACATAAGTGATGGCACCTCGACGTGAGCAGAGGTGCCACCACGACCGTGCCGCGTTCCCGGGTTACCAAGCGTGCAGTGTTGAAGTTGTCGCCTCGGGACAAGCCCGCGGACGACTGTCCGACGTGGACTGGCGCCGCGTGGGTGCCTGGGTGCTTCACGGTGGTCGATCGAGGCCCGAAGGCCCTGCCTCAGTTCTACTCGCCTTTGGGGGCTTTTGGGAAGGATCAGCACGGCCTGATTCTGCCGGAGCAGCGGGTCAGGCTCGGGAGCCCGAGCGCCTCACCCGAGCCGCCCGACCCGGACCGCAGCGCAGATCCGCTCCCCCTCCGCGGCGCCCGAGGTCACCGCCTCGGCGCAGTGCTGCAACCACAGCCCCACCCCCTGCCGCCCTCCACCCACGTATGCCGTGAGCGCACCGAGGTAGGCCGGCCCGCCCTGCCCGACGTACCCGACCTCCAGAACGGCGACACCCGTCGGGTCGAGGCCTCCGGCGACGACGACGAGCCGCTCCATCGCGCGCGCGACGATCCCGTTGCCCCGCACGAACGGCCGCATCGAGGCGAGCTCACCGTGGACGAGCCCCGCGACGACGGTGACGGGCGCCCGACGCGGGCCGGTGAGGACGGCGGCGAGGCCGGCGAGGCGCGCTGCCACCTCGGACGGACCGGGGGCGTCCCCGAGGTCGATGAGCTCCCGGGACGTCTCGTCGTCCTGCCGCGGTCGCCCCACCTGCTCCGCCGGAAGCAGCCCGGACATCGCCGCGACATGGAGCCGGGCGAGCACCTGGAGGGGCGCGGTGAAGACCCGACCGACGAGGTGCTCCGTCTCGGCGGTCGCCTGGGCGCACGCTCGAACCACCTCGTCGACGGGGTCGGCCGGGTCGGGCCAGGCCACCGCCCCCCGGACCCGGTCACGGACGATCTCGAGCGGCAGGTCGGCCCCCTCGAGCGCGGCACTCGCCCGGGCCCCGCGGATCCTCGACTCGGCAGCGGCCTCGGGGATCCTTCGGCGCAGCGTCTCGTTGAAGCGCAGCCGGGTGCACGCCTCCCGCGCGGCCTCGGCCGACTCGCTCACCCCGGGCAGCCGGGCGAGCGCGTCGAGCGAGGCCTGGACGTCGTTCACCGACGCACTCTAGGCGCACCACGACCCGGGTCCGACGACGCTGCCCCCACGATCCGTCCGGACCAGACGGTCGGGCCTACAGTCGGGCCGTGACCCCCAGCTCGATCGCCGTCGTCCTCATGGTCGCGGCGGTCGTGGTGGTCGTCACCGGGGGTGTCCTGCGGCTGCTGCGGCGCCGCCGCTTCGTCAGCGACGTGGACCGAGCCACCTACGAGACCCTCCACAGTGCCAGCCTGGCCGCCCGACACCTCCGCTCGGGCCTCACCCCCCAGGCGGCCGAACGGACGACCCGCCAGCTCCGCTCGATGCTCGGCAGCCGCGCCGTCGCCCTGAGCGACTCGTCGGGGGTGCTCGCCTGGGACGGGGTCGGCGATCACCACCGACTCGACCTCCCGGCCCTGGCCGAACCAGTGCTCATCTCCGGGGCGACCGTGGTCCTCACCGACCCCGACATCGTCTGCTCGGACCCCGACTGCCCCATCCGGTCGGGGGTGCTCGCCCCGGTCGTCGCGGACGAGCACGTGGTCGCGGTGCTCGCGGCATACGGGCCGTCCGTCGGGGCCGGTCTGGTGAGGGCCACCGAGGAGCTGGCAGCATGGATCTCGACGCAGGTCGAGCTGGCCGAGCTGGATCGGCAGCGCACCCACCTCATGGAGGCGGAGCTGCGGGCCCTGCGCGCGCAGATCTCCCCCCACTTCATCTACAACTGCCTCGGGGCCATCGCCTCGTTCGTCCGGACCGACCCCGACCGCGCCCGTGAGCTCCTCCTCGAGTTCGCCGACTTCACCCGGTACGCGTTTCGTCGCGGGGGTGCCTACACCACCTTGCGCGACGAGCTGCGCAACATCGAGCGCTACCTCGTCCTCGAGCAGGCCCGCTTCGGCGAACGGCTCATCGTGCAGCTCACCATCGCCCCCGAGGTGCTCCCGGTCGCAATCCCCTTCCTCTCCGTGCAACCGTTGGTGGAGAACGCGGTTCGGCACGGACTCGCCAGCAAGCAGGGCGTCGGGCACGTCACCATCCACGCGGTCGACCTCGGGACGACGGCGGAGATCACCATCGAGGACGACGGGGTCGGAGGCGACCCCGAGGTGATCCGCGCGGTGCTCGCTGGAGAGAGCGCCGAGGACGGCGTCGGGCTCGGCAACGTCGACGCCCGGCTCCGGGCCGCCTTCGGCGACCAGCACGGTCTCGTCGTCGAGACGGCACCCGGCGCCGGTACCAAGGTCACCTTCCGGGTGCCCAAGTTCGCACCGGGGATCCACGCCGAGCCCTAACCTGTCCGTATGACGCCGACGTCACCTCCCGCCGAGCCACGGCTGCGCGCCCTCGTCGTCGACGACGAGGCGCCGACGCGGGCCGAGCTCACCTACCTCCTCGGGCAGGACGAGCGCATCGAGAGCCTGGTCAGCGCGAGCTCCGGCACGGAGGCCCTGCGAGCCCTCGAGACCCACACCGTCGACGTGGTCTTCTGCGACATCTCCATGCCGGGGCTCGACGGGCTCGACCTCGCCAAGGTGCTGGCCCGCTTCGCCCAGCGACCGCAGATCGTCTTCGTCACGGCCTACGAGGAGCACGCGGTCCACGCGTTCGAGCTGCAGGCCACCGACTACGTCATGAAGCCGATCCGGGCCGAACGGATCGCCGAGGCGGTGCGCCGGGTCGTGGCCAAGCACGCCGACGAGTCCGGGGCCACCCCGGTGGGCGATCCCGAGGACGAGACGATCCCCGTCGAGCTCGGGGGCGTGACGACCTTCGTCCAGCGCAGCCGGATCCGCTACGCGACGGCCCACGGCGACTACGCCCGCCTCCACACCGGCGACGGCTCGCACCTCGTGCGCATCTCCCTCAACGCCCTCGAGGAACGCTGGGCCACAGTCGGTTTCGTCCGGATCCACCGATCGACTCTGGTCTCGCTCGCCCATGTCACAGCAGTCTCGATGGACGGTGGGCGCTGTCGCGTGCGGGTCGGCGACGTGGAGCTGCAGGTGAGCCGTCGGCATACCCGCACCCTGCGCGACCGGCTGCTGCGCACCTCCGTTTCCCCCAGCCCGCTCCGACCCCCTCCTGGTCGCCCCAGCCCGCTCCTCCCGACCAGCCCCCGATGACCGCTCCACCCCCGGGCAGCCCGCCGCGCCGGGTCCGCATCACCTCCCCGCGACGGGACGCCCGACCGCGTGCGGCCCGACGCCCGGCGACGCAGGAGCTCGCCGAGCAGACCGGTCTCGGCGAGGTCTACCTCTCGGCCCTGCTGCGCGCCCAGCTCCGGCTGTCCGTGGCGATCCTCCTCGGCACGGGCGTCGTCGTCCTCGGCCTCCCCGCTCTCTTCGCCCTCGTCCCCATCACGCGGGACATCCGGGTCGGACCGATCCCGTTGCCCTGGCTGGCGATCGGGGTCTGCATCTATCCCCTGGTCGTCGTCGTCGCCCGGATCTACGTCAAGCAGGCCGAACGCATCGAGCGCGAGTTCTCGGAGCTGGTGAAGGCGGGTCCGACCGCCCCATGAGCTCGCCGGCCGGCATCGTCGCGATCTCGCTCGTCTGCCTGGTCACCGTCGGGATCGGCGCCTTCGGGCTGCGTCTCTCCCGGACCACGAGCGACTTCTACGTCGCCGGCCGCAGCGTCACCGCAGGTTGGAACGCCTCGGCGATCGGCGGCGAATACCTCTCTGCCGCCTCCTTCCTCGGCGTCGCCGGCCTCGTCTACTCGCTCGGCGTCGACATGCTGTGGTTCCCGGTGGGCTACACCGTCGGCTACCTCGTGCTGCTCGTCCTCGTCGCTGCTCCCCTGCGTCGCTCCGGCGCCTACACGCTCCCCGACTTCGCCGAGGCGCGGCTCGAGTCGCGGTTCGTCCGATCCCTCGCCTCAGGTCTCGTCGTCGGGATCGGCTGGCTCTATCTGATCCCCCAGTTCCAGGGCGCCGGGTTGGCGCTGGCGACGGTCACCGGCGCCTCCCCGTCCCTCGGCAACCTTGTCGTGGCGCTCGTCGTCGTCGCCAACGTGGTCGCCGGCGGCATGCGCTCCATCACCCTCGTCCAGGCGGTGCAGTACTGGATCAAGCTCACCGCGATCGCCGTCCCCGCCTTCGTGCTCCTCGCGTTCTGGGCGAGGCAGGGCGGCCCGGCGCCGGCGGCAGACCTCTCCCGCACCTGGGGCCAGGTGCTCGGCGGCTTCGGCGGGCGGGAGCACCCGGTCTACTCGACCTACAGCACGATCCTCGCCCTCTGCTTCGGCACGATGGGCCTGCCCCACGTGCTCGTGCGCTTCTACACCAACCCCGACGGCCGGGCTGCCCGCCGCACGACCCTCGTCGTCGTCGGCCTGCTCGGGGTCTTCTACCTCTTCACGCCGGTCTACGGCGTCCTCGGTCGGATCTACCTCCCGACCCTCCCCGCCGCGGTGCGCCCCGACTCCGTCACGCTGCTGCTTCCCCAGGTCGTCACCCCGGGGACGCTCGGCGCCCTGCTGTCCGCGATCCTCGCCGGCGGCGCGTTCGCCGCGTTCCTCTCGACCGCCTCCGGGCTCACGATCTCGGTCGCCGGCGTCATCGACCAGGACCTGCTCGCCCCGAGGCTGCACCATCGGGGCGGTGGAGACGTGTCGCGCATCCAGACCTTCCGGCTGGCGGCGATCGTCGCCGTCGTCATCCCGTATGCCGCAAGCCTCCTCACGGTCAACACCAGCCTCGCCGACACGGTCGGCCTCGCCTTCGCCGTCGCCGCGTCGACGTTCTGCCCGCTGCTCATCCTCGGCGTGTGGTGGCGACGGCTCTCCGTCGTCGGCGCGGCCGCCGGGCTCGTGACGGGCGGGACGCTGGCCCTGAGCGCGACGACGATCACCGTCCTGGGTCGACCCGGGGTGACCCACTCCGGCTGGCTCAGCGCTCTCCTCGCGCAGCCGGCGGCGTGGACGATGCCGATCGCCTTCGCCGTCACCATCCTGGTGTCCCTCGCGACCCCGTCGCGCATCCCGCCCGGCACTGCGCGGACCATGGTCCGCCTGCACGCCCCCGAGGACACCCGCTCCTCCGGCGCCGCTCCCTCCTGACGGCCGTCGGTCCCCGGGGGAGGCGTGGGCCGCTCGTCGCGCCCCGTATGCCGTTCGGCGTGCCCCCTGCGCCCACTCGGCGCTCACCCGATCCGACCGGCGCGGGGCGTCTTCACACGGCATACCGGGCCCATCACCATGGGTCCGCGGGAGTCCCCCGTGACCCGACCCCCCACCGGAGGCCCTCCCGTGAGCAACGACGCTCAGAGCAGGACGGACGACGACTCGACCTTCACCGAGGTCCAGCAGTCAGCCGAGTTCACGGACCTGCGCCGCAGGTTCCGCTCGTTCGTGTTCCCCCTGACCGGTGCCTTCCTGGCCTGGTACTTCCTCTTCGTCATCTGCGCGGCCTTCGCGCCGGCGTTCATGTCGCACAAGCTCGTCGGCAACATCAACGTCGGGCTGGTCTTCGGTCTGCTGCAGTTCGTCTCGACCTTCGCGATCACGATCGTCTACGTCCGCTGGGCCGACCGGCACTTCGATCCCGTCGCCGAGAAGATCCGCAACCACGTGGAAGGCGGCGGGCAGGCATGAGATCCGTCGTCGTCCCCATGGCCACCCAGGTGGGCAGCCCGGCGGTCAACATCACGATCTTCGTGATCTTCGTCGTCGTGACCCTCGCGATCGTCCTGCGCGCGTCCGGCAAGAACAAGACCGCAGCGGACTACTACGCCGGCGGCCGGGCCTTCACCGGCCGGCAGAACGGCATCGCCATCTCCGGCGACTACCTTTCTGCCGCCTCGTTCCTCGGCATCGCCGGCGCCATCGCCATCAACGGCTACGACGGCTTCCTCTACTCCATCGGCTTCCTCGTCGCGTGGCTCGTCGCCCTCCTGCTCGTCGCCGAGCTGCTGCGCAACACCGGCCGGTTCACGATGGCCGACGTCCTCAGCTTCCGGCTCCGGCAACGGCCGGTGCGGATCGCCGCAGCCATCTCGACGATCGTCGTGAGCCTCTTCTACCTCCTCGCCCAGATGGCCGGCGCGGGCGGCCTCGTCGCCCTGCTGCTCGGCATCGACAGCAAGGCGGGCCAGAACCTCGTCATCGCCATCGTGGGCGTCATCATGGTCGGCTACGTCCTCATCGGCGGCATGAAGGGGACCACCTACGTGCAGATCGTCAAGGCGAGCCTCCTCATCGTCGGCGCGTTCGTGATGGCCGCATGGGTGATGAGCAAGTACGGTTTCAACCTCTCGTCGCTCTTCCAGGGCGCGGTCGACAAGACCGGCAGCGGGGCGATCCTCGACCCGATGAAGCAGTACGGCAAGAGCACCACGACGAAGATCGACTTCATCTCGCTGTCCCTCGCGCTCGTGCTCGGGACGGCCGGGCTGCCGCACGTGCTGATGCGCTTCTACACCGTCCCGACCTCCAAGGAGGCCCGGAAGTCGGTCGAGTGGGCGATCTGGCTGATCGGCCTGTTCTACCTCCTCACCCTCGTCCTCGGCTACGGCGCCGCCGCCCTCGTCGGACCGGCCGAGATCAATGCCGCCCCCGGCAAGGCCAACTCGGCCGCGCCGCTGCTCGCCTACCACCTGGGCGGCACGTTCCTCCTCGGCATCATCGCCGCCGTGGCGTTCGCGACGATCCTCGCGGTGGTCGCGGGGCTCACGATCACGGCGAGCGCCAGCTTCGCCCACGACGTCTGGGGTCACGTCATCAAGAAGGGTGAGGGCAGCGCCGACGCCGAGGTCAGGATCGCCCGCATCTCGGCGGTCGTCATCGGCGTCATCGCGATCATCGGCGGCATCTTCGCCAACGGGCAGAACATCGCGTTCCTCGTCGCACTCGCGTTCGCCATCGCGGCGAGCGCGAACCTCCCGACGATCCTCTACTCGCTGTTCTGGAAACGGTTCAACACCCGGGGCGCCCTGTTCAGCATCTACGGGGGCCTGATCATCGCCCTGACCCTGATCATCTTCAGCCCCGTGGTGTCGGGGAAGCCGGCGGACGCCAAGACGGGACTCAGCCCGTCGATGATCACGGACGCCTCGGTCAACTTCCACTGGTTCCCGCTCGACAACCCGGGCCTCGTCTCCATCCCGCTCGGGTTCCTGCTCGGGTGGGTCGGCACGATCACCTCGAAGGAGTACAACGCCAAGAAGTACGCCGAGATGGAGGTCCGCTCGCTCACCGGCGCCGGCGCCGAGAAGGTGGTGCTCGACCACTGACCCCGGCCGGGTTCCCCGGGTTCTCCCAGGTTCCGGATGCGGGGAGGGGCGACAGACGACACGATGGGCCGACCACGCGTCGTCACCCCGGATGCGTCGCCCCTCCCCTCTCCTTCAGGAGCACCCCGTGCCTGCACCCTCGTTCCGTCGCCGGTTGACTCTCGGCCTCGCCGGCCTCGCCGTCGTCGCTACCGCCCTCGCCGGCTCGGCCTCCACCGCGAGCGCCGGGCCGGCGGAGCCGCCCTCGACGCCCGTCCCGATCAGCACGCCGGACGGGCTGCTCATGAGCTACGTCGTCAACGCGGTGCACGCCGAATCGTCGGACATGGCGAAGGTCCGCAGCGCGGTGACCCGGTCGGGCGGGGTGGTCGTCCAGTCGTGGCCGCAGATCGGGGTCGTCATCGCCCACTCCGACCGAGCCGCCTTCCGCACGAAGGTCGTCTCGATCGGGGCCGGCTCCGTCGGCTCCGTCGGTGCGAGCCGCACCGTCGCCGTCAGCGAGGGCACCCCGGGGGCCATCGCCACGCCGTGGGGAGCCGGCGCGTCCGCCGTCGGGCCGCACCTCACCAAGCCCGCCGAACCTGCCGCGGCCCCGGTCAAGGACCCGCGGGAGTCCGAGCAGTGGGACATGCAGATGATCAAGGCGCCACGGGCCCACACCACCACGGACGGCTCGCCGTCGGTGGTCGTCGGGGTCCTCGACAGCGGCATCGACGCCTCGCACCCCGACCTCGCGCCCAACATCGACGCCGCCGACTCGGTCAACTGCACGGACGCCGGCAGGCCCGACCTCTCATCGACGGGCTGGCTCCCCACCACGAGCGGGCACGGCACCCACGTCTCGGGAACGATCGCCGCCGCCCGCAACGGGATCGGGATCGTCGGCGTCGCCCCCGGAGTGCGGCTCGCCTCGGTCAAGGTCGTCAACGACGCCGGGTTCATCTACCCCGAGTATGCCGTCTGCGGCTTCGTCTGGGCCGGCCTGAAGCACTTCGCCGTCACCAACAACAGCTACTACGTCGACCCCTTCGAGTTCTACTGCGGCGACCAGCCGGACCAGTTCGCCGCGATGGAGGCCGTCCGCCGGGCGGTTACCTGGTCGACGAAGCAGGGCGTCGTGCACGCTGCCGCCGCCGGCAACTCCGCGGTCGACCTCGCCCACAAGACGACCGACGCGGGCAGCCCCGACGACGGGACGCCGGTCGACCGCACCCTCAACAGCACCTGCAAGGACATCCCGACCGAGCTCGACGGGGTCGTCACCGTCTCAGCGGTCGCCCGCGTCGGCACGACGCTGAACAGCACCCTCTCGAGCTTCTCCAACCGGGGGAAGGGCGTCATCGATGTCGCTGCACCGGGTTCCAACATCCTCTCGACGCTGCCGAACAACAGCTACGGCAACCTCAGCGGCACCTCGATGGCGTCACCGCACGTCGCCGGGGTCCTCGCCCTGATGAAGTCCGTCCACCCCACCTGGGGCCCGGCCAGGATGATCAGCGAGCTGCGCCTCGAGGCCGACAACAAGCCGTGCACCGCCCCCAGCGGCGGCCCGAGCTGTGTCGGCCCCCCGGCGGACAACAGCTACTACGGCGAGGGGCTGGTCAACGCGTTCGACGCGACGCGCTGATCGACCCGGCACCACGGCATACCCCGTATGCCGGTTGGCCAGAGACGCGCGTCAGGACGCCTCGAGCGGCCAGTGGTGGTGGCGGTTCAGGTGCTCCTCGACACGGGCGATGTCCTGCTGGCTCGGGAGGGCGTCGGTGAACCGCGTGATGCTCACGCCGATGTCGGTCGAGGTGGCCGTCGGGTCGGTGTGCGCCGCGATCTCGTCGGCGATCTCCCGGATCTCACCCTCGGACAGCCGGCGGCGGAGCAGCGCGATGAGCGGGATGTAGTCCTTGGGCGGGACGCCGGCCGGATAGCCCTCGAGGAGCCAGTCGACCACGCCGCGCAGCCGGTCGTTCAGTGCCATGAGGAGTCTCCTACTTGCTGACGAGGGTCGGGAAGACGTGCGCGAACGAGACGGCCCTGCCGAATCCGGAGGCCACCACGATGGTGATGCCGAGGGCGACCCCGGCGAGCACGACGAGGAAGCAGATGGCGGCCAGCACGTTCCCGATCGGCTGGCCCTTGGCGTGGTCGACCTCCGCGGAGCCCCCGGCCCCGAGGGCCAGCGAGCGCACACCGAAGGCGAAGACCATCGGGAGGCCGGCCCCGAGGACGAGGCTGGCGAGCAGGACCTTCCAGGCGCCGTCGAGGGCGAGGGCGAGGTTGTTCATGCGACGGACTCCAGGGTCTTGGTCGTGGCGGGGGCTTCCCACTCGTCGTTGACGTTGCCGGCGTGGACCGGCTGCCTGCGCGAGCGGATGTACATGTAGACGGCGAACGCGACGAGGATGAGGAAGACCACGATCGCGCCGGCCAGGCCGCCGACGAGGTGGCCGATGAACCACATGACGGCGCCGACCACGGCAGCCGCCGGGAGGGTGATCATCCAGGCCGCGACCATCCGCAGAGCGACGTTCCACCGGACCTCGGCGCCCTTCTTGCCGACGCCGGTGCCGAGGATGGAGCCGGTGGCGACGTGGGTGGTGGAGAGGGCGAAACCGAGGTGGCTGGAGGCGAGGATGACTGCGGCAGAGGCGCTTTCGGCCGCCATCCCCTGCGGCGAGGAGATCTCGACGAGGCCCTTGCCGAGGGTGCGGATGATCCGCCAGCCGCCGAGGTAGGTGCCCGCCGAGATGGCCAGGGCGCAGGCGAGCTTGACCCAGAAAGGGATGTTCTTGGTGTCGGTCCACTCGCCGCCCGCGATGAGGGCGAGGGTGATGACGCCCATCGTCTTCTGCGCGTCGTTGGTGCCGTGGGCCAGCGAGACGAGCGAGGCGCTCCCGATCTGGCCCCAGCGGAAGCCGGTCTCGGTGAACCGCTCGGCGACCCCGGCGACGACGCGGAAGATCAGCCAGGTGCCGAGTGCGGCGACCGCGCCGGCGATGACCGGCGAGACGAGCGCGGGGAGGATGACCTTGCCGATGACGCCGTCGAGCTTGGTGCCGTCACCGTTCCACTTGACCCCGCTGAGCCCGAGGCCGGCGATGGCCGCCCCGATGAGGCCGCCGAAGAGGGCGTGCGACGAGGACGACGGGAGGCCGAGGAGCCAGGTCAGGAGGTTCCAGACGATCCCTCCGACGAGCCCGCAGAGGAGGATGAGCAGCAGCGAGTAGCCGCCGCCCGCAAGGAACTCCGGCTTCGGCGCTCCGGACTTGTCCTGGATGTTGATGACGGCGTTGGTGACCGTGAGGGCGACCTCGACGGAGAGGAACGCGCCGACGAGGTTGAGGACGCCGGACAGGGCGACGGCGACCTTGGGTTTGAGGGCTCCCGTGGCGATCGAGGTGGCCATGGCGTTCCCGGTGTCGTGGAAGCCGTTGGTGAAGTCGAACGCGAGAGCCGTCACCACAACGAGTGCGAGGACGATGGTGGCGGTGGTCATGCAGACCAGTGTCGGGGCGTCGGGCGGGCCGGAACAGTGGTCCGGTCACCTGTTCAACCAGTGTTCACCCCGGAGCGGGAACCCCTGCCCGGGTCAGCCCCACCGGAGGGGAAACGGCTGCGTCCACGCGCCACGGCCAGCTAGGCCTTCGCGGCCTTGAGTGCGCGCTCGGCTGCCTTCTCTGCGGCCTTCTCCGCGCGCTTGGCCTCCCGGCGGGCCACCGACGCCTTCTCCAGCTCGCCCGCGACGGCCCGCGTCGGCGCGGCGCCGCCCCGCGTGGCCGGGAGCCACCAACGGTCGGCTGCCGTGCGCGGCACGTCGGGATAGCCGTCCATGGCCTGCTCCAGCAGACCCTCGAGCCGCGCGTGGAGGTCGCGGGTCACGGCATACGGGTCGGCGTCCCTGGTCGGGTGCATCGGCTCCCCGACGAGGATGGTCAGGGCCTTCCCGCGGCGCAGGCTCCACCGCGGGCCGGTCGTGAGAATGCGCTGGCTACCCCAGACCACGACGGGGACGAGCGGCACCTGCTCCCAGATCGCGATGGCCGCAGCGCCCGGCTTGGTCTCCTTGATCGTGTAGGAGCGGCTGATCGTCGCCTCGGGGAAGACCCCGACGACCTCGCCCGCGCGCGCCTTGCGGACACCACTCCTCAGGGCCGCGACGCCGTTGCTCCGGTCGACGGGGATGTGCCCCATCGCCCGCATGATCGTGCCGACGAGCGGCGGGTCGAACACCGCCTCCTTGGACATGAAGCGCACGAACCGGCCCTGTGCCCGGCCGGCGAGCCCGACGAAGGTGAAGTCGAGGTAGGACACGTGGTTGCTCGCGAGCACCGCCCCGCCGTGCCGCGGGACGTGCTCGGCGCCGAGGACGGTGATGCGCAGCCCGAGGGCGCTAAACATCAGCCGGACCCCGGCGATGACGATGCGATAGGTGACGTCTCTCACGACAGCAATCCGTAGCCGGACGGTCAGCCGGTTTGCCTGCCCGTTGGTCGAGGATTTCACCCCGCTCGCCTGCTGTCACCCGGACCCCCCTTGTCGCCGCTCGGCGGGAGGGAGTTGACTCGCTCCCAGACCTGCTCATCTCGCCCGCTCCACCCCCCCAAGCCCCAGCCCCAGCCCGCAACGACGCAGGAGGACGCCCGTGTCCAGCCCCACCCTGGAGAACCTCGGTCACGAAGACCGGTCGTTCCCGCCCGACCCCGCCTTCACGGCCCAGGCCAACGGCACCACCGCGATGTATGCCGCCGCTGACGCCGACTACGAGAGCTTCTGGGCCGACCAGGCCCGCTCCCGGCTGACCTGGAGCAAGGACTTCACCGAGGTCCTCGACTGGAGCAAGGCGCCGTTCGCGACCTGGTTCGCGGACGGCGAGCTCAACGCGGCATACAACTGCGTCGACCGGCACGTCGAGGCGGGCCATGGCGACCGGGTGGCCATCCACTTCGTCGGCGAGCCCACCGACGACACTGCCGACACCCGCGACATCACCTACGCCGAGCTGCACGCGCAGGTGCAGCGGGCCGCGAACGCGCTCCAGGACCTGGGGGTCGGCAAGGGCGACACCGTCGCCATCTACCTGCCGATGATCCCCGAGGCCGTCGTCGCGATGCTCGCCTGCGCCCGCATCGGCGCTCCCCACTCGGTCGTGTTCGGCGGCTTCTCGGCGGAGGCGCTGAACTCCCGCATCCGGGACGCGAAGTGCAAGCTCGTCATCACGGCCGACGGCGGCTACCGGCGCGGCGCCGCGTCGGCCCTCAAGCCCGCCGTCGACGAGGCCCTGGCCAAGGCGCCGACCGGCGTCGAGCACGTGCTCGTCGTCAAGCGCACCGGCGCCGAGGTCGCCTGGACCGACGTCGACATCTGGTGGGAGGACGCCCTGGCCGCGGCCGACGCGACCCACGTGGCGGTCGGCTTCGAGGCCGAGCACCCGCTCTTCATCCTCTACACCTCCGGCACGACGGGGAAGCCGAAGGGCATCTTCCACACGACCGGCGGCTACCTCACCCAGGTGGCCTACACCAACGCCGTCGTCCACGACGTGCACCCGGAGACCGACGTCTACTGGTGCACCGCCGACGTCGGCTGGGTGACCGGGCACTCCTACATCGTCTACGGACCCCTCGCCAACGGCGCCACGCAGGTGATGTACGAGGGCACCCCGGACACCCCGCACCAGGGCCGCTGGTGGGAGATCATCCAGGACCACAAGGTCACGATCCTCTACACCGCGCCGACCGCGATCCGCACGTGCATGAAGTGGGGAGAGTCGATCCCGGCGAAGTTCGACCTGTCGTCGCTACGGGTGCTGGGCTCGGTGGGCGAGTCGATCAACCCGGAGGCGTGGATGTGGTACCGCCGCGTCATCGGCGCCGGCACGGCGCCCATCGTCGACACCTGGTGGCAGACCGAGACGGGCGGCATCATGATCAGCCCGCTGCCCGGCGTCACGGCCCTCAAGCCCGGCTCGGCGCAGCGCGCGATCCCCGGCATCAGCGTCGACGTGGTCGACGACGAGGCGAAGTCGGTGCCTGACGGCGGCGGCGGCTACCTCGTGGTCGACAAGCCGTGGCCCGCGATGCTGCGCGGCATCTGGGGCGACCCGGAGCGCTACCAGGAGACCTACTGGTCGCGCTTCCCCGGCCTCTACTTCGCCGGCGACGGCGCGAAGAAGGACAGCGAGGGCAACATCTGGCTGCTCGGCCGCGTCGACGACGTCATGAACGTCTCCGGCCACCGGCTCTCGACCACCGAGATCGAGTCGGCGCTCGTGTCGCACCCGAAGGTCGCCGAGGCCGCCGTCGTCGGCGCCGCGGACGCGACGACGGGCCAGGCCGTGTGCGCCTTCGTCATCCTGCGCGGGGACGCGGTCCAGGAGGTCGACGAGAAGGGTGAGGGCGTCGACCTCGTCCAGGAGCTGCGCAACCACGTCGCCAAGGAGATCGGCCCGATCGCGAAGCCGCGCCAGATCATGATCGTCAAGGAGCTCCCCAAGACGCGCTCCGGCAAGATCATGCGGCGGCTGCTGCGCGACGTCGCCGAGCACCGCGAGGTCGGCGACGTCACGACCCTCGCCGACTCGACGGTGATGGACCTGATCAAGACCGGGCTCGACACGACGTCGGAGGACTGAGGCCCCGTCCTCGGAGGACTGACTCCGACGTCACGACGACCGTTGGTGCCGGGTATGCCTGCCGTTCGTGCTCCGCGACCGCCGGGCTACGGACCAACGGTTGTCGTTACGCGGCGACGCTCTCTCGGCGGCGGCGTTCCATGGCGGCCTCCAGCATCTCCTTCACCCAGGCTTGGCGCGTCATCACCTGCACCCACGTGAACCGCAGCACGAGCCAGCCGTCGACCGCGAGCTCGTCGTAGCGCACGCAGTCCCGCTCCATCTGCTCGCGCTCACCGTGGAACTCGAAGCTGTCGGCCTCGGCGACGATCATGAGGGCTCGATCGGCGAGGTCGACCCTTCCGATGAACCGACCCGTGCGGGACGAGTCGATCCGCACCTGGGGCACGAGGGTCAGGCCGCCGACGGGGTTGACGTCCAGCGCGATGGACCGCAGCACCGACTCGAACGGGTTCGCCGCGCGCTTGTCTGCTGCTGCCGCGATGCGGACCGCCTGAGCGTGCCCCCGATCCGGCGATGTCGCTGCCGCCGCGCGGAGCTGCAGACGGCTGACCCGACCGCTGCGCAGCGCGGAGTCGGCGATCGCCAGGCCCTCGTCGGCGGGGAGCGAACGCATGCAGTCGAGCACGGTCTAGACCGGGGAGGTCACCCAGCCGTCCACGACGTCGGCCGGAGCGAGGTGGCGCCAGCGCACGTCGAGATCCTTCTGGACGTCGTCCGGCACCTTCCGTCCGCGGGGCACAGCGATCTCGGGACGTTCCGGCTGCCACTTCATCGACCATCCCCGGTGGGCCGCAGCGCTGCGACCCAC
>NZ_JANXRJ010000178.1 GCF_025353065.1 Lapillicoccus sp.
CGACCTCAGCGGGAGGATCGTGGCTGAGCCCTCCGGGACGCCCGGCCCGGACGAGGCCCGGCGGGGCGCGCTCTACGGCTTCGCGGCATACCTGGCCTGGGGTGCCTTCCCGCTCTACTTCCACGCCCTCATCCCGGCGACGGCGCTCGAGATCCTCGCGCACCGCATCGTCTGGACCTTCGTCCTCTGTCTCGCCATCCTCATGGTCCGCCGCGACCTCGCGTGGCTGCGTCCGCTGGCCCGGCGTCGCCGCCTCGTCGCGGGCATCAGCGTCGCGGCGGTGCTCGTCGCGATCAACTGGGTCGTCTACGTCGAGGCCGTCGTCAGCGGCAACGTCACCGAGGCGGCGCTCGGCTACTTCCTCAACCCCATCGTCACCGTGGCCCTGGGCGTCTTCGTGCTCGGCGAGAAGCTGCGTCCCCTGCAGTGGGTGGCCGTCGGCGTGGGCCTCCTCGCCGGGGTCTACCTGT
Organism: Lapillicoccus sp.; assembly: GCF_025353065.1. Lineage (GTDB taxonomy): Bacteria > Actinomycetota > Actinomycetes > Actinomycetales > Dermatophilaceae > Lapillicoccus. The sequence continues at coordinate 471 of NZ_JANXRJ010000178.1, forward strand.
CGGTCGCCGGCGGCCGCGTGCCGTGGATCGCGCTGATCCTGGCCTTCAGCTTCGCCGGCTACGGCCTGGCCAAGAAGCGGCTGGGTGAAACGCTGCCCGCGCTCCACAGCCTGACCGCCGAGACCGTCGTGCTGTCACCGATCGCGCTCGGGGTCATCGTCTGGCTCGGGGTGACCGGTCAGCAGACCTTCACCCAGGGCCCACCGCTCCACCCGGCCCTGATCATCCTCGGCGGAGCCATCACCGCCGGCCCCCTCATCCTCTTCGCCGCCGCGGCCCGCCGGGTGCCACTGGTGACGATCGGCCTGCTCCAGTTCATCACCCCGGTCCTCCAGCTGCTCTGCGGCGTGCTGCTCCTGGGTGAGCACATGAGCACCGAGCGCTGGATCGGTTTCGGCATCGTCTGGCTCGCCCTCCTGCTGCTGTCCGTCGACTCCCTCGCCGCCCGCCCCCGCTCGCCCGCCGAGGTCGCGCATCTGCGGTGAGGTCGGCGGGTTGGGAAGATTCGGCGTCAGTCGCCGAGCACCCGTCGGGTGTAGGCGTTGGCCATCACCCGGTCGGGGTCGACAGCGTCACGCACGCGCCGGAAGTCCGCGAACCGCGGATAGGCCCCCTCGAAGAACTCCGCGTCGCGGGTGTGCAGCTTGCCCCAGTGCGGGCGGCCCCCGTGGGCGAGCGCGATCTCCTCGAAGGCGGCAAAATACCGCCGGTGGTCCAGGCGGTGGTACTGGTGGACGGCGACATAACAGCTCTCGCGCCCGTATGCCGTGGACAGCCATACGTCGTCGGCCGCAGCCACGCGCACCTCGACCGGAAACGGCAGCAGCTCGCCGCTGCGCTCCACCCACGCCCTCAGGTCGGCCATCACGTCGACCAGCGCCGCCCTGGGGAGGGCCCACTCCGACTCGACGAAGCGGACGGCACGCTCGCTGACGAAGACGCGGTGCGCGTGGTCGACGTAGTCGCGGGCCGACAGGGCCCGCGCAGCCACCCGGTTGATCCGCGGTGTCAGGGACGGTCGTGCGACCGCGAGCCGGTTCGTCCGCTCGAAGAGCCGGTTGGACAGCAGGTCGTCATCCAACCGGGCCCGCCAGCGCGGGACCGGACGACGGGGAGTCCCGGCCACGACCCGGTCGTTGCGCTTCACCTGCACGCGGTCGGTGTGGGGGAACCAGTAGAACTCGAGGTGGTCGTGGCCCTCGGCCTCGGACCCGATCGTCGCCAGCAGCGGCTCCAGCGGCTCCGGTGTCTCCCACGCGTGCAGCAGGAACGCCGGGACGACCGCGAGGGTGACCTCGGTCATGATTCCCAGTGCTCCCAACGAGATTCGCGCCGCCTGGAAGAGCTCGGGCTCCTGATCCGGCGACGCCTCGACGACCCGACCGTCCGGCAGGGCGATCCGCAGCCGGCGCACCCCGGCCGCGAGACCGGTGAGCCCGAGCCCGGTGCCGTGGGTGCCGGTGCCCAGCGCTCCCGCGATGGTCTGCCGGTCGATGTCGCCGAGGTTGGGCAGGGCCAGGCCGCGCCCGAGCAGCCCGTTCGCGAGGTCCCGGATGGTCGTCCCGGCACGGACGGTCACCTCGCCGCAACCGCTCTCGTCCGGTTGAACCACCGCGACGACCCCCGCGATCCGGTCGAGACGCACCTGGACACCGTCGGTCACGGCCACGTCCGTGAACGAGTGCCCGGCGCCGACCGGCTTGACCGTCAGGCCGCCATCCCGGGCCGCGCCGAGCAGCCGGGCGACCTCGTCCTCGGACTCCGGCACGGCCACGAGCGGGGTCGCCCGCTGGTTGCCGGCCCAGTTCGTCCACGCCTGCCGGCGACCCGAGAGGAGCGCCGGCACCGGCGCGCCAAGGCTCATCCGAAGCTCCAGCCCTCACCGCGGTAGGTCGGCACGGTGCCTGTGACCCGCTCGCCCTCCACGAGGTGCACCTCGGTGAAGCGCTCCATCAGCTCGCCGGCCTTGGCATGCCGCAGCCACACCCGGTCACCGAGACCCATCGTGTCCACCGCCCGCCCCAGCAGCGGAGTCTGCACCTCGCCGGTGCCCTCGTTCTTCCTCAGACGCAACCGTTGTGCCGCCACGGGTTGGGGCACCCGGGACCAGCCTGGTGCGCCGCTCGCCACATACCCCCCGCCGAAGGCGGTGACCATCCCCGGCCCGGGTCGTCGGACCACGGGCAGCGCGAAGACGGCGGCCGGCGTCGGGCGGAAGTCGCGGTAGCCGTCGAACAGGGTGGGGCCGTAGAGGCCCGACCCGGCGGCGAGCTCGGTGAGCACGGGGTCCTGCCCGGTGATGTGGAGGCTGCCCGTGCCGCCCCCGTTGACGATCTCCAGGGCGACCCCGGCCACGGAACGGACCGCCTCGGCGACGGCCGAGCGGCGGGTGCGCAGGTCGCGGTCGGAGAGCTGCTTGACGAGGCGCACGGGGAACGAGGTGTCGGGGAGCCCGGCGATCTGGGCGTCGTAGAACATCAGACCGACGACGGCGAAGCCGGCGGTGACGGCCGCCTCGGCGAGCACCGCGGCGTCGACGGGAGAGCGCAGTGGCGAGCGGCGGACCCCGAGGTGGACCCTGCCGAGGCGCAGCGACGCGTCGACGTCGAGGCAGACGCGGAGCTGCTGCCGCCCCGTCGCAGCAGCCGCCAGCAGCTCGAGGTGCTCGGCGGAGTCGACCATGAGCGTGATGGCCCGGGCGAGCAGAGGGTCTCCGGAGAGCTCCGCCAGCGCGAGGGCGTCGACGCTCGGGTAGCCCATCAGGATGTCGTCGTGACCCTCGCGCGCGAGCCAGATGGCCTCGCGCAACGAGTAGGCCATGACGCCACGAAAACCCTTGCGCCGCAACGTCTCGTCGAGCAGTGCCCGGACGCGGACCGACTTGGAGGCCACCCGGATGGGCATCTCACCGGCCCGGCGCACGAGGTCGTCGGCGTTCGTGCGGAGTGCGCTCAGGTCGACGACCGCGAACGGCGCCGCAACCCCGGCGGTCGCGCGATCCAGTCGCTCGAGGTCGGCGTTCGTCAGCGAGGCCACGGATCGACCCTACCCGCCCGCCCGACCGGGTATCCGCAGGAGTCAGCCGATCGAGAACGTCCGCCCCTGCTCGGCCATCTCCCGCGTCTCCCCGTCCAGGTCGTCGCCGGCCGCCAGCAGCCCGGGCAGCAGGTCGGGCTCCAGCGTCAGGGCACGAAAGACGTCGGACGTGCGCACCCCGTGCCCGGGCCGGTGCAGCACGACGACCTCGTCGCCCGCCTGCACGAGTCCCGGGGTCACGACGCTGAGGTAGGCCCCCGAGAGGGCGGTCTGCGTGAAGGTCTTCAGCCAGCCCTGCTTCCCGATGTGGGCCCGGAAGGTGCCGCAGGGGATCCGCGGCGCGGTGACCTGCAGCACGACGGTCGGCCCGACCTGCCACCGTTCGCCGATCAGCGCGTCGCTGACGACGAGGCCGCTCGTCGTGAGGTTCTCGCCGAAGGCACCGTTGTCGAGCGGGCGGCCGAGCACCTCGGCAAAGCCGTCGAGCTCCTCACGGGCATACGCGTAGACCGCCTGGACGTTGCCGCCATGGTGCCTGCTGTCACCGATCTCGTCCCCGACGATCCCGCTGCCCAGGCCACCGTGCTTCGGCCCCGGCGCCCGCACCTCGACCGGTCCGTCGACGGGCCGCTTCTCGATCCCCGTCGGCAGGTTCTTCGAGGAGCGGATGGGTCGGAGGTGGCCGAGGTTGACGGTGAGGATGCTGGGCACCCCCTCAGCCTAGGACCTGAGCGGTCAACCGACGCGGCGGTCAGCCGACGCGGTCGGTGACCGACCGGACGAGGGTCTGCAGGGCGGTGCGCGCCGACGACTCCGGCAGGGCGTCGAGCAGGGCGCTCGCCGAGTGGCCGACCGCCTGGGTCTCGGTCCGCGCCCGTTCCAGTGCCGGGTTGATTCGCAGCAGGGCGAGCGCCTCGGCGTGCCGGTCGGGGTCGCGCAGGTCGGCGCCCAGGAGCTCACGCAGCCGGGCGTCCTGCGGGTCGGTCGATGCCTTGGCGTGGAGCGCGGCGAGGGTGTCGACACCCTCGCGCAGGTCGGTGCCGGGTGTCTTGCCCGTCTCGGTCGCCTCCGAGGAGATGTCGATGAGGTCGTCGGCCAGCTGGAACGCAACGCCCAGCTGCTCGCCGTATGCCGTGGCGAGACCGACCACCTCGGCTGAGCATCCGCCGAACATCGCGCCGTAGCGGGCCGCCGTGGCGATCAGCGCCCCGGTCTTGTCGGCGAGGACCCCGAGGTAGTAGTCGACCGGGTCAGCGCCGGGCGGGCACGGACGGTCGTCGCGGATCTGCCCGCCGCACAGCCGGACGAAGGTCCGCGCCTGGATCCGCACGGCGTCCGGACCGAGGTCGGCGATGAGCTCCGAGGCCTTCCCGAAGAGCAGGTCGCCGATCAGGATCGCCACCGAGTTGCCGTAGCTCGCGTTGGCACTCACCACGCCCCTGCGCACGTCGGCCTCGTCCATCACGTCGTCGTGGTAGAGCGAGGCGAGGTGGGTGAGCTCGACCCCGGCGGCGGCACGGACGACGTCGTCCGAGATCCCGGAGCCCAGCTCCGAGACGAGCAGCGTGAGGATGGGACGCAGGCGCTTGCCGCCCGCGGCCAGCAGGTGGCCCGAGGCGTCGGCGATGAGCGGGTCGTCGTGGTCGACGACCTCGCGAATGAGGGTGTCGACACGCGACAGGCCAGCGTGCAGGCGGTCCGCGAGCTCGGGACCGACCCCGGGGAGCGCGAAGACCGGGGGGGCAGCAGAGGTCATGGCCGCGTCATCGCAGGAACTGGGATGCCGACGCGGACAGCTGCAGCAGCTCGGTCGGCCACACCCCGAGGACCAACGTCATCGCCGCGCCGAAGGTGATCGCGATCGTGGTCATCACCGAGGGGGTGACGACGGCCACCGCGTCGTTCTGCGAGTCGGTGAAGTACATCAGCACGATGATGCGCACGTAGACGAACACGGTGACCGCACTGGCGAGCAGTCCGACCACGACCATGATCGTGCCGGTGGCCCCGGAACGCAGGGCCGGTTCGAAGACCGCGAACTTGGCGGTGAAACCGGAGGTGAGCGGGATGCCGGCGAACGCGAGCAGCAGGAAGGCGAACGTCCCCGCCGTCCACGGGTGGCGTCTCCCCAGACCCGCCCACTGCGACAGGTGCGTCGCCTCGGCGCCGTCGGCGCGGACCAGCCCGACGATGGCGAAGGCGGCAATCGTCGTCAGGCCGTAGCTGACGAGGTAGAACATCACGCCGCTCACGCCCGTCCGGTCGAAGGCGAGGACGCCGACGAGGATGAAGCCGGCGTGCGCGATCGAGGAGTACGCGAGCAGCCGCTTGACGTCGGTCTGCGTGACCGACAGGACGGCGCCCACGACCATCGTCAGGATCGCGACGACGGCGATCGCCGGCGACCACTGCCAGCGGGCGGACTCGATGCCGACGTAGACCACGCGCAGGATGGCCCCGAAGGCGGCGAGCTTGGTGGCGGCGGCCATGAAGCCGGTGACGGGCGTCGGCGCGCCCTGGTAGACGTCGGGGATCCACGAGTGGAACGGCACCGCACCGACCTTGAAGAGCAGCCCGACGGCGACGAGGAACACGCCGGGGACGAGGAGCCCGTTGAGCTCGGACCCCCCCTGCGGGATCGCCGCGGCGATGTCGGGGAGGTAGACCGAGCCGGAGTAGCCGTAGAGCAGGGCCGTGCCGAAGAGGAAGAACGCCGACGAGAAGGCGCCGAGGAGGAAGTACTTCAGCGAGGCCTCCTGGGAGATCAGGCGCCGGCGCCGGGCCAGACCGGTCAGGAGGTAGAGCGGCAGGGACAGGACCTCGAGCGAGATGAACATCGTCAAGAGGTCACCGGCGGACGGGAAGAGCATCATCCCGGCGACGGCGAACAGGGTCAGGGGGAAGACCTCGGACGTCATCGACCCGGCGCGCAGCGCCAGCGCCTCCTGGCCCGAGCCGGGGGTGGCCGAGCCCATCGGGGTGAAAGCGTCGGCGCCCACGCCGCCGAGGCGTTCGGCCATCGTCAGGACGCCGAGGATGGCGAAGACCAGGATGGTGCCCTGGAGGAACAGGGCGGGACCGTCGATGATGACCGACCCGAGGACGGCCCCTCCGAGCACCTTGAGACCGGCGGTGGCCGTCTGGTGGTTGACCGCCAGCAGGACGAGGAGGAGGAAGGCCGCGACGAGCCCGGCGAGCGTGAGGCCCACCTGCGCGGCATACCGCGACCTCAGCGGGACGAACGCCTCCACCAGCACCCCGACCGTCGCGACGCCGAGGACGACCAGGATCGGGGACAGCGCGGCATAGTTGAAGGTCGCGGGGACGAGGTCGACGCCGGGGAGCTGGGCACCGAGGTATTGAGCACCGAGGGCCGGGATCACTTGGTGACTCCTGTCGTCGGCTGGGCCGGGTCCGCGACCGTGACGACGGACGCCGGGTCGGTGACCCCGACGTAGCCGAGGGTGGTGCGGATGGCCGGGTTGATGATGTCCATGACCGGCTTGGGGTAGAAGCCGAGCACGAGGAACAGGGCGATGAGCGGGACGACGACCCACTTCTCGCGCGCCCCGAGGTCAGGGGTCCCCTTCGCGAGGTCCGGCTTCGGCCCGGTCATCATCTTCTTGAACATCAGCAGGATGTAGAGCGCCGCGAGGATGATGCCGATCGTCGCGATGACGGCCGCCACCTGGTAGCGCTGGAAGGTGCCCACGAGGGTGAGGAACTCGGCGATGAAGGCCCCAAGCCCCGGAAGGGCGAGACCGGACAGGCCGGCCACGAGGAAGGACCCTGCGAGCAGGGGTGTGACCCGTTGCCACCCGCCGAAGTCCTCGATCCGCTTACTGCCCCGCCGGTTGACGAGCATCGCGGCGAAGAGGAAGAGGGCGGCCGTGGTGAACCCGTGGTTGACCATGTAGAGGGTCGCGCCCGCGCCGCCCGTCGTCGTCATCGCGAAGATGCCGAGGACGATGAAGCCGAAGTGGCTGATCGAGGTGTAGGAGATCAGCCGCATGATGTCCGTCTGGCCGATCGCGAGCAGGGCGCCGTAGAGGACCGAGATCACCGCGAGGACGATGACGACGGGGGTCGCCCACTTCGAGGCCTCCGGGAACAGCTGGAGGCAGAAGCGGATCATGCCGTAGGTGCCGACCTTGTCGAGCACGCCGACGAGCAGGACAGCAGTCGCCGGCTTGGCCTCGGTGGCCGCGTCCGGGAGCCAGGTGTGGACGGGGAACATCGGGGCCTTGACCGCGAAGGCGATGAAGAACCCGAGGAAGAGGAGCCGTCCGGTCGACTCGCTCAGGTGGAGCCCGGTGAGCTTCTGGACGAGGAACCCGTCGACCCCGCCGGGGCCCTGGGTGTACAACCCGATGACCGCAGCCAGCATGATCAGCCCGCCCGCGAGCGAGAAGACCAGGAACTTCACCGCGGCGGCCTGGCGCCGTTGGCCGCCGTACTGGCCGATGAGGAAGTAGACCGGGATGAGCATGGCCTCGAAGAAGACGTAGAAGAGGAACACGTCGGTGGCCGCGAAGACCCCTACCATGAACGTCTCGAGGACGAGCATGAGGGCGAAGTAGTTCTTCTCCCGTGAGGTCCCCTCCTCGCCCGGCAGGTCGTGCCAGGCGGCGAGCAGGCAGATCGGGGTGAGGATCGTCGCCATGAGGATCAGCGCCAGGGCGATCCCGTCGACGCCGAGCGCATAGCTGACGCCGAACTGGGGAATCCACTGGTGCTGCTCGACGAGCTGGAACTGCGCCGTGGAGTGCGGCGAGAAGGTGAGGGCGGCGGCGACCGTCAGCGCGAGCGTCACGAGCGAGAAGCCCAGCGCGATCTGCTTGGCCCGGGGTGCGAGCCCGGCGGGCAGGACCCAGACCACGATCGCGCCGACGAGGGGGACGAGCCCCATCAGGGTCAGCCAGGGGAACTGGTTCATCACTGCATCACCCAGACGGCACCGAGGATGATGACGACGCCGGCCAGCATCGTCAGGGCATAGCTGCGGACGTAGCCGTTCTGGAGCTTGCGCAGCCTGGTCGAGGCCCCGATGACGAGGGCGCCGAGCCCGCTCGCCGCCCCGTCGATGCCCCGGGTGTCGGTGAAGACGAGGGAGCGGGTGAGGTGGATGCCGGGCCGCATCAGGGCGCCCTCGTTGACGGCGTCCTGGTAGAGGTCGTTGCGGGCCGCCTGGGTCACGAGGTTGCCGTGGGGGGCGATCTCCGGCACGACGTCACGCACGTAGCGGACCCACGCGAGCCCGGCCCCGGCGAGGACGAGCACCAGGGTGAGCCCGAGCAGGAGGTTGGCCGGCAGCACCGGTTCCCCTTCCGTCCCTGCCGTGATCCCGAACACGGGGTTCAACCACGACTGGAGCAGGCTGGTCTGGCCGAAGCCGAGGATGGCGCCGAGGACCACGGAGCCGAACGCGAGCACCATCATCGGGATCGTCATCGTCAACGGGGACTCGTGCGGGTGGTGGATGTCCTCGGTCCAGCGCTTCTTGCCGTGGAAGGTCATGAAGAACAGGCGCGACATGTAGAACGCCGTGATACCCGCACCGATGAGTGCGGCCAGGCCGAAGACCCACGGCCGCCAGCCCTCCCCGATGAACGCGGCCTCGATGATCTTGTCCTTGGACCAGTAGCCGGCGAAGGGTGGGACGCCGAGGATGGCGAGCCACCCCATCATGAAGGTGGCCCAGGTGATCGTCATGACCGTGCGCAGACCACCGAAGCGCCTCATGTTGACCTGGTCGTTCATCCCGTGCATGACCGAACCGGCGCCGAGGAACATCCCGGCCTTGAAGAAGCCGTGGGTGAGCAGGTGGAAGATCGCGAACACATAGCCGACCGGACCGAGTCCGGCGGCCAGCATCATGTAGCCGATCTGGCTCATCGTCGAGGCGGCGAGCGCCTTCTTCATGTCGTCCTTCGCGCACCCGACGACGGCCCCGAAGAGCAGGGTGATCGCGCCGACGATGACGACGACCAGCTGCGCGGTGGGCGATCCCTCGAAGATGGCGTGGCTGCGCACGACGAGGTAGACGCCCGCCGTCACCATGGTCGCCGCGTGGATCAGCGCGGACACCGGTGTCGGGCCGGCCATCGCGTCGCCGAGCCAGCTCTGCAGGGGGAACTGGGCCGACTTGCCGCAGGCCCCGAGGAGCAGGAAGAGGCCCATCGCGGTGAGCGCCCCCGGGCTGGCGTTGGCGGCCCCGGCGTCGACGGAGGCGAAGTCCACGTGGCCGAACTGGAAGAACATGATCATGATCGCGACGGACAGCCCGAGGTCACCCACGCGGTTGGCGATGAAGGCCTTGTTGGCAGCCGTCGCATACGCCGGGTTGTCGTTCCAGAACCCGATCAGCAGCCACGACGCGAGGCCGACGCCCTCCCAGCCGACGTAGAGCAGCAGGTAGCTGTCGGCCGTGACCAGGAGCAGCATCGCCGCGACGAAGAGGTTGAGGTAGGCGAAGAACTTCCGCTTGTCGGGGTCGTCCTTCATGTAGCCCAAGGAGTAGACGTGGATGAGCGACCCGACGAACGTAATGAGCAGCACGAAGGCCATCGACAGCGGGTCGAGGCGCTGGCCGGCGTCGAGGTTGAAGGAGCCGACGTTGATCCACGAGAAGAGGTGGAGGTGGGCGGCCCGGTCGGCGTCCGCGCGGCCGGCCATCGAGATGACGACGAGCAGACCCACGACGAACGAGCCCCAGGACAGCAGGGTCGCGAGGAGGGGTCCGAACGCGTTGGTGCGCTTGCCACCCACGAGCAGGATGGCGGCCCCCAGCGCGGGGAGCGCGACGAGCAGCCAGGCGTATGCCGTGATGCCCGACGCCGTGACGGCGGTCACCGGCCCCTCCCCAGCGAGGGCGACCGGCCCGGCATACGCACCGAGTCCGTTGGTGAGTGTGTGCACTCCTGGTCGCTCCTTACAGCTTCATCAGGTTGGCGGAGTCGACGGAGGCCGACCGGCGGGCCCGGAAGATCGCCATGATGATGGCGAGCCCGACGACGACCTCGGCCGCAGCGACGACCATAACGAAGAGTGCAATGACCTGTCCGTCCAGGGTGCCGTGGACGCGGGCGAAGGTGACGAAGGCGAGGTTGGTCGCGTTGAGCATCAGCTCGACGCCCATGAAGACGATGATCGCGTTACGGCGCAGCAGCACCGTGACCGCGCCGATCGAGAAGAGGATCGTCGCGAGGTAGATGTAGTGGCTGAGGCTCATCGGGCGCTCCCGTCCTCGATCTCGGCCTCGATGGCCTGCTCGGCGGCGTGGAAGGTGATCGGCGTGGCGACCTGGTCACGGGAGACCAGGACCCGCGAGACCGACAGCTCGCTCGGTGTGCCGTCGGGGAGCAGGGCCGGGGTGTCGACCGCGTTGTGGCGCGCGTAGACCCCGGGCGCCGGCAGGCCGGCGACGTAGGTGTTCTCGCGGACCCGTCGCTGCGACCACTCCCGCTGGCTGAGCTTCTCGGTCAGCCGCTGGCGGTGAGCCAGCACCATGGCCCCGATCGCCGCGGTGATCAGCAGGGCGGAGGTGAGCTCGAAGGCCCAGACGTACTTGCCGAAGACGAGGAACGCCACACCGCTGATGTTGCCGCCACCGTCGGCGGGGTTGTTGACCGCCTCGAGCCCCTTGGTCGCCGGCAGGGTGATGCTGCCGAGCGCGAGGAACATCACGACGGCGAGACCGAGGCCGAGGACGTAGCCCGCGACCCGCTGGCCCTTGATCGTCTCGACGATGGAGTCGGAGGAGTCGATGCCGACGAGCATCAGCACGAAGAGGAAGAGCATCATCACGGCGCCGGTGTAGACGAAGATCTGGACGATGCCGAGGAACTCCGCCTGCTCCATGACATAGAGGACGCCGAGGTTGATCATCACGAAGGCCATGCACAGGGCGGCGTGGACGGCCTTGCGGACGAAGACCAGCCCGAGCGCCGCGACCACCATGAGGGTGCCGAGGATCCAGAAACCGACAGCCTCGCCGGTGCCGGTCATCGGCGGTTGCTCTCGAGAGAGGCGACCTCGTCGGCGTGGTCGTGGGCCCAGGCCTCCTGCTCACGGGTCGAGCCGGTGACCTTGCCGAGGTAGTAGTCGCGCTCCTCCATCCCGTCGACCATCGGGTGCGGCGACGGCAGCATGCCCTCCTGCACCGGGGCGAGCAGCTGGTCCTTGGTGAAGATGAGGTCGCCACGGTTGTTGTCCGCGAGCTCGTAGACGTTGGTCATCGTCAGTGCCCGGGTCGGGCAGGCCTCGATGCACAGCCCGCAGAAGATGCAGCGCAAGTAGTTGATCTGGTAGACGCGACCGAAACGCTCGCCGGGCGAGAACCGACCGGTACCGCCCTCCGCGATCGGGGTGTCGTCGTTGCTCGCGCCCTCGACGAGGATGGCGTCGGCCGGGCAGGCCCAGGCGCAGAGCTCGCACCCGATGCACTTCTCGAGGCCGTCCGGGTGCCGGTTGAGCTGGTGACGACCGTGGTAGCGGGCCTCGGTGGGCCGTTTGACCTCGGGATACTCCTCGGTCAGGACCTTGCGGAACATCGTCGCGAAGGTCACGCCGAAGCCGCCCAAGGGGGCGAGGAAGTCGGCGATACCGCCACCCTGACGCTCCGGGACCGACGACGAGGACGAGGTCGGACGCCCGTCACCGCTGCCGGGGACCGGGCGGGACATCGGCGGCACCTGACGTTTTGCCGGTGGGGTGGCGGGGGGGGTAGGTGGCTGGGTGGTGTCGTCAGCCACGGCCATCCTCCTTCGGTGTCGTGATGGTGGCGGTCGAGCCAGCTCCGGACGCGGTGCCGGTCACGCTGCCGGTGACGGTCGCGGAACCGGCGCCCACCCCGGCGGGCACGCCGACCGGGACGGCGTCGGGCTCACGGCCGTCGCGGGTGTAGATCGCGGCAGCGGACGCCCGGATGGGCTCCCTGAGCGTCTGTCCCGGCAGGGGCGGAACAGGGTATCCGCCGGCGAAGGGGTCGATCTCCGTCGGCACCCGGTTGGTGACCGCCCGAGCCTCCTCGTCCGCCCGCCGGTTGTCCCAGACCCACGAGACGGCGAGCGCGACGACGGCGATCACCCCCACGGCGAACAGGGTGGCCGTCGGTATCACCCGGTTGACGCCGGGGACGGTCACCTGACCACCACCGAACCAGCCGTTCTGGGAGCCGCGGATGAACGCCACGGCAACGACCCAGAGGAGCGTGATCGGGATGAGGAACTTCCAGCCGAAGCGCATGAACTGGTCGTAGCGCACCCGCGGCAGCGAGCCACGCAGCCAGACGAAGAAGAACATGAAGGTCCACAGCTTGGCGGTGAACCAGAAGATGCCCCACCAGCCACCGCTGAACATGTTGTTGTTGATCAGCGAGACCAGCGGCGGGGCCTGCCAGCCGCCGAGGAACACCGTCGTCGCCAGCGCGGCGACGGTGAACATGTTGATGTACTCCCCGAGGAAGAACATCGCGAAGCGCATCGAGCCGTACTCGGTGTGGAACCCACCGGTGAGCTCACCCTCGCCCTCGGCGAGGTCGAAGGGCAGCCGGTTGGTCTCACCGACCATCGTCACGAGGTAGACGGCGAAGGAGAAGAACGCCGGGATCATGTACCAGAGCGAGGACTGTCCGGAGACGATCTGCGAGGTCGACATCGAGCCGCTGTAGATGAAGACCGCGACGAGGCTGAGGCCCATCGCGATCTCGTAGGAGATCACCTGGGCGGTCGAGCGCAGCCCCCCGAGCAGGGGATAGGTGGAGCCGGAGGACCAGCCCGCGAGGACGATGCCGTAGACCCCCACCGAGCCGACGGCGAGCACGAGCAGCACGGCGATCGGGAAGTCGGTCAGCTGCAGCGGCGTCATGTGGCCGAACATCGACGCCTTGTTGCCCATCGGGATGATCGCGAACGAGACGAACGCCATCGTCGCGGTGATGAGCGGCGCCAGGGTGAAGATGATCTTGTCGGCCGCGGCCGGGGTGACGTCTTCCTTGAGCATCGACTTCAGGCCGTCGGCGAGGGTCTGGAGCAGCCCGAACGGTCCGGCTCGGTTGGGGCCGGGACGCTGCTGCATCCGACCGATGACGCGCCGCTCGAACCAGATGACCAGCAGGGTGCTGATGAGCAGGTAGACGAAGATGAGCAGGGCCTTGATCAGCGACAGCCACCACGGTGTGTCGGAGAAGTCGGCCTTGGGGTTGTCGACCAGCGGGATCACGAGGGAGCCGGCGGCAGGGAGGCCGGGCACCTGGGCGACGAGGCCGGGCAGCTGGGCCAGCAGCTGAGACATCAGCGGACCCCTTCCTTGGTGACGGTGACTTCCTTGGTGACGGTGACTCGGGCGCCTGCGCCGACGCCGAGGGTAGTCCTGATCTGCGACCCGGCGGAGTTCGTCGGCAGCCAGACGACCCCGTCGACGGCATCGGGGGTCAGCTCCAGCGGGACGCTGAGCGACCCGTGCGCGGTGCTGACCCGGACGTGGTCGCCGTGGTCGGCGCCGATGCGCAGGGCGCCGGCCGCGTTGACCCGTAGGACAGCCTTCGGAGCCGTGCCCGCGAGGAAGGGCTCGCCGTCCTGGAGGCGGCCCTTGTCGAGCAGGGTCGCCCAGGTGGCGAGGACGAAGTCGCCCGACGCCGGATCGCCGGAGGACGCCGGATCGGTGGCCGACCCAGGGCCGGTGGCCGGGGCGGCATACGCGCTGGTGGCCGGGGTCCGGACCGGGCGGGTGCCGCTCCACGGCCCGAGGGCTTCCCACTGCGAGTGGACCTGGCGCTGGGTCTTGGTCTCGAGGAAGAAGCCGAGCTCGGCCGCGAGCATGTCGAGCACCCGGTGGTCGCTCATCGCGTTGGTCACGAGCGCCGCCTCGAAGTGCCGCTGCCGGCCCTCCCAGTTGACGAACGTGCCGACCTTCTCGGACGGGGGGGCGACGGGCAGCACCACGTCGGCGATCGCTGTGACGGCGGACTCGCGCACCTCGAGGGAGACGACGAAGGTCTTGGCCAGCGCCTCCTCGATGGTGTCGAGGCCGAGGTCGGCCGGGTCGACGCCGCCGATGACCAGAGCGTCGATGGCTCCGGAGCAGGCGGCGGCGACGATCGCCGCCGTGTCACGGGCGGGGGTCTCGGGGAGGCCGACGACGTCCCAGACCTCGGCGACCTCGGCGCGGGCGCTCGGGTCGGCCGACGGGCGACCACCCGGCAGCAGTGCGCCGACGGCGCCGTTCTCCAGGGCCCCTCGCTCGCCGGCCCGGCGCGGGATCCAGGCCAGGCGGGCGCCGGTGCGTCCGGCGAGGGCCGCTGCGGCCGAGAGGGCCCCGGGGACCGTCGCCAACCGTTCGCCGACCAGGATGATGCCGCCCTCGGCGAGGGCGGACTCGGCATGCTGACCGACGCGCATCGAGCCGAGCTCGGCGAGGGTCGCCGTCTCGGCTCCGGGGGCGGTGGGCAGCAGCGTGCCCGACAGCTTGTGCAGGCCGCGGCTGGTGAAGGGCGCGACGGCGTACACCGCGGTGCGGTTCTTGCGGACAGCCTTCCGCAGGCGCAGGAAGACGATCGCCGCCTCGTCCTCGGGCTCGAAGCCGACGAGCAGGACCGCGGCGGCCTGCTCGAGGTCACTGAAGGTCACGGCGCCGCTCTCGGGTCCCGTGGTCACGACGTGGGTCGACAGGAAGTCGAGCTCCTCGGCGGAGTGGGGGCGCGCCCGGAAGTCGACATCGTTGGTGTGCAACGCAACTCGCGCGAACTTGCCGTAGGCGTAGGCGTCCTCCGCGGTGACGCGACCACCCACGAGGACACCCGCGGCCCGCGAGCGTCGCAGACCCGCGGCCGCGGCCTCGAGGGCCTCCGGCCACCCCGACGCCTGCAGCTCGCCGTTCTCGTCGCGCACGAGCGGCACGCCGAGGCGGTCGTCGAGCGTGGGCCACATGAAGGCCCAGCGCCCCTTGTCGCAGTTCCACTCCTCGTTGACGCTGGGGTCGTTGGCCGCCATCCGGCGCAGGACGGTGCCGCGACGGTGATCGGTGCGGATCGCGCAACCGGACGCGCAGCCCTCGCAGATCGTCGGCGTCGACACGAGGTCGAAGGGCCGCGAGCGGAAGCGGTATGCCGCGCCGGTCAGGGCCCCGACCGGACAGATCTGGACGGTGTTGCCGGAGAAGTAGGACTCGAACGGCTGGCTCTCGTAGATGCCGACCTGCTGCAGCGCACCACGCTCGACGAGCGCGATGAAGGGGTCTCCCGCGATCTGGTCGGAGAAGCGCGTGCACCGCGCGCAGAGGACGCATCGCTCGCGGTCGAGGAGGACCTGGCTCGAGATCTTGATCGGCTTGGGATAGGTGCGCTTGACGTCCTGGAAGCGCGAGACGGCCCGGCCGTTGCTCATCGCCTGGTTCTGCAGGGGGCACTCGCCGCCCTTGTCGCAGACGGGGCAGTCGAGCGGGTGGTTGATCAGCAGCAGCTCCATCACGCCGTGCTGCGCCTTGTCGGCCACCGCAGAGGTGTGCTGCGTCTTGACCTGCATCCCCTCGGACACGCTCATCGTGCAGGATGCCTGCGGCTTCGGCATGGCCCGCATGGTGCCGTCGGGGCCCGGCGTCGAGACGTCGACCAGGCACTGGCGGCAGGCGCCCACAGGCTCGAGCAGCGGGTGGTCGCAGAACCGCGGGATCTGCACCCCGACCTGCTCCGCGGCCCGGATGACGAGGGTCCCCTTCGGCACCGAGACCGGGACGCCGTCGATCGTGACGTTGACGCCCGCCGCGCGGACCGGCGTCGCGGCGTTGCCACCGCTGCTGACGGCGTTGCCGCCCGCGCTGGGGCTCGTGGTGGGTGTGGTCGTCATGCGGACGCCGACTCCTTGTCGCTGGCGAAGTAGGACGAGGCATCCCGGTCGAACGGGCAGTGCCCCAGCCGCAGGTGCTCGAGGTATTCCTCGCGGAAGTACTGCACGCTGCTGGTGATCGGCGACGTCGCACCGTCGCCCAGGGCGCAGAACGACCGACCGAGGATGTTGTCGCAGATGTCGAGCAGCTTGTCGACGTCGGCCTCGCTCCCCTGACCGTGCTCCAGCCGCTCGAGGATCTGCGAGAGCCACCAGGTGCCTTCCCGGCACGGGGTGCACTTGCCGCAGGACTCGTGCTTGTAGAAGTCGGTCCAGCGCTCGACGGCGCGCACGACGCACGTGGTCTCGTCGAAGATCTGCAGCGCGCGGGTGCCCAGCATGGAGCCGGCCGCGCCGACGGACTCGAAATCCAGTGGCACGTCGAGGTGCTCGTCGGTGAAGAGCGGCGTCGACGAGCCGCCCGGGGTCCAGAACTTCAGCTTCTTGCCCCCACGCATCCCCCCGGCCATCTCGAGCAGCTCGCGCAGCGTGATGCCGAGGGGCGCCTCGAACTGGCCCGGGCGGTTGACGTGACCGGACAGGCTGAAGATGCCGAAGCCGGTGGACTTCTCGGTGCCCATGTCCTTGAACCACTCGGAACCGTGCAGCAGGATCGGCGGCACCGAGGCGATGGACTCGACGTTGTTGACCACGGTCGGGCGCGCGTAGAGACCGGCGACGGCGGGGAACGGCGGCTTGAGGCGCGGCTGGCCCCGACGTCCCTCGAGCGAGTCGAGCAGCGCCGTCTCCTCACCGCAGATGTAGGCCCCGGCGCCCGCGTGCACGGTGATGTCGAGGTCGAACCCGGTGCCGTGGATGTCCTTGCCGAGGTGGCCCGCGGCATACGCCTCCTCGACGGCCCTCATCAGCCGGCGGTAGACGTGCACGATCTCACCGCGGATGTAGATGAACGCGTGGTTGCAGCCGATGGCGTAGGACGTGATGATCATGCCCTCGATGAGGAAGTGGGGCGCCGCCATCATCAGCGGGGTGTCCTTGCACGTGCCCGGCTCGGACTCGTCGGCGTTGACGACGAGGTAGCGGGGGCCACCGTCCGGCGGGGGGAGGAAGCCCCACTTCATGCCGGTCGGGAAGCCGGCACCGCCGCGGCCGCGGAGCCCGGAGTCCTTCGTCATCGCGACGATCTCCTGCTGGCTCATGCCAAGCGCCTTCTTCAGCGCGGCATACCCCTCGTTGGCCTCGTAGGTCTTGAGGGTCCAGGACTGCGGGTGGTCCCAGAACTTGGTCAGGATCGGGCTCAGCTGCGTGCTCACGTGTCACCCTTCGCCGTGGTTGTTGTCGGTGTGGTGGGCGTCTGGCCGGGCCGCTCGTCGGGCGCGTTGGAGGGGGTGTCCGTCGACGAGGTGAGACCCGGTGTCAGTCCGCCGGCCTGCCCCGCAGCGCTGGCGTCCGGCGAGTGCTCGTCGCCCACGTCCCCCCGGCCGGGTGCCTTCCAGTTGTGCTCGTGCGCGAGCCGCAGGCCCACCAGGGAGGCCGGTCCGGCGCCCACGCCCTCGTCGGCGAGACCGTCGCTGAAGCCGGCGAGGACGCGTGAGACCTGCTTGAACGTGGAGACCGAGCGGGCGCCGCGAGTGGGGGCAACCGAGCGGCCGGCCCGCAGGTCGTCGACGAGCTCGATCGTGGACTCACGGGTCTGGTTGTCGAAGAACTCCCAGTTGGCCATCACGACCGGCGCGTAGTCGCACGCCGCGTTGCACTCGACCCTCTCGAGGGTGATCTTGCCGTCGGAGGTGGTCTCGTCGTGACCGACACCGAGGTGATCGCTCACGGACTCCCAGATCTGGTCGCCGCCCATGATCGCGCACAGGGTGTTGGTGCAGACCCCGACCGTGAACTCGCCGTTGGGGTGGCGCTTGTACTGCGTGTAGAACGTGGCGACCCCGCTCACCTCCGCGGTCTCGAGGTCGAGCAGCTCGGCGCAGAGCGCGATCCCGCGGCCCGAGACATAGCCGTCGACGCTCTGCACGAGGTGCAGCAGCGGCAGCAGCGCCGAGCGCGGCTGGGGGTAGCGCGCGATGACCAGCGCCGCGTCCTCGTGGAGCTGGGCGAGGACGTCGGCGGGGTAGGGCGACTTGCTCTCGGCGCTGACCGTGAGGTGGCCGGATGCCGTCTGGTCGGTCGTCATCAGCGGTCGACCCCTCCCATCACCGGGTCGATGGAGGCGACGGCGACGATCACGTCGGCCATCTGACCGCCCTCGCACATCGCGGCGACCGCCTGCAGGTTGTTGAAGGACGGGTCACGGAAGTGCACCCGGAACGGCCTCGTGCCCCCGTCGGACACGGCGTGGCAGCCCAGCTCGCCCTTGGCGCTCTCGACCGCGACGTAGACCTGCCCGGGCGGCACCCGGAACCCCTCCGTCACCAGCTTGAAGTGGTGGATGAGCGACTCCATCGACTCGCCCATGATCTCGCGGATGTGGTCGAGGCTGTTGCCCTGGCCGTCGGTGCCGATGGCCAGCTGGGCCGGCCAGGCGATCTTCTTGTCCGCCACCATGACGGGCGACCCGGGCGCGTGCGCCTGGAGCTTGGCGGTGGCCTGCTCGATGATCCGCAGCGACTGGTGCATCTCGTCGATGCGGATCCGCAGGCGGCCGTAGGCGTCGCACGTGTCCCGGGTGATGACGTCGAAGTCGTAGTCCTCGTAGCCGCAGTAGGGGGCGGACTTGCGCAGGTCGTGCGGCAGCCCGGCGGACCGCAGGATCGGGCCGGTCACCCCGAGGGCCATGCACCCGGTGAGGTCGAGGAACCCGACGTCGACGGTGCGCCCCTTGAGGATGGGGTTCTCGACGAGGAGCAGCTCGAGCTCCCGCAGCCCGCGACGCAGCTGCGGCATCGTGTCGCGGATCTTGTCGTAGACCCCGCGCGGCAGGTCCTGGGCGACGCCACCAGGACGGATGTAGGCGTTGTTCATGCGCAGTCCGGTGATCATCTCGATGATCGACAGGATTCGCTCGCGCTCGCGGAACCCGACGGTCATCACCGTCGTCGCACCCATCTCCAGGCCACCGGTGGCGAGGGCGACGAGGTGCGAGCTGAGCCGGGTCAGCTCCATCATGAGGACTCTGATGACTGAGGCGCGCTCGGGGATCTGGTCGGTGATACCGAGGAGCTTCTCCACCGCCAGGCAGAACGCCGTCTCCTGGAACATCGGCGTGAGGTAGTCCATCCGGGTGCAGAAGGTCACGCCCTGGGTCCAGGTGCGGAACTCCATGTTCTTCTCGATGCCGGTGTGCAGGTAGCCGATGCCCGCGCGGGTCTCGGTCACCGACTCGCCGTCGAGCTCGAGGATGAGTCGCAGGACGCCGTGCGTCGACGGGTGCTGGGGGCCCATGTTGACGACGATCCGCTCCTCGTGGAGCGAGGTCGCCTCGTCGACGAGGTCGTCCCAGTCGCCGCCCGAGGCGTTGAAGACCGCGGCACCCTCGGCGAAGGTCTCGTCGGCCGACGAGGTGGCGTAGGGGTCGCTGGCTGTGTGCTGAGTGGTCATGAGTAGGACCTCCGCTGGTCCGGCGGTGGGATGGTGGCGCCCTTGTATTCGACGGGGATGCCGCCGAGGGGGTAGTCCTTGCGCTGCGGGTGGCCCGGCCAGTCGTCGGGCATGAGGATCCGGGTCAACGCCGGGTGGCCGTCGAACTGGATGCCGAACATGTCCCACGTCTCGCGCTCGTGCCAGTCGTTCATGGGGTAGACCGCGACGATCGAGGGGATATGCGGATCGGCGTCCGGGCAGGTGACCTCGAGCCGGATCCGCTTGCTGCCGTGGGTGATCGAGAGCATGTGGTAGACGGCGTGCAGCTCGCGGTCGGTCTCCGACGGGTAGTGCACGCCCGAGACGCCGGTGCACATCTCGAAGCGCAGGGCCGGGTCGTTGCGCAGGGTCCGGGCGACCTCGACGAGGTGCTCGCGGCGGACGAAGAGCGTCATCTCGCCACGGTCCACCGTGACCCGCTCGACGGCCTCGGAGAAGGAGGCGCTGCCACCCACGAGTGCCCGCTCGAGCGTGTCGGCGACGTCGTCGAAGAAACCGCCGTAGGGCCGCTGGGACGCTCCGGGGAAGAGGATGGGCGACTGCAGGCCGCCGTATCCCGTCGTGTCGCCGCCCTGCCCGGCACCGAACATCCCGCTGCGGTGACCGACGACGACCGGATCGGGCGTCGTGCCGGGGGCGGCCGGCAGGTTGTCGGCGTGCTCCTCCGTCGACTCCTGACCCGAGGCGTGCGCGGTCGGCGCGAGCTTCTCGTCGGCCATCAGGCGAGCAGTCCCTTCATCGCGTGCGTGGGCGTCGCGGCCAGCGCCGCCGCCTCGGCCACCCGGGCGGCCTCCTCGCGGTTGACGCCGAGCGGCATCGCCTGGATCTGCTCGTGCAGCGTGATGATGGCGTTGAGGAGCATCTCGGGGCGCGGTGGGCAGCCCGGTAGGTAGATGTCGACCGGGATGATGTGGTCGACGCCCTGGACGATGGCGTAGTTGTTGAACATCCCGCCCGAGCTCGCGCAGACGCCCATCGAGATGACCCACTTGGGGTTCGGCATCTGGTCGTAGACCTGGCGGACGACGGGCGCCATCTTCTGGCTGACCCGTCCGGCGACGATCATCAGGTCCGCTTGGCGCGGCGTGGCGGAGAACCGTTCCATGCCGAAGCGGGCGATGTCGTAGTCGGGTGTGCCGACGGCCATCATCTCGATCGCGCAGCAGGCCAACCCGAAGGTGGCGGGCCACATCGAGGACTTGCGCATGTAGCCCGCGAGGCCCTCGATGGTCGAGAGCAGAAAACCGGCGGGAAGCTTCTCTTCGATACCCATGGTGTGTGGAGACCTCCTAGTCCCAGTCAAGTCCGCCGCGGCGCCACACATAGGCGTAGGCGACGAAGACGGTGAGGATGAACAGGACCATTTCGACGAGGGCGAACAGTCCCAGCGAGTTGAACGCGACGGCGAACGGATAGAGGAAGATGCTCTCCACGTCGAAGACGATGAAGAGCATCGCCGTCAGGTAGTACTTGATCGGGACGCGCCCGCCGCCGGACGCGTGCGGCGTCGGCTGGATGCCGCACTCGTAGGCCTCCATCTTGGCGCGGTTGTAGCGCTTGGGCCCGACCACGAGGCTGGTGCCGACGGACAGCACCGCGAACCCCGCACCGATGGCGAGCAGGAAGAGGAGCGGGATGTAGGAGTTGGTCATCGCCGGGCGTCCTTTCGGATCTCGTCGGGTCTCATCGGCTCGTGCGGACGGTCAGCTGCTGCGATCTCGCTGGACACATCCCATCCTAGGGTGACGCAGTGACACGCGCTCGGGCCGCTCATGCGTCGGGTGCCATCGCCGAGAGGGCGTGGATGAGCCGGTCGTCGACCCGACCCCCGCGCTGCTCCGGCAGGTTGGCCATGACCTTGAGCAGCAACCGCATCAGCGTCGTGCGCGGGAGCCCGTACTTCGTGGCGAGGCGCATGACCTCCGGGTTGCCGATGGCGTGGGCGAACCAGCGACCGAGGGTGAAGTAGCCGCCCAGCTCGTCCTTCATGGCCTTGGGGTAGCGCGCCAGCACGCGCTCCCGAGCGGCCCCGGTCGGGCGACCGAGCGCCTGCGCGACGACCTCGGCGCCGACGCGAGCCGCCTCGAGGGCGTAGTCGATGCCCTCGCCGTTGAAGGGGTTGACCATCCCACCGGAGTCGCCGACGAGCAGCAGCCCATCGGCATAC
The DNA here is from genome assembly GCF_025353065.1 of Lapillicoccus sp. GTDB lineage: Bacteria > Actinomycetota > Actinomycetes > Actinomycetales > Dermatophilaceae > Lapillicoccus. The sequence goes on from NZ_JANXRJ010000178.1 coordinate 22,107, forward strand.
AGCGGGGTGCGGTTGAAGCCCATGGGCAGTGCTGCACCGCGGATCGGCCCGGCCGACAGGTCGGGCTCGAGGTGCCAGTCGGCGTCGATGTCCTCGACCCAGCGCCGCATGACGTCCTTGAAGTCGGTCTTGCGGAACGCCGAGGTCGTGTCGAGGGTGCCCAGACCGACGTTGGTGCGGCCGTCCTCGAGCGGGAAGAGCCAGCCGTAGCCGGGCATGAGGATGCGCTTCCCGGCGTCGTTCTTGGTCCAGAGCTCGAGGTGGGACTCCATGTAGTCGTCGCGGCGCGGAGTCGTGTAGTAGGCCCGGACCGCCACCCCCATCACACGGTCGTCGCGCTTCGGCCGGCCGACAGCCGTCGCGAGCCGCGAGGAGACGCCGTCACTGGCGATGACGACGGGCGCGCGATAGGTCACGCTCTCGAGGGTGTCGCGGCCGGACTCGTCGAGGCGCTTGGCGGTGACGCCAGAGACGCGTCCCGACCCGTCGCGCAGCGGGCCGGTCACGCTCGTGCGCTCCTGGAGGAGGGCACCCTTGCGCTCGGCGTGCCGGGCCAGGGTCTCGTCGAACTGGCTCCGGGTGCGCACCAGCCCGTAGGACGGGAAGGAGTCGGTCTGCGGCCAGTCGAGCTGGAGGGTGTGGCCGCCGCCCTTGATGCGCAGGCCCAACGTGCGCTGCCACCCCGTCGTGTCGATGCCGAGCGACAGGAGCTCCTTGGTCGCCCGGGGCGTGAGGCCGTCGCCGCAGATCTTGTCGCGGGGAAAGGCGGCCTTCTCGAGGAGGACGACGTCGAGGCCGTGGTCGGCGAGGTAGGCCGCCGTCGCGCTACCGCCGGGCCCGGCACCGACGACGATGACGTCGGCCGACTCCCCGCGTAGCGGAGTGCTCCCGGCGGAGCCGGAGCGGGTGCTGCTGGTCATCTACGGGGGGTGCCTTCGCTGCTTGTGAAGAAGTTCACGAACGTCCTCGAAAGTCTAAGCCCGACCCTCAGGGATGTCAGATGAGGCTCACCTAACCTGCGGCTCGGAGGGTGGAGTCGGGTCAGGGGGCTGCGGTGCGGGCGGGTGTGCCGGCGGGTGTACCGGCGGGTGTGCCGGCCTTGGTCGCCCGGTGCAGGGCGACGATGCCGCCGGTGAGGTTGCGCCACTCGACGCCCTGCCAGCCGGCCGCGGCCAGGCGCTGGCCGAGCGCCCGCTGGTCGGGCCAGGCCCGGATCGACTCCGCGAGGTAGACGTAGGAGTCGGGGTTGGAGGAGGTCCGCCGCGCGATCGACGGCAGCGCTCGCATGAGGTAGTTGAGGTAGACACCGCGGAAGGCACGGTTCACCGGCTGGGAGAACTCGCAGACGACGAGCCGGCCTCCCGGCTTCGTGACGCGGAGGAACTCCCGGAGGGCGACCTCGGGATCGGCGACGTTGCGCAGTCCGAACGCCATCGTCACGACATCGAAGGACCCGTCGGCGAAGGGCAGTCGCATGGCGTCCGCGGCCGTGAAGGCGAGATCGGGTCGGCGCCGGTGACCGACCTGCAGCATGCCCAGGGAGAAGTCGGCGGGGACGACCTCGATGCCTGCGTCGGCGAACGGCTCCGAGCTCGTCCCGGTGCCTGCGGCGATGTCGAGGACACGCTCCCCCGGACGGGCGTCGATGGCCCGCGTGGTGGCCCGGCGCCACAGCCGGTCCTGGCCCATCGACAGGACGTCGTTGGTCAGGTCGTACTTCGCCGCGACCCCGTCGAACATCGACGCGACGTCGGAGGGTTCCTTCTCGAGGCTGGCGCGGCTCATGCCCCCATTCTCCCGCACCCGCGCGACGTCCGCACCGAAGGGACACCGGTATGCCGTTGCCGCGGACGCAAGGGGGGTGGAGGTGACCGATGGCACGTCGGGAGTCCACGGCATACGGGCCGAGGGCGGCCGTACGCTTGAAGACGATGTCCACCGCCCTGTCCACCCCACCCGTGCCCGCCGCCAGCGGGGCGCTCGTCGTGCGCACCACCGCCATCGCGAATCCCGGCACCCTGCTCACCCTGCTGCCGCCACGGGCGGCCACCGACCTCTACTCCTGGGTGCGCCGCGGCGAGGGACTCGTCGGATGGGGCCGCGCGGCGTCCTTCACCGCCTCCGGCCCGACCAGGTTCGCCGACGCGGAGAGCTGGTGGCGACGCACGGCGTCGCACGCGGTCGTGCGCGACGACGTCGTCGTCCCGGGCACCGGTCCGGTCGTCTTCGGCTCGCTGCCCTTCGCCGACGAGTCGGCCGAAGAGGCCGTCTTCGTCGTGCCCGAGGTCGTCGTCGGCCACCGCGGCGACCACTGGTGGGTCACGACGATCGCGCACGAGCCCACGCTCGGGCCGGTGCCGCGCGTCGCACCGACCGAGCCGCCCGCGCCGCCCGTCGGGGTGACCTTCGCCGACGGCGCGCAGCCGCCGACGACGTGGGGCACCACGGTCGCCGAGGCGGTGCGGCGGATCAGCGAGGGCGACCTCGACAAGGTCGTCCTCGCCCGTGACCTGCTGGTCGGGACCGAGTCGCCGATCGACGCCCGCTGGCTGCTGACCGCGCTGGCCGCCCGCTACGACAACACCTGGACATTCTCGGTGGCCGGTCTCGTCGGCGCGACGCCCGAGCTGCTCGTCCGGCGCGACCAGGGCCTGGTCACCTCCCGCGTCCTCGCCGGCACGATCCGGCGCACGGGCGACGACGCCAAGGACATCTCTCTCGCCGCCTCCCTGGCCCGGTCGAGCAAGGACCTCGAGGAGCACGAATATGCCGTGCGCTCCGTCGCCGATGCGCTCCGACCGCACTGCTCCTCGATGAACGTCCCCGAGGCGCCCTTCGTCCTGCACCTCACCAACGTCATGCACCTCGCGACCGACGTCACCGGCGTGAGCGCCGACGACGCGTCGTCTTTGGCGCTCGCGGAGTCGCTGCACCCGTCCGCCGCGGTCGGCGGAACCCCCACGCGTGAGGCCGTCGCCCTCATCTCCGAGCTCGAGGGCATGGACCGCGGCCGGTATGCCGGGCCGGTCGGCTGGATGGATGCCGCCGGTGACGGCGAGTGGGGAATCGCGTTGCGGTGTGGGCGCTTCGAGGAGGACGACTCCTCGATGCGGCTGTTCGCCGGGTGCGGGATCGTCGCGGGCTCGGACCCCGACGCCGAGGTCGCGGAGTCGGACGCGAAGTTCGTCCCGATGCGCGACGCCCTCACCGACTCCTGATCCGCCACCCCCTCCGGATCGAGGTGTGAACGCGTCGTCGATGACGCGTTGTCACCCCAGTCCGGGAGCGGTGGGCCCGACGGGCAGCCGCTTGCGCCAGTCGAGCCCGGTCACCCGGATGCGCTGGGCGCAGGTGCCGTCCCACTCGACGATGAGGCCCTCACGCCGCAACGCACCGGCGACCTCGGCGCCGACGAGCTCCTCCGAGGCGACGATCGCCGCCTGCTTGGCGTCCTCGTCCCCCGCTCGGGCGCGCTCGACGAGCGAGGGGTCGACCCCGGCGGCGAAGTCGAAGCCGCCGAAGGCCAAGAACAGGTCGGTCCCGCCGGGCGCGAGCCGCTCGGTGTCCTGCTGGTGGAAGAACACGTAGCCCCGCGACCCGTCCACCCTCTCGTCGTCGATCTCCGCGTGGCCGCAGGTCTGGCAGCAGGCGAAGTTCATCCGCGCGACGATGCCGGTGCCGTCCAGGGCCGCGAACGCGGCCTCGAGCCTGGGGTAGTCGCCCTCGTCGGCCCAGGTCGCCTCCTCGTCGAGCCGCTCCTGCCAGACCCGTCGCAGGACCTCACGGACGTCGTCCTCGGTCAGGTCGTAGTCGTCGTCCAGGACGTACTGCTCGACGAGCGACTCCTCGATGCGCTCGCGGGTCTCGAAGGCGGGCGCCACCATCTCCCGCGCGGAGTCCTCGAGCTCCTCCAGCTGGTCCGCCCGGCTCGTGGGCTCGGCCGCCGGCACGAGGACGGAAGCGGTCGGCGTCGGCTGGGGGGCAGTGGCGCTCGGGGCGGGCCCGGTTGGCAGGGGGTCGGGGCTCGCGACCGTGCTGTCATCGTCCTTGCGCTGGCGGAAACGGTCGAGGAAGCCCATGGACGACAGCCTAGGCACGTGCCTGGCCGCCACACGGCATACTCGGACGTCGTGACCTCAGCCGACCGCGCGGTGCGCCTGCTCGTGGCCCTCACGGCCGCGGGGGTGCGCGACGTCGTCCTCGCGCCGGGGTCGCGGTCGGCGCCGCTCGCGCTCGCCCTGTATGCCGCCGACCGCGCCGGCGACCTGCGGCTGCACGTGCGGATCGACGAGCGGACCGCGGGGTTCCTCGCGCTGGGGCTGACCATCGGCTCGAGGCGGCCGGTGGCTGTCGTGACGACCTCGGGCACCGCCGTCGGCAACCTCCTCCCGGCGGTCATGGAGGCCCACCACGGGGGCCGGCCGGTCATCGTCGTCTCCGCCGACCGGCCGGCGTCGATGCGGGGCAGCGGCGCCAGCCAGACGACCGAGCAGGCGGGGATCTTCGGGGTCTTCGCGCCCTGCGTCGACCTGGCCGCCGACGCGGCCGACGCCGACCTCGAGGCGGCCGTCCACGCGGCCGGGCTGCGCCCCGGTCCCACCCAGCTCAACCTCCAGCTCGCCGAGCCGCTGCTGCCCGACGCCGAGACGCCGGACCGACCCTGGTGGCCCGGTGCCGGCGAGGGCCCGGGCGAGTGGGTCCGACCGCGCCGGACGGGGCCGCACGTGGCGCCGGGTCCGCGGACCGTCGTCATCGCCGGCGACGACGCCGGATCTGCGGCCCGGGTGCTCGCCGAACGGTCCGGGTGGCCCTTGCTGGCCGAGCCGACCTCAGGAGCACGGTTGGGGGACAACGCGATCCGCACCTACCGCCTGCTGCTGGGCGGGCCGCTCGGTCGACAGATCGAGCGCGTGGTCGTGACGGGTCACCCCACCCTGTCGCGCCCGGTGACCCGGCTGATCTCCCGTCCCGACATCGAGGTCCTGGCGGCCCCGGGCCCGGGTGGGGTGGTCACCGACCCGGGTCGAGTGGCTCGCCACCTCGAGGCCGTCCCCGTCGTGCCCGACGACACCACCGCCGCTGATGCGGACCTCGACTGGCTCGCGGCCTGGAAGGACGCCGACGCCGATCTCGCCGCGCGGCTCGACGCCTATCTCGATGCCCACCTCGACGCCGACGACGACGCCACGCGACCGCTCGACGCCCTCCGGGTCGCCCGCGAGGTCGCCGCCGCCGTGACCGAGCGCGGGACGCTCGTCGTCGGGTCCTCCAACCCCGTCCGCGACCTCGACCTGATGATGGTTCCCCACCCGCCGCTGGAGCACCGCTTCGTCGTCGGCAACCGGGGGCTGGCCGGCATCGACGGCACCGTGTCGACCGCGATCGGGGTCGCCCTGGGCCGCCGGGGCGCCGGGCGGACGCTCGCGCTGGTCGGTGACGTCACCTTCCTGCACGACGCGACCGGACTCGTCCTTGGCCCGCACGAGCCGCGTCCCGACCTGACGATCGTCGTGGTCAACGACGACGGCGGATCGATCTTCGCCGGGCTCGAGCAGGGCGGTGCGGACTACGCCGATGCCTTCGAGCGGGTCTTCGCGACCCCGCACGGGGTCGATCTGGAGGCGCTGTGCGCGGCCAGCCACACGGCATACGGGCGAGTGGACGGGGTGGCCGACCTGCGCCGCGAGCTGGAGGCACCACCGTCCGGCATCCGGGTCGTCGAGGCCCGCGTGGGACGCGTGGACCGGCGCGCCCAGGCCGCGGCCATCGCGGCGCTGGTGGAGGATTGACGATGTGACCGCCGTCCCGAGCCTCGCCCGTTCGAGCCTCGCGATGGCGGGGGGCACGGTCGCGTCCCGACTGCTCGGCGTCGTCCGCCAGTCGCTCATCATCGCGGTGACCGGGGTCGCCCTGGCCGGGGACGCGTTCGCGGCCGCCAACGTCCTGCCCAACGTCATCTACATGATCATCGCGGGCGGGGTGCTCAACTCGGTCCTCATCCCCCAGCTCGTCAAGGCGTCGCGGAGCGCCGACGGAGGCCGGGAGTTCACCGACCGGATCCTCACCCTGGGCGGCATCGGCATCCTCGCGGTGACGATCGTCTGCACCGCGGGGGCCGGCATCCTGATGCGGCTGATGACCCACCTGTCGGGCGACGCGTTGCAGCTCTCGATCCTCTTCGCCTTCATCACCCTGCCGCAGATCTTCTTCTACGGCCTCTACGCCCTCATCGGCCAGGTCCTCAACGCCCGGGGTCAGTTCGCCGCGTTCGGGTGGGCACCGGCGCTCGCCAACGTCGTCGCGATCATCGGACTCGTCGCCTTCCTCCTGATCTTCCCGCGCCAGGCCGGCGTCTCGGGGTGGACCGGCCAGATGATCCTGCTGCTCGGCGGGACGGCGACCGCGAGCATCGCCGTTCAGGGGCTCATCCTGCTCATCCCGCTCTACCGCAACGGTTTTCGCTTCACCCCCCGTTTCGGTCTGCGGGGCGTCGGGCTGGGGGATGCGACCCAGGTCGCCAAGTGGGCCTTCGCCGCGCTCGCCGTGAGCCAGGTCGGCTTCGTCATCGCGTCGAGGATCATGACGTCGGCCTCCTCGCAGCAGACCACCACCGTCTTCGTGGCCGGGCTCGCGGTCTACAGCAGCGCGCTGCTGGTCTTCCAGATGCCGCACTCCTTCGTCGCCCTCTCCGTCATCACGGCCATGTATCCGCGGATCGCCAGGGCCGTCCACGACAAGGACACCGCGGCGCTGCGGCGGGACTACTCCCGGGGACTGACGCTCCCGACGGCCGCCACCCTCCCGGCCTCCGTCGCCCTCGCCGCCTTCGCCCTGCCCATCTGCCGGCTCCTCTTCAACGACCACCCCGAGGCCATCGCGCTCGTGCTGGCCGCGATGGCCCTCGGCGTCGTCCCCTTCGGCATCGACGTCCTCAACCAGCGTTTCCTCTACGCCCACGAGGACGGTCGCACGGCCTTCGCCGAGCAGATGGTGCTCACCGGCACCGCGACGGTCGTCAACCTCGCTGCCCTCCTCTACGCCCCACCGGAACGGGTCGTGCTCGTCGTGGGACTCGGGGTCGTCGTCAGCAACGTGCTCAGCTCGCTCTTCGGGATGTGGTTCATCCGCCGCCGGCTGGGCCACCTCGGCCTCTCCCGCATCCTGGGCACCTACCTGCGGATCGGCTTCGCCTCGCTGGTGGCCGGTGGCATCGCGTGGCTGCTCGTGCTCGGCTTCGACGAGTTCGTCCACGGTCGGTTCGAGCAGATCCTCACCCTGGTCGTCGGGGGTGTCGTCTTCGGCGTCGTCTACCTCCTCGTCGCCGCGCTGCTGCGCATCCAGGAGGTCGGCGAGCTCGTCGACCCTGTCGTGCGCGCCGGCGCCCGCGGCGCGTTGGCCGGTCTGCACCGGGTCCGGCGCTGACCACGGTTGACGTCAGCCACCTGCGTGGGACAAGGTAAGCAAGCGCTTAGCCTTGGGGTCGCGCTCACGCTCATCGAGGAGAAGGTTCATGGGTCGGTTCGACGGCAAGGTCGCCATCGTCACGGGAGCGAGTCGCGGCATCGGTCTCGCCGTCGCCCAGCGCCTGGTCGACGAGGGCGCCAGGGTCTGCATCACGGCCCGCAAGCAGGAGGCCCTCGACGCCGCCGTCGCCGCGCTCGGTGGCCCCGGGCACGCCATCGCCGTCGCCGGGAAGTCCGACGACGCGGCCCACCAGGCGGTGGCCGTCGCCCGGACGATCGCGACCTTCGGCAGCCTTGACCTGCTGGTCAACAACGCCGGCATCAACCCGGCCTACGGACCGATCATCGTTCTCGACCTGGACGCGGCCCGAAAGATCGTCGAGGTCAACTGCATCGCCGCCCTCGCCTGGGTCCAGCACGCCCACGGCGCCTGGATGGGCGAGCACGGCGGGGCCGTCGTCAACGTCTCGTCCGTCGCCGGGCTGAAGCCTGCCCCCGGTATCGGGTTCTACGGCTCCAGCAAGGCGATGCTCAAGCACCTCACCGAGGAGCTCGCGGTCGAGCTCGGCCCGACGATCCGGGTCAACGCCGTCGCCCCCGCCGTCGTGAAGACCGCCTTCGCCACCGCCCTGTTCGAAGGGCGGGAGGAGGAGGTCGCCGCCGGCTACCCCCTCAAGCGTCTCGGGGTCCCGGAGGACATCAGCGGCGTCGTCGCCTTCCTCCTGTCCGAGGACGCGGCCTGGATCACCGGCCAGACCGTCGTGATCGACGGCGGCACGACCCTGACGGGCGGTGTCTGATGCCGTATGCCGCGGGCTCGACCGCCGTCGTCACCGGCGCCGCCGGAGGGATCGGCCGGGCGATAGCCACCCGCCTTGTCGCAGAGGGCTTCCGGGTCGTCGTCGCCGATCTCGACCCTGCCGTCGCGGAGACGGCAGGCGCTCTCGGTGACGACGTCGTCGCGGCCTTCGCCGGCGACTGCGCGAGCGAGGCCGGCGTCGCCGACCTCATCACCGCCGCCCAGGAGCAGCTCGGTCACATCGACGTCTTCTTCGCCAACGCCGGCGTCGAGGGTGGGCGAGGACTCGAGGCCACCGAGGACCAGTGGGCCCGCGCCATCGAGGTCAACGTCATGGCCCACGTGCGCACGGCGCGCCTCCTCGTGCCGACGTGGCTCGAGACGGGCGGTGGCCGGCTGGTCGTCACGGCGTCCGCCGCCGGGCTGCTGACCATGCTCGGGAGCGCGCCCTACTCCGTCAGCAAGCACGGCGCGGTCGCCTTCGCCGAGTGGCTGCGAGCGACCTACTCCCACCGCGGGATCGTCGTCCAGGCGATCTGCCCCCAGGGTGTGCGCACCCGGATGCTCGACGACTCCGGACCGCTGCGCGACCTCCTCTCCCGCGACCGCGCTCTCGAGCCCTCCGAGGTGGCCGACCTCGTCTGGGAGGCGTTGCAGGACGAGCGCTTCCTCGTCCTGCCCCACCCGGAGGTGGCCGGCTACTACGCGGCCCGGGCCTCCGACCCGGACGCCTGGCTCGGTGCCATGGGACGGCTGCAGGTCAAGCTCGACACCGCGCTCGCGGAGGATGCCGACAGGGCGCCGGCCCCCGTCGCCGCCGGCGGGAGCTCGTCGTGAGGGCCTGGCACGTCGGCGCGCTCGGCGAGCCCCGCGACGTCATGCGGCTCGTCGAGGTCGACTCCCCCAGCCCCGGTGCGGGCCAGCTGCGGGTCAGGGTGCTCGCCTCGGCCGCGAACTTCCCCGACGTCCTGATGTGTCGCGGGCTCTACCAGGTCAAGCCCGAGCTCCCCTTCACCCCCGGTGTCGAGCTCTGCGGCGAGATCATCGAGATCGGTTCCGGCGTCGAGGGATTCGCCGTCGGCGACCGGGTCATCGGTTCCACGGAGATCCCCCACGGCGGCTTCGCCGAGGAGGCCGTGATGGCGGCCAGTGCCACCTTCCCGGCCCCGGAGGGGCTCGACGACGCGCAGGCGGGCGGCTTCTTCGTCGGCTACCAGACGGGGTGGTTCGGCCTGCACCGTCGGGCCCACCTCCAGCCCGGCGAGACGCTGCTCGTCCACGCCGCAGCCGGCGGCGTCGGCAGCGCCGCCATCCAGCTCGGCAAGGCGGCCGGCGCGCGCGTCATCGGTGTGGTCGGTGGACCGGCGAAGGCCGAGGTCACCCGGCAGCTCGGCGCCGACGTCGTCGTGGACCGTCACACCGAGGACTTCGTCGCGGTCGTCAAGGCCGAGACCGGCGGGCGGGGGGCCGACGTCATCTACGACCCGGTCGGCGGTGAGACCTACGACCGGTCGACGAAGTGCATCGCCTTCGAGGGGCGGATCCTCATCATCGGCTTCGCCGGCGGCACGATCCAGACCCCGCCGCTGGGCCATGCCCTCGTCAAGAACTACTCGATCGTCGGTCTGCACTGGGGCCTCTACTCCCGCGTCGAGCCGGCCGCCCTCCTCACCTGCCACGAGGAGCTGACCCGACTCGTCGGCACCGGCGCCCTCTCCCCGCTGGTGAGCGAACGCCTCCCGCTCGAGGCGCTGGCCGACGGCGTGCAGCGGCTGGCCGACGGGACCACCGTCGGACGCGTCACCTACGTCGCTTCGTGATGACACGGCATACGGGACAGGCGAGCTCGCGCCGAGGTCCGCGCACCCGTCAGGGAGAGGACCCGACGTGACCAACCCCACCGGACTCGATCTCGAGGCCCTCTCGACGTGGCTCGCGACCGCCGTCCCGGGACTGCTCGACCCTGCCGCGACCCTCACCGGCGAGGTCATCGCAGGAGGCAAGAGCAACCTCACCTACACCGTCACCGACGGGACGACGCGGGTCATCGTGCGACGGCCGCCGCTCGGGCACGTCCTCGCCACCGCCCACGACATGGGCCGCGAGCACCGGGTCATGGCCGCGCTGGCCACGACGCCGGTCCCCGTGCCCCGGATGTATGCCGCGTGCCCCGACGACACCGTCATCGGCGCGCCGTTCTACGTCATGGAGCAGGTCGAGGGCACGCCCTACCGCTCGGCGTCGCAGCTCGAGGCGCTGGGCGCCGCGCGCACCAAGGCGATCAGCGAGCGAATGGTCGACACGCTGGCGGACCTCCACGTCGTCGACCCGGCGTCCGTCGGCCTCAGCGACTTCGGCCGGCCGGAGGGGTTCCTCGCCCGCCAGGTCAAGCGATGGGGCCAGCAGCTCGACAGCTCACACACCCGCGACCTCGCCGGTGCCCACCGGCTGCGGACGCTGCTGGCGGAGCGCGTCCCTCAGGAGACCCCGCCGGCGATCGTCCACGGCGACTACCGCCTCGACAACATCCTCACCAACGCGGACGACGAGCTGGCGGCCGTGATCGACTGGGAGATGGCGACGCTCGGCGATCCCCTGACCGACATCGCGCTGCTGCTGACCTACCAACGGATCGCGCAGCTCGGCGGCACGGGGGTCTCCACCGTGTCCCTCGCGCCGGGCTTCCTCACCGTCGACGAGATCGGCGCGCGCTACGGCGCCCGCAGCGGCCGCGACCTGACCCACCTCGGCTTCTACGAGGGACTCGCCGCGTTCAAGCTGGCGGTCATCCTCGAAGGCATCCACTACCGCTTCGTCCACGGACAGACCGTCGGCGAGGGCTTCAGCAACGTCGGGGAGATGGTCGAACCCCTCCTCTCCCTGGGACTCCAGCGCACGGAAGGTGACCACTGATGGACTTCGCCCATGACGCCCGCACCGAGGAGCTGCGCGAGTCGCTGCTCGACCTGATGGCCACGCACATCGAGCCCGCGCAGCAGACCTTCCACGACGAGGTGGACGCGATGGAGAACCGGTGGGCCTGGTCGCAGGCGCCGGTCCTGCAGAAGCTGCGGGTCGAGGCGAGGTCGCGCGGGCTCTGGAACGCCTTCCTCCCCGGTGACAAGGGCGCCGGCCTGACCAACGTGCAGTATGCCGCCCTCGCCGAGATCACCGGCCGGGCCGTCGAGCTCGCGCCGGCCGTCATCAACTGCGCGGCGCCGGACACCGGCAACATGGAGGTCCTCGAGACCTTCGGATCGGCCGAGCAGAAGGAGCAGTGGCTGGAACCGTTGCTGCGCGGGGAGATTCGCTCGGCGTTCGCGATGACCGAGCCCGAGGTCGCCTCGTCGGACGCGACCAACATCCAGACCTCGATCGTGCGTGACGGCGACTCCTACGTCGTCACCGGCCGCAAGTGGTGGATCACCGGGGCGATGAACCCCGACTGCGCCATCTTCATCGTCATGGGCAAGACCGACCCCTCGGCCGATCGGCACCGTCAGCAGAGCATGATCCTCGTGCCGCGGGACGCCCAGGGCGTCGACGTCATGCGCGGCATGGAGGTGCTCGGCTACGACGACCACAACCACGGCGGCCACGCGGAGATGGCGTTCCACTCGGTGCGGGTGCCGGTCGGCAACCTCATCGCCGGTGAGGGCGAGGGCTTCGCCATCGCCCAGGCGCGGCTCGGTCCGGGTCGGATCCACCACTGCATGCGCTCGATCGGCATCGCCGAGAAAGCGATCGAGCTGATGTGCGACCGGGTCAGCAGCCGCGTCGCCTTCGGTAAGCCGCTGTCCGAGCAGGGCGTGATCCGCGACTGGATCGCCGAGTCGCGGGTGCGTCTCGAGCAGCTGCGGCTCCTCGTGCTCAAGACGGCCTGGCTGATGGACACCGTCGGCAACAAGGGCGCGCACACGGAGATCCAGGCGATCAAGATCGCGACCCCGACGACGGTCGAGTGGATCCTCGACAAGGCCATCCAGGCCCACGGCGCCGGGGGCCTCAGCCAGGACTTCCCGCTCGCCGCCGCGATCGCCGGCGTCCGGACCCTGCGCTTCGCCGACGGTCCTGACGAGGTCCACAAGAACGCCCTCGCGCGCAACGAGCTCAAGCGTCAGGCCACCCGGGCCCGCTGACCGGCCCCCCGCCCCGCTGACCGACGCTGGATTGAGGTGAACACGCGCTCTGGAGAGCGCGTTTTCACCTCAATCCGGAGGCTTGAAGGGGTGGGCGGTCAGAGCCCGAACGAGCTCAGGTCGTCGGGCACGTCGACGGCGTGCTCGCGCAGCGACGCGAGGGGGACGATCTGCAGCACCGCCTCGTTGGTCGCGGCGAGCACCACGGGCGCCGCGGCCTGGTCGGCATACGCCCTCGCCCAGTTCGTGGCGGTGACGCACCAACGGTCGCCCGGCACGAGGCCGGGGAAGCCGTACTCCGGCCGGGGAGTGCTGAGGTCGTTGCCGATGCCCCTTTGGTGCTCGAGGAACGCGGCGGTGACGACCGCGCAGATCGTATGGCTGCCCCGGTCCTCGGGCCCCGTGTTGCAGCAGCCGTCGCGGAAGAACCCGGTCATCGGGTCGGTGCCGCACGGCTCCAGATCGGTCCCGAGGACGTTGCGCTCCGTCATGGTGACCATCATGGCCGGGGTCAGGCCGCTCGGCGAGCGAGGTAGGTGTCACCGGCCGCGCGGATCAGCACGGTGGCCCAGGTCCGGAACGGCTTCCACGGCTCGGCGATCGCCGTGAGCTCGTCCGCCGTCGGCGTAGTGGTGAGCCCGTAGAGCTGCCGGAC
>NZ_JANXRJ010000192.1 GCF_025353065.1 Lapillicoccus sp.
GTGAAAACGCGTCATATACGACGCGTTTTCACCCCACCCCAACCCGGCGCGGCGAGGGGCGGGGCGGGTCGCCGTCAGCCGAAGGCCCGGCCGGTGATGCGCTCGAAGGCCTCGACGTACTTCGCGCGGGTCCGCTCGACGACCTCGTCGGGCAGCGGCGGCGGCGCCTCGCCGGAATGGCGGTCCCACCCGCTCGCGGGCGAGGTCAGCCACTCCCGGACGTACTGCTTGTCGTAGGACACCTGCGGGTGCCCCGGCTCCCACTCCTCCGCCGGCCAGAACCGCGACGAGTCGGGCGTGAGCACCTCGTCGGCGAGGACGATGCCGGGCTCGAGACCCGGATCACCCCCCGGCACGAGCCCGAACTCCACCTTGGTGTCGGCGATGAGGATGCCTCGCGCAGAGGCGATCTCGTTGCCCCGGGCCAGGATCCGCTTGGTGAGGTCCTCGATCCGCAGTCGCAGCGGTTCGCCGATGAGCGCATCGACCTCACCCGAGGTCATCGACTCGTCGTGCTGGCCGAAGGGCGCCTTGGTCGTCGGGGTGAAGATCGGCGCGGGCAGCCGGTCGCCGTCGACGAGCCCCTCGGGCAGGGCCACCCCGCAGATCGAGCCGAGCCGGGCATATTCCTCGAGACCCCCGCCGGTGAGGTAGGCCCGGGCGATGCTCTCGACCGGCACCATCTCCAGCTTGCTCACGAGGACGGCGCGGCCCGCGACCTCGGGCGGCACGTCGGTCACCTGGCTGGAGAGCAGGTGGTTGGGCACGACGGACTCGAGCTGCTCGAACCACCACAGGGACAGCTGGGTGAGCACCGTGCCCTTGTCGGGGATGGGGGTGTCGAGAATCCAGTCGAAGGCCGACATCCGGTCGGACGCGACGAGGAGCAGCCGGTCGCCGGCCGGCTCGCCGCCCGGCCCCAGCGGCGCGTAGAGGTCGCGGACCTTGCCGCTGTAGACGTGCTGGTAGCCGGGCAGCACCGGTGCGTCGAAGACCACGGGTCAGGCTCCTTCCACGGCGGCGACGCGGATGTCGCCGCGCTCGGCCGCGAGACCGATGTCGGTGCGGTGGTGCGAGCCCTCGAGGCTGACCAGCCCCACCGCCTGGTATACCGCGTGCCGCGCCTCGCGCAGCGTCGCGCCGGTGGCGACGACGTCGAGGACCCGACCGCCGGCGCTGATCAGCTCGCCGTCCGGACCGACTGCGGTCCCGGCGTGCAGGACGTAGGCGCCGGGGACGGACTCGGCCACCTCGAGCCCCGAGATGACGCCACCGACCCTGGGCGACGCGGGATAGCCCGGGGCCGCGACGACGACGGCCACAGCGTGCTCCGGGGAGACGCGGAGCGGGCCCACCCTCTCCAGCACCCCGGTCGCCGCGGCGTGGAGGAGACCTCCGAACGGCGTCCGGAGCCGCGCGACCGACACCTGGCCGTCCGGGTCGCCGAAGCGGCAGTTGAACTCGATCACGCGCAGGCCCCGGGAGGTCAGGGCCAGCCCGACGTAGAGGACGCCGACGAAGGGCGTGCCCCGGCGCCGCATCTCGTCGATCGTCGGCTGGGCCACTCGGGTGACGACCTCGTCGGCGAGATCGGCCGGCGCCCAGTCGAGTGGCGAATACGCGCCCATACCACCGGTATTGGGCCCGACATCACCGTCACCCACACGCTTGAAGTCCTGCGCCGGGGGCAACGCCACGACCGTCGCACCGTCGGTGACGCAGAAGACGGAGACCTCAGGGCCGTCGAGGAACTCCTCGACGACGACCGCCCCGCCCTCCTTGGCCAGACACGCGCGCGCGTGCTCGAGCGCCGCCGCGCGGTCGTCCGTCACGACGACGCCCTTGCCTGCGGCGAGACCGTCCTCCTTGACGACGTGTGGCGCACCCAGGGCGTCCAGCGCAGCCTCGACCTCGTCCACCGTCGTGCACACGTGGGCGAGGGCGGTCGGGACCTCGGCCGCCGCCATGACCTCTTTGGCGAAGGCCTTGCTGCCCTCGAGCCGGGCGGCCGCGGCGGACGGGCCGAACACGGCATACGGGACGGCGCGCAGGGCGTCGGCGACCCCGGCCACCAGGGGTGCCTCGGGTCCGACGACGACGAGGTCGACCCCGTGCTCACCGGCCACCCGCACGACATCCGCCGGGTCGGTCGCGTGGACCGCCACGCAGGTGGCGCCGGGCAGCTCGGCGATGCCCGGGTTGCCGGGGGCGACGACCACCGCCACCACCGCGTCGTCCGCCAGCAGGGCCCGGGCGAGCGCGTGCTCGCGCGCGCCGGAACCAATGACGAGAACCCTCACGGCAGCCACCTTAGAGGTCCCCGCCACCCTGGCGGTCGGCGAGCCGCAGAAGCGCGGTGCTCCCGAGAGGCAGGGGGGACATTCACCCGGGAACACCGCGCAGTCTGCGTCCCGACGTCACCGGGACAGGTCCCCAGAACGGTGGTTCGCGTGCGCCGATCGGAGTCGACAGAGGTAACAATGGCAAATCCGTGGTTCGGAGTAAAGCCAGGGAATGGCGGAGTACAGTCAGTGGCGGTAATCCGCCACCCCGCACGCTCAGCGCCCCTCACTCGGGAGAGCACATGCCGTCAGCACCGGTCGACCCGCTGGTGCCGCCCGACCCGCCCGACCCTCCCGACGCTCGTGACCTCACCGGCCCACCCGGCCCCCTGGTCGCGTTCAGCTCCCTCGTCCCGCTGTCCGGGTCCCTCCTCGACAACGCCGTGGAGAGCGCGGCCACCCGCGTCTACCTCGCGGTGCTGCGGATGGAACGTCCGACCCGCGAGCTGCTCCTCGCGCAGGGCATCCCCGCCGCGGTCGTCGACCCGGCGCTCGGCGTCCTCCACGCCCGCGGCCTCGTCCACCTCGGACCGCACGGCTCGCTCGACGTGCCGCCTCCGCTCTCGAGCATCCCCCAGCACGCGCTCGACCTCGAACGCCGCGCCACCCAGGTGCGGGCCGCCGCCCACGAGCTGACGCAGGTCTACTACAGCGCGCGGAGCCGCGACCGCGACCCCGACACCGGGGTGCAGCTGCTCCTCGACCTCGACGACGTCGGCGCACAGACCAACCTCATCATCGCCAACGCGCAGCACGAGCTGCTGTCGGCCCGCCGGCTCACCCTCCGCACCCACGAGATCCTGGCCGCGCCGCTGGAGTCGCACCGCGAGCCGAGCGTCGGTCTCGACGGTCGGCGGATCGAGCACCGGACGGTGTGGGACACCGGGGTGCTGGAGCTGCCGGGGGCCCTCGACGTCCTCGCCGCCCGCTCCGAAGGGGGTGAGGTGCAGCGCTTCCTCACCCGCGTGCCGATGACCTTCGTGGTGGTCGACCACACGGCGTGCCTCATCGAGTGGAGCTCGATCGACGCGCCAGGGCCGCAGGGCATCCTCGTCCAGACCCGGGGCCTGGTCCTCGCGGCCATCGCCGTCTTCGAGCGTCTCTGGGAGCTCTCGACCCCACTCGTGCGGGGCGCCGCGTCCCCCGACGAGCTCGACCACCGCGACGCGCGCATCCTGCGGCTCATGGCGGCGGGCGTCGCCGACGCCTCGATCGCCCGGCAGGCCGGCGTCTCGCAGCGGACGGTGGAGCGACGGATCCGCTCCCTGATGGACCGTCTCAGCGCCGAGACACGCTTCCAGGCGGGGGTCCAGGCGGTCCACCGGGGCTGGCTCTGAGGCGGCGCTCGAGGCCGGTCCGCACCGCCGGCCACTCGTCCACGAGGATGCTGAAGACGACCGTGTCGCGCCACGACCCGTCGGCGCGCCGCACCATCCGGCGCAGGACCCCCTCGCGCACCCCACCGAGCCTGGCGATGGCGGCCTGGGAGCGTTCGTTGACGATGTCGGTCTGGATCCGCACGCGCCCGAAGCCGCAGTCGTCGAAGGCGTGGGAGAGCAGCAGCAGCTTGGCCTCGGGGTTGACCGTGGTGCCCCACCACCGGGAGCCGTAGGTCGTCCACCCGAGGTGGACGTGCTCGTTCTCGATGTCGATCTCACCCAGGGAGGAGGTCCCGACGACGGTGCCCGCCGGGCCCAGGTCGCTGTCGCCGACCAGCCGGACGGTGTAGGCCGTGCGCCCCGGCCGCGCTGCGAGCTGTGCGGCGACGAACCGCACCGCCTCGTCGGGGTGGGCGAGGGGCTCTGTCATCCGGAAACCCTGTTGGTAGACAAGCGGATCCGACAGCACGCGGAAGAGACCGTCCGCATCTGCGAGGGTCACGGGATCGAGTCGCACGACCCTTCCCACGAGCGGCTTCCCGGTCGGCGGACGCGGGTCGGGTGGAGCCATCCGGCCAGACTAGACTCGTCTGTCTTTGGATGGCGGGGCACCGGTTCCGTGGAGATCGCCCGAAGGTCGAGTGGGGATCGCATCGCATGACCATCGCTTCGCAGGAACACCACAGGGGACAGGCGGGCAGCGTGACGAGTTCGGGCAGGAGCACAGCGGCCTCCGCGGCGCAGGTCGCGGGAGAGATCGCGGTGGAGCAGGCGCACGTCGACCGCGTCTACACCGAGCTCGCCAAGGCGGGTGAGCGGGCCGGGCTCGTCGAGGCGGACGGCCTGGCGCGGGGGCGCTCGGACCGCTCCGGCGAGGTCCGCGACGAGGAGCTCACCGGGCTCTTCGAGCGCGACGCCCTCGTCCTCCACGCCACCCGGCGGCGCTACGCCCTCGAGAGCCAGTACGAAGGCCTCGTCTTCGGTCGCCTCGACATCGACCACGTCATCCCCCACGACAACGACAACAACCACGACAACACCCACGTCGACAGCGAGGTCGGGAACCAGCTCGGGACCGAGGCCAACGGCCAGGCGAACGGCACCGTCGACCGCGTCACCACCGAGCGCGAGGTGCGCTACATCGGCCGGCTCGGCGTGCGCGACGACGACTACGAGCCGCTCGTCATCGACTGGCGCGCCCCGGCCGCCTCCCCCTTCTACCGCGCCACCCCCGTCGAGCCGCTCGGGGTGCTGCGGCGACGCGTCCTGCGGTGCAAGGGCGCCGACGTCGTCGGCGTCGAGGACGACCTCATGGTCCCCGAGCCGCCGGACGACCTCGTCGTCGTCGGCGACGGCGCGCTCATGGCGGCGCTCACCCGCAGCCGCGGCACGCAGATGCGTGACATCGTCGCGACGATCCAGGCCGACCAGGACAAGGCGATCCGGGCGCCGGCCCGTGGCGTCACCGAGATCACCGGTGGGCCGGGCACCGGCAAGACCGTCGTCGCCCTGCACCGCGCGGCCTACCTCCTCTACTCCGACCGCCGCCGCTACGAGTCCGGCGGCATCCTCGTCGTCGGCCCCTCGGCCGCCTACACGGCATACATCGAGCGGGTCCTGCCCTCCCTCGGCGAGGAGACCGTCGCCCTGCGGTCGCTCGGCGACGTCGTCGACGTGGTGAGCACCGAGCGGCTCGACGACCCGGCGGCCGCGGCCGTCAAGGGGTCGTTGCGCATCCGCCAGGTCCTCGCCCGAGCCGCGCGCGACACCGTCCCCGGCTCCCCGGAGGAGTTCCGCGCGTTCGTCGCGGGCGAGGCGATCCGGCTGACACCGCGCCTGCTCGAGCAGGTCCGCGGCCGAGCCCTCCGCTCGCACCAGCGCAACCTCGCGCAGGAGACGGTCGTGCAGCTGCTCGCCGACCTCGCCTTCCGCGAGAGCGGGCACGGTGACCGGCCCACCTTCATCGACAAGTTCGAGGACTCTCGCGAGGCCGAGGCCTTCGTGGCGGGGTGGTGGCCCCAGGTCGACCCCCGCGAGGTGCTGCTCTGGCTGGCCGACCCCACCCGCCTCCAGCGGTATGCCGCGGGCCTCCTCAGCCCGCAGGAGACCGAGGTGCTGGGCGCGTCGATGCAGGCCGCTCTCGACACCGGGTCGTGGTCGGTCGCCGACGTCGCCCTCATCGACGACCTCTCCGCCCGGCTCGGGCCGGTGCAGGCGCAGGCCCGCGAGGAGCGCGACTTCTACGACGTCGAGGAGATCGAGGACCTCAGCCAGTACGGCATGACCGAGGTGCAGCCGGTCGCGCGCCCCGACGTCGTCGAACGCGGCTACACCACGACTCCCGAGAACCTCCGCGACCGCCTGCTCCTCGGGGCGATGGGCAAGCCGGAGGACTACGCCCACGTGCTCGTCGACGAGGCGCAGGACCTCTCGCCGATGCAGTGGCGGATGCTCGGCCGGCGGGGGCGCTACTCCTCGTGGACCGTCGTCGGCGATGCCGCGCAGAGCTCGTGGCCCGACCGTGCGGAGTCGGCGGTCGCCCGTGAGGAGGCCTTCGGCACCCAGCCGCGCGCGCTGTTCCACATGGACACCAACTACCGCAACGCCCGCGAGATCTTCGACTACGCCGCAGCGATGATCCGGGTCAGCGTGCCGGACGCCGACATCCCGCAGGCGGTCCGCGAGACGGGGATCCATCCCGTCGACGGCGCCCTCGGGGCCGACCCGTTCGCCGCGGTCTCGGCCGCCCTCGACGCCCTCGTCGACGACGTCGAGGGCAGCATCGCGGTCATCACGCCGGCCCGCCACCGGGCGGCGCTGCTACCCCTCGCCGGCCGGGGCGAGGGCCGCGTCCAGGTCATCGACCCCATGTCGACCAAGGGCCTGGAGTATGACGCGACCGTCGTCGTCGACCCCGACGAGATCGCCCGCGAGTCCCCCGGTGGGGTGCGGGTGCTCTACGTCGCGATGACCCGCGCTGCCCACCGGATGACGGTCCTGCGCTGACGCCGGTCATCCGTCGACGCTGGCGTCGATCACGACCTGACCGTCGGTGTGGAGCGAGACCGTCCTGCCAAGCGCCTCCGCCGGGGTGCCGCTCCGGACGTGACACCGACCGGCACCCGGTAGGTGTAGGTCGTCGTGCTCTGGGTGGGCCGGCCCACGATCACCCGGTCGAAGGTGATCTCCCACTCTCCGCGTCGCGGCCATCCCGGACATGACGGCGGCGCAGGGCCGACCGGCAGAGGTTGACGACGCTGCTGCGGAGGGAGGCGGCGACCGCGTAGCGCCAGTGCGTCTGATGGATCGCGGGGACGTCGATGACGTCCGCCACTCGTGCTGTCGCGCCGCACCGCCTTGCCGGACGCCACGGTCGGAGCGGCGCCGCCTATCCTTTCGTCATGGCCACTCCGAAGCAGCAAGCGACGTCTGACCGCCAGGCGAAGGTGGCCCGGATGCGCCAGGAGCAGCAGGCCCGGGAGCGCCGGACCCGGCTGCTCATCGGCCTGGTCGCCCTCGTCGTCGTCGCCGGGATCGGCGTCGGGATCGGCGTCGCCGTCCGGCAGGGTCCCGCACCGGCGAGCAGCTCGTCGCAGGTCCTGCCGACGACCCCCACCGGAGCAGCCACGGTCGAACAGGCCCCGACCTCGGTCCCGGACACGTCCGGGATCTCCGGTGTCCTCGCCTGGGACACGACCGGCTGGCCCGGCGACGGCTCGGCGCACGCCGGCGCGCTCGAGCACGACCACGTCGAGGGCCCCGTCACGTATGCCGTCGTCCCTCCCGTCGGCGGACCGCACAGCGCCACCTGGATGAACGCCGGGGTCTACACCGCGCCCATCCCGAGCGAACGGGCCGTCCACAACCTCGAGCACGGGGCGGTGTGGATCACCTACGACCCCAACCTGCCCGCCGCCGAGGTCACCGCCCTCACCGCCTTCGTCACGAAGCAGTCGCCGATCAGCGAACCGGCGCAGGCCGTGGGCCAGAGCGGGCAGTCCAACCGCTACGTCGACCTCAGCCCGTGGGCGAGCAACACTCTTCCCACGCCGATCGTGATCTCCTCGTGGGGACACCAGCTGCGGCTGACCACCGCTGACGACCCCCGGATGCAGAAGTTCGTCGACACCTTCCGCGCCAGCTCCACCTACACTCCCGAGGCCGGGTCGCCGGTCGACGGGGTCCCCGTCTCCACGGGCGGGCAGGCCGCCACCGACGGTGGGGCACTCCCGAACCCCGCCAGCTGAGGCACCCGTTCTCGGCGTCCGGCAGGTCGGTTGCCCTGGCTACCGCCCTGTCGGACGCCAACATCTGTCAGGCCGTCAGGATCTGCCGGACCGTGACCCGCCCACCGGCCGCGACCACCCAGGCTGAGGTCCGAGGATGCCGCACGGTGACCGGCGCCCCGTCCGGGGGGTAGACCTCGAGGACGTCTCCGTCGACCCAGGCCTCGGAGCCCGCCTGCAGGACCACCGGCCCCTGCGACCCGACCAGGGTCGCGTCACCCTCGACGTCGAGGTGCGCGCAGGTGGGCACGGCTCCGTCGCCGCCCGGGGCGTCGGGCGCGACGGGTCCGATCAGCCGGCGGGTGCGCGGATCGGCATGGGAGACAACGCGATCGTCGATCACGGACAGCCGCCTCGGCAGGGTCAGGCAGCCGGCGACCGCGTCGTCCGGGGCGTCGTCCGACGCTCCGGACTCCATCACCCACCCGAGCAGCCACGGGCCGTCCGGGTCGAGTGCGACCTGGGGTGCGTAGAACGCGCCGCCCTCGTCGACCCGGCCGGCGCTGCGCAGCGTCAGCTCGGGCCGCCCCTGCGCGTCGACGCCCATCGATCCCACGGCCGCCACCGTCCCCTCGAGCTGGTTGTCGCGCCACAGCGAGAGGAGCAGCACCCACGACCCGTCGACCTCGACGAGCTGCGGGCACTCCCAGATCTCGGCCGGGGCGCCGGCCGCGAGGACGGGGTCGGCGCCCGTCAGCCAGACCCGCTCGAAGCGCCAGGACTCGAGGTCGTCGCAGGACCACAGCAGCAGGACCGGGGTGCCGTCGGCGAGGCCGCCTCCGAGCAGGGCCCAGCGCCGACCCGCCGCGGTGAAGAAGACCGGGTCGCGCATCTCGCGCAGCCCCACCTCCGCGGGGACGTCCTCCTGGAGGGCGACCACGACGGGCGGCGACCAGCGCTCGAGACCCGTGTCCGCGGCATACCGGAGGCACACGGTGCTGTCGAGGGCCGACGTGCGGATCCCGGTGTAGACAGCGGCAACCCGGTCGCCGTCGACGACGCAGACCCCGCTCCAGCAGCCACCGGCGTCGGGCGCGTCGGGGGTCGGACCGAACGCGACCGGGTGCTCCTCGAAGGACACCAGGTCGGGGCTCGAGACGTGGCCCCAGTGGATGTCGGTATGCCGCGCCTCTGCCGGGTTGTGCTGGTAGAAGACGTGCCACCGGCCGTCGCGGTGGATCATCCCGTTGGGGTCGTTGAGCCATCCCCGGGAGGGACGGATGTGGAAGGCGGCGGGCACGG
Source organism: Lapillicoccus sp. (assembly GCF_025353065.1). Classification (GTDB taxonomy): domain Bacteria; phylum Actinomycetota; class Actinomycetes; order Actinomycetales; family Dermatophilaceae; genus Lapillicoccus. Next base: position 9,250 of record NZ_JANXRJ010000192.1, read on the forward strand.
CGTCAGGCCTGCGGGGTGGGCGGGGTGGGCGAGATGGGCGGGGTGGGCGGGGTGGGCGGAGTGGGTGAGATGGGCTCAATGGGTCGGGCGGGTCGCATGTCGTGCCGCTCGATGATCGCGTCGCGACCGGGACCGACGCCGATCGCGGAGACCCGGGCGCCGATGAGCTCCTCGACCCGCACCACGTAGGCCCGCGCGTTGGTGGGCAGCTCCTCGAAGCTGCGGCAGCCGGAGATGTCCTCCCACCAGCCGGGCAGCTCCTCGTAGATCGGCCGGGCGTGGTGGTAGTCGCTCTGGTTGACCGGCATCTCGTCGAAGCGGGTGCCCTCGACGTCGTAGGCGACGCAGACGGGGACGGTGTCGAGGCCGGTGAGGATGTCGAGCTTGGTGACGACGAAGTCGGTGACGCCGTTGATGCGCGTGGCGTAGCGGCCCACGACCGTGTCGAGCCAGCCGCACCGGCGCGGGCGGCCGGTCGTGGTGCCGAACTCGGCGCCCGTCTTGCGCAGGAACTCCCCGTTGGCGTCGTGCAGCTCGGTCGGGAAGGGACCCTCGCCGACCCGGGTGGAGTAGGCCTTGAGGATGGCGATGACGCTGTCGATGCGGGTCGGGGGGATGCCCGACCCGGTGCAGGCGCCGCCGGCGGTGGCGTTGGAGGACGTGACGAAGGGATAGGTGCCGAAGTCGACGTCGAGGAGGGTGGCCTGGCCGGCCTCGAGCAGGACCGTGTCACCGCGATCCAGCGCCTGCTGCAGCAGCAGCGAGGTGTCGGTGACCATGGGGCGCAGGCGCTCGGCATACGACAGCAGCTCGCCGACGACCTCGTCGACGCCGATGGCCCGCCGGTTGTAGATCTTCGCGAGCACCTGGTTCTTGAACTCGAGCGCCGCCTCGACCTTCTGGCGGAGGATGCCCTCGTCGAAGAGGTCCTGCACGCGGATGCCCGTGCGCGACATCTTGTCGGCGTAGGTCGGGCCGATGCCGCGACCCGTCGTGCCGATCTTGCGCGAGCCGAGGAAGCGCTCGGTGACCTTGTCGAGGGTGCGGTTGTAGGGCGTGATGATGTGCGCACAATTGCTGACGAGCAGCTTGGAGGTGTCGACGCCGCGGGCCTCGAGGCCGTCGATCTCCTCGAAGAGCACGGCGAGGTCGATGACCACCCCGTTGCCGATGACCGGCGTGCACGTCGGCGTGAGGATGCCGCTCGGCAGCAGGTGCAACGCGTACTTCTGCGCCTCCGCACCCTCGCCGATGACGATGGTGTGCCCGGCGTTGTTGCCGCCGTTGAACTTCACGACGTAGTCGAGTGAGCTGCCGAGCAGGTCCGTGGCCTTGCCCTTGCCCTCGTCACCCCACTGCGCGCCGACCAGCACGATCGCGGGCATCCGCTGACACCTCCACTGCGTTCCCGTCGGGGCGGCTCGTCCGACGGGCGATCGACGCGAGGCACCGGGTCCGTCCGGGGAGCTCCGGTGCAGGGCGACCCTACCGGCTGGGCCTCGGGGGCCACGACGCACGGTGCACCTGCGCGGCCGGCGGTCCGAGGCGACCCGCACGGACGGCCTCGGCGCCGAGCTGGAACCGGGTCCGGGCCCCGAGGTCCTCCATCAGCCGAGCCACGCGGCGTCGCACCGTCCGGAGGCTCCAGCCGAGGTAGCGGGCGATGGCCTCGTCCTTGAGTCCCCGCACGAGGAGATCGAGCAGCTGCTCGTCCTCGTCGTCGGGGGCGCCCCGCTCGGTCGGGAAGGGGAAGCTGTGCTCCCACAGCTGGTCGAAGCTCGTCGTGAACATCGCGATGAGCATCGGGTCACGGATCAGGACGTAGTCGGAGTCGGGGTCGCCCCAGCGCTCCACGCAGACGACGGCCTCGTCCCCGAAGACGCAGTACTCCGTCGGCGCGTGGTCCATGACGCGCTGCTCCTCGCCGGCGACGCGGTACTGGTGGGCGCGCGCGAGCGCTCCGGGGCTCTCGAGCAGGGCGGAGTCGTAGAGCGTCCGCTGGGTCCGGCCCCCGGCGATGACCTCGCGGGTGAAGGCGTCCATCTCGGGGTCGGTTCCCGCACCGGCGTCGGTCTTCATGACGAGGTTGCGCAGGAGCCCCGCCGTCGTGGCGAGCAGGTTGTTGACCAGGCTGGGGGCGACCTCGAGCGTCACCCTCGCGACCTCGGCCGGGGTCCCGCGGGCGGGCCCCTGGAGGCGGGCGAGCGCGTGCCGCGCCTCGGCGAGGTCGACCTGCTCCTGCCGGGCCCGGGTCTCCCCGCCGGTGATGACCCGGGCCAGGATCGAGCGGGGGTCCTCGTCCACGAGGTCGGACCGTGGGGTGGCCGGATGCGGACGCGTTGACCTGCTCATCGTGGCATCTTACGGCCAATGGCAGGAAAGCCACAGACCCCGACTTGCCGAGGTGATTTCATGAGCAGGCGCCATCGCCTGGAGGGCGAGGGCGACGGATCAGCTGCTCGGGGTGGCTGACCCGGCTCGGGGTGACGATGCCGGGGAGTGGACTATCGGGGGTCCATTCCCCGGCTTCTCCTCGTTCTCCTCGTTCTCCTCGGACCCAGGCGGTGCCCGCCGGGGGGAGAGCGCGCGTCAGGCGACGCCCAGGGCGTCGGCGGCCTCGCGGGAGGAGTCGCGCAGCAGGGTCGCGCAGCGCTGCTCCTCGTCGTGCTCGCCGATCGCCCGCGCCGCCCGGCTCAGCGCACCGACCGCCCGCAGGAACCCGCGGTTCGGTTCGTGCGCCCACGGCACCGGCCCCTGGCCCCGCCAGCCGGACCTGCGCAGGGCGTCGAGGCCCCGGTGGTAGCCGGTGCGCGCGTAGGCGTAGGCCTCGACCGGGTGGTCCGCGTCGAGGGCGTGCTCAGCGAGGGTCGCCCAGGCGAGCGACGACGCGGGGTATGCCGTGGCCACCGTCACCGGGTCGTCTCCCCCGGCCAGCCGCGCGGCGGCGGGGTCGACCGGGAGGCGGGTCTCCGGCATACCGAGGAGGTTGTCGGTCATGAGTGGGTCCCGGCCGAGCGGAGGTTCTCGCAGGCCAGCCCGATCCGCGCCGACATGTCGATCTCGGCGACCTTGCCCCAGGCGCGTGGGTCGTAGAGCTTCTTGTTGCCGACCTCGCCGTCGACCTTGAGCACGCCGTCGTAGTTGGCCAGCATGTAGCCCGCGATGCTCCGGGTGAACGCGTACTGCGTGTCGGTGTCGATGTTCATCTTCACGACGCCGTAGTCGACGGCCGCGGAGATCTCCTCCGGCAGCGACCCGGACCCGCCGTGGAAGACGAGGTGGAAGGGCTTGTCGTCGGGCGTGGAGAACTCGGTGTGGACGGCGTCCTGGGCCGCCTTGAGCACCTCGGGCCGGAGCCTGACGTTACCGGGCTTGTAGACGCCGTGGACGTTGCCGAAGGTGAGCGCCGTCATGTAGTAACCGTTCTCGCCGAGGCCGAGCGCCTTCGCCGTGGCGATCGCGTCCTCGGGGGTGGAGTAGAGCTTGTCGTTGATCGCGTTGGCCACCCCGTCCTCCTCGCCGCCCACCACGCCGATCTCGACCTCGAGCACGATCTTGGCCGCGACGCAGAGCTCGAGCAGCTCGGTGGCGATCTCGAGGTTCTCCTCCAGGGGCACGGCCGAGCCGTCCCACATGTGCGACTGGAACCACGGCAGCCCGCCGTTCTTGACCCGCTCGGTGGACGCGGCGATCAGGGGCCGGACGAACCCGTCGAGCTTGTCCTCGGGGCAGTGGTCGGTGTGCAGCGCGATGTTGACGGGGTAGTTCTTCGCGACCTGCTCGGCGTAGGCGGCGAACGCGAGCGACCCGGAGACCATGTTCTTGATGCCGTGGCCCGAGAGGTAGTCGGCGCCACCCGTCGACACCTGGATGATCCCGTCGCTGCTGGCGTCGGCGAAGCCCTTGAGGGCGGCGTTGAGGGTCTGCGAGGAGGACACGTTGATGGCGGGGTAGGCGAACGCGTTGGCCTTCGCCCGGTCGAGCATGTCGGCGTAGACCTCTGGGCTGGCGATGGGCATGTGTGCTCTCCTTCGAGACGGGGACGTGGCGTCAGGGCGGTCACGGCCCGCGCGAGGCGAGCGGCAGGTCGTCCCATGACCCACGAGTGCGGCGCCCTCATCCTTCCACGGGTCGAGGGTGGGGCAGTTACTGACAACTACTTTAGAGAACTTCGAGTAGGTGGACCGTAGGGTCGGAGGCATGTCCGACGCGTCCGGTCCTCCCGTGCTACCTGTGCTCGATCCCGCCGAACAGCGAGTGCTCGGAAGCCTGCTCGAGAAACAGCGGACGGTCCCGGCCTCCTATCCGCTCAGCCTCAACGCGCTGCGCACCGCGTGCAACCAGAGCAGCAGCCGCGAGCCGGTCGTGGACTACGACGACGCGACCGTGGAGCAGGTCGCCCGGGCGCTCAAGGCGCGCGGGCTGGTGCGGATCGTCTGGGCCGACACCGGCCGCCGCACCCTGAAGTACCACCAGCTGCTCGACGAGGTGCTCGACCTGCCGGCCGACGAGCGCGCCCTGATCACGGTCCTGCTGCTGCGCGGCCCGCAGTCGCCGGGCGAGCTGCGGGTCCGGACCGAGCGGTTGCACGACTTCACCGACCGTGACGAGGTCGAGACGACGCTGCACCGGATGGCCGCTCGCGAGAGCCCGTTCGTCGTCGAGCTCGAGCGCCGTCCCGGCCAGCAGGACCACCGGTGGGTCCACCTGCTCGGACCGATGGAGACCGGGGACGCCGCCCCGCCGGCACCCGTCGTCGACCGGGAGAGCGTGCTGCGCGAGGGCGACGAGGCCCGCACCGAGCGGGTGCGGCGCACCTTCGACACCATCGCCGAGCCGTATGCCGCGGCCCTCGCCGACGAGCTCGACGGGGACCTGCCCTTCGAGGTGTGGTTGCTCGACAGGATCGCCCAGGAGGTCGGGACGCACCCCGTCGTCGAGGTGGGCTGCGGGCCCGGCCACGTCACCGCGCACCTCGCGTCGGCGGGTGTCGCCGCCCAGGGAGTCGACCTCTCCCCGGGCATGGTGGCGGAGGCCCGACGCCGCTTCCCCGACGTCACCTTCGAGGTCGGCGACCTGCGCCAGCTGATGCGCCCGGCGACGAGCGACGGCTGGGGCGGCGTGCTCGCGTGGTACTCCCTCATCTACTTCGCCGAGAGCGAGCTCCCCTCTGCCGTCGGCGCGCTCGCGCGACCGATCCGACCCGGTGGGCTGCTCGTGCTGGCCATGCACGCCGGCGCCGGGGTCCGGCACGCCGACTCGTGGTTCGATCGCGAGGTCGATCTCGATGTCGTCCTGCACGACCCGAAGACCGTCGTCGACGCCGTCCGGGCCACCGGTCTCGAGGCCGTCGAGTGGTATCTCCGGGGGCCGATCACGGGGCGTGACGAGACCACCGAAAGGCTCTACGTCCTGGCCCGTCGACCCTCTCTCCCGCAAATGTCCTAACATATCCTTGACAGCCCCGATCCGGCCGCGACACGATCGGGGCCGACGGGGTCGGGACGACGTCGCAGGTATCGATCATGCGTGGGACGCGCCAGAAGGGTTGAGGAGACCGGATGAGGATCGGCTTGGTCGGGGTCGGCCGCATCGGGGCGTTCCACGCGGAGACCCTGCAGGGGCTGGTGCGCGTCGACGAGCTCGTCGTCGCCGACCTGGACGCCGAGGCGGCGCGCGGCCTCGCGCAACGACTCGGGGTCGAGTCCGCAACCTCCCCGGCGGAGCTCGTCGCCGGTGGGGTCGATGCCCTCGTCATCGCCACCGCGACGCCGGGACACGCACCGCTGATCCGGCTGGGCGTCGAGGCAGGCCTCCCCACGTTCTGCGAGAAGCCGGTGGCCGCCACCCTCACCGAGACCCTCGAGCTGGCTGCGTTCGTCGCCGCCGGCGACGTCCCGGTGCACGTCGGTTTCCAGCGCCGCTTCGACGCGGGATACCAGCGGGCCGCCCGTGCGGTGCGGGACGGCGAGCTGGGGTTCGTGCACACGGTCCGCGCCAACACCCACGACCAGGCGCCACCTCACCCGGCCTACATCCCCACGAGCGGAGGGCTGTTCCGCGACTGCTCGATCCACGACATCGACGCCGTCCGCTACGTCACGGGGCAGGAGGTGGTCTCGGTGTTCGCCACGGGAGCCAACAAGGGTGCCGGCTTCTTCTCCGAGGCCGGTGACGTGGACACGGCCGCCGCCGTCCTCACCCTGGGGGACGGCACGCTGGTCACGCTCTCCGCGACCCGCTACAACGGCGCCGGCCACGACGTGCGGATGGAGGTGCTCGGCAGCCGGGGCACCATCGGCGTCGGCTACGACGACTCGCTGGCGGTGACGTCGGCTGAGATGGGGGTGGACTTCCCTCGCGGCCCGCGGCACGCGTCGTTCATGAGCAGGTTCCTCGCGGCATACCGGGCTGAGCTCACGGCCTTCACCGCGGTGGCGGCGGGCGAGATCCCCTCTCCCTGCACGGTGCACGACGCCCTCCAGGCCTTTCGCGTGGCGGAGGCCTGCGAGATCTCGCGCCACGAGGGTCGTCCTGTCCAGCTCGACGAGGTGAAGTCGGTATGAACGCCGGTGACATGAACGCCGGTGACATGAACGCCTATGACCTCATCACCGTCGGGCGTACCGGCGTGGACATCTATCCCCTGGACCACGGGGTCGGGCTCGCCGACGTCAAGACCTTCGAGAAGTTCCTCGGCGGCAGCGCGACCAACGTCGCGGTCGCCGCGGCCCGCTACGGGCACCGGAGCAGCATCATCACCCGCACCGGCCGCGACCCGTTCGGCGACTACGTCGCTCGAGAGCTGCGCGACCTCGGGGTCGACGACGCCTTCGTCGAGCAGGTGGACGGACCTCCCACCCCGGTGACGTTCTGCGAGATCTTCCCGCCCGACCGCTTTCCGCTCTACTTCTACCGGTATCCCGTCGCGCCGGACCTCCTCATCGAGCCGGACAGCCTTCCCCTGCAAGCGATCCGGGAGGCGAAGGTCTACTGGTCGACCCTCACCGGGTTGTCGCAGGAGCCCAGTCGGTCAGCCCACTTTCGCGCGTGGGAGGCGCGTGCGCGTCGGCCGCACACGGTGCTCGACCTCGACTGGCGGCCGATGTTCTGGGCCGACCCGGAGGACGGGCGGACGCAGGCCGCCGCCGCCCTCGATCACGTCACCATCGCCGTGGGGAACCGCGAGGAGTGCGAGGTGGCCGTCGGGGAGACCGAGCCAGGGCGCGCGGCGGACGCCCTGCTCGAGCGCGGGCTCGAGCTCGCGATCGTCAAGCAGGGCCCCAAGGGCGTGCTCGCCGCGACCCGTGACGAGCGGGTCGAGGTGCCGGTCCACCCCATCCAGGTCGTCAACGGGCTCGGCGCCGGAGACGCCTTCGGTGGCGCCCTGGTCCACGGGCTGCTCGAGGGGTGGCCCCTGCGGCGGACCATGGAGTTCGCCAACGTCGCCGGCGCCATCGTCGCCTCGCGGCTGGAGTGCTCGACCGCGATGCCGACCGAGGCGGAGGTCCTGCAGCGACTCGAGCAGCCGGCGACCACCACCGAGGAGGGCTGATGTCGACCACCACCCGCTCGGATGGCGCCGCGACCGATGCGACCGATGCGACCGATGCGACCGGCGCGCTGACGATCGCCGACCTCACTGAGCAACGGGTCCGGAACCCTGCAGCCATCCCGGCCGCGTGGGCCGCCCGGCGACATCGGGACCTCGTCGGTCCTGACGGCCGTCTGCTCCTCGTCGCCGCCGACCACGCGGCGCGGAACGCCCTCGGTGTCCGCGGCCGGCCGATGGCGATGGCCAGCCGCACCGACCTGCTACAGCGCCTGCTCACCGCGCTCGCCCGACCCGGTGTGGACGGCGTGCTCGGCTCCCCCGACATCCTCGACGACCTGCTCCTGCTCGGGGCGCTCGGGGACAAGGTCGTCATCGGCTCGATGAACCGGGGCGGGCTGCAGGGCGCGACCTTCGAGCTGGACGACCGCTTCACGGCATACCGGGCGGAGGACCTGGCGGCGCAAGGCCTCGACGGGGGCAAGATGCTGACCAGGATCTGTCTGGAAGACCCCGGCACCGCGGCGACCCTCGAGGCCAGCGGCCACGCCGTGAGCAGTCTCGCGGAGCACGGGCTGATGGCCATGGTGGAGCCGTTCCTCTCGGAGCGCCGCGGCGGTCAGGTGGTCAACCTGCTCGACCCCGACTCGACCATCCGTTCCATCGGCATCGCGTCGGCACTGGGCGCCACGAGCGCCCACACCTGGCTCAAGCTGCCGGTGGTCGACGACCTCCCGCGGGTGATGGACAGCACGACGCTGCCGACCCTCCTGCTCGGCGGCGACCCGCAGGGCGACCCCCGGGACGCGTATGCCGCCTGGGGTCAGGCCATGCTGCTGCCCGCGGTGCGTGGTCTGGTCGTCGGGCGCTCGCTGCTCTTCCCGCCGGACGGCGACGTCGCCGCCGCCGTCGACATCGCTGCCGACCTCGTCCACGGAGCCTCCCGATGAGCGCCACCCCGGCCCCGCGCGGAGACCGGTGGGTGCACCCGCTCGGGACCGCCGAGCGGCACGGCTGGCAGGTCGTCATCGACGACACCGTCGACGGCTGGCAGCACACCGGGCTGCTCGTCACGACCCTCGGCCCCGGCGACCGCAAGGTCGTCTCGACCGGTGACCGGGAGGCGGTCGTCGTGCCGCTGGCCGGGGCGATCCGGGTCCGGTGCACCGACGTCGGCGGCACTTCAGCTGTCGCCGAGCTAGCCGGCCGGGCCAGCGTCTTCGCGGGCCCCACCGACGTCGCCTACGTCCCCCGGGGGAGCGAGCTGGTCCTCGAGGCCGACGACGAGTGCCGGGTCGCCGTCTGTCTCGCTGTCGTGGCGGACCGGGCGTCATCGTCCACGTTGCCTTTTCGCCACCTCGGCGCCGACGAGGTGCCGGTGGAGCTGCGGGGCGCCGGCCAGGCGTCGCGGGAGGTCCACAACTTCGGCGTACCCGGCGTGCTCGCGGCCGAGTCGATCATCGCCTGCGAGGTGATCACGCCGGCTGGCAACTGGAGCTCCTACCCACCGCACAAGCACGACGCCTACCGCGAGGGCGTCGAGACCGAGCTCGAGGAGATCTACTACTTCGAGGTCGGGGTCGAGGCGGGCGCTCCGGCCGGGTCCGAGACCCCGGATCCCGTTGCTTACCAACGGGTCTACGGCTCCGGGGATCGGGAGATCGACGTCCTCGCGGAGGTCCGCAGTGGCGACGTCGTGCTCGTCCCCTACGGCTGGCACGGTCCGGCGACCGCCCCGCCCGGATACGACCTCTACTACCTCAACGTGATGGCCGGCCCCGGGCCGCAAAGGTCGTGGCTGATCTGCGACGACCCGGCCCACGGGTGGGTCCGCCAGACCTGGGCGACGCAGGCGATCGACCCGAGACTGCCCCTGGGAGGCACGCGATGACGACCGACCATCCGACGAGCGACCATCCGACGACCGTCCGCCTCACGGTCGCCCAGGCCGTCGTGCGGTTCCTCGCCGCACAGTGGAGCGAGCGCGACGGCGAGCGGCAGAAGCTCTTCGCCGGCTGCTTCGGGATCTTCGGGCACGGCAACGTCGCCGGCATCGGTCAGGCGCTGCTGCAGAACGAGCTCCTGGCCCAGGGGGTTGATGAGCTTCGTTACGTCCTGGCCCGCAACGAGCAGGCCATGGTCCACACCGCCGTCGCTTACGCCCGTCAGAAGGACCGCCTGCAGACGTGGGCCTGCACCGCCTCGGTGGGGCCGGGCTCGACCAACATGCTGACCGGTGCGGCACTGGCCACCGTCAACCGGATCCCGGTGCTGCTGCTGCCGTCCGGCACCTTCGCGACCCGGGTGTCCGGCCCCGTCCTGCAGGAGCTCGAGGTGCCGTCCGCCGGTGACGTCACGGTCAACGACGCCTTCCGCCCGCTCTCCCGGTTCTTCGACCGGGTGACCCGTCCCGAGCAGCTGCCCTCGGCGCTGCTCGGCGCCATGCGGGTGCTCACCGACCCGGTCGAGACGGGCGCCTGCACGATCGCCCTCCCCCAGGACGTCCAGGCCGAGGCCCACGACTGGCCCCTGGAGCTCTTCGCCCAGCGGGTCTGGCGGGTCGCCCGCCCCGTCCCGGAGCACGTCGACATCCGCGACGCCGCGGCCCTGATCCGTTCGGCGAGAAGGCCGCTCGTCGTCGCAGGTGGTGGCGTGCACTACTCCGGCGCGGAGGACGCGCTGCGGGCGTTCTGCGAGCAGACCGGCATACCGGTGGGCGAGAGCCAAGCCGGCAAGGGCTCGCTCCCCCACGGCCACCCCCAGGGGATGGGCGCGGTCGGCTCGACGGGCACGACGGCCGCCAACGCACTGGCTGCCGAGGCCGACGTCGTCATCGGCATCGGTACCCGGTGGGCCGACTTCACCACGGCGTCACGAACCGCGTTCCAGGACAGCGGAGTCCGATTCATCAACGTCAACGTCGCGCGCTTCGACGCGGGCAAGCAGGCCGGCCTGTCGGTCGTCGGCGACGCCCGCGAGACCCTGACCGCCCTCCTCCCGGCGCTCGAGGGGTATGCCGTCGACGCGGCATACCGGGATCGGCAGGCGAGCCTGTGGGCCGGGTGGGAGGCCCTCGTCGACGCGGCCTACGACCCGCCGGCCGAGGTCACCGACGCCCTCGCCGAGGGGGTGCTCACCCAGGCCGAGGTGATCGGTGCGGTGAACGAGCTCTCCGACCCACGCGATGTCGTGCTCTGTGCTGCCGGGTCGATGCCGGGGGACCTGCACAAGCTGTGGCGGGTGCGCGACCGGAAGGCCTACCAGGTCGAATACGGTTACTCCTGCATGGGTTACGAGGTCCCGGCCTCCATCGGCATCCGGCTCGCGGACGAGTCCCGTGACGTCTTCGCGATGGTCGGCGACGGGGGCTACCTGATGATGCCGACCGAGCTCGTCACCGCGGTGCAGGAGCGGGTCAAGGTGATCGTGGTCCTCGTCCAGAACCACGGGTTCCACTCCATCGGCTCGCTGTCGGAGTCATTGGGCTCGCAACGTTTCGGCACGCGCTACCGCTACCGCGACACCACCACCGGACGGCTCGACGGGACGCGGCTGCCGATCGACCTGGCGGCGAACGCCCGCAGCCTCGGCGCCCACGTCATCGAGGTCCACTCGCGCGACGAGCTGACCTCGGCCATCAAGGAGGCCAGGGCCTTCCCCGCTGACGGCGGGCCGGTCGTCATCCACGTCGAGACCGACCCCACCGTCTCCGCCCCCGACGGCAACAGCTGGTGGGACGTGCCCGTGAGCGCGGTGAGCGAGCTCGACTCGACGCGGGCGGCCTACGCCGACTACCTCGAGCACAAGACCGTGCAGCGCCCGCTGCTGGCCCCCGCCACTCCCCCCACGTCACACGAGAGGAACGACCGATGACCAAGCCCGCCATGCTCGGCAGCGCACCCGACAGCTGGGGGGTGTGGTATGCCGACGATCCGGCCCAGATCCGTTGGGAGAGCTTCCTGGACGAGTGCGCCGGCGCGGGCTATACCCGCATCGAGCTCGGGCCCTACGGCTATCTGCCCACCGACCCGGCGCGCCTCAGGGACGAGCTCGACCAGCGCGGCCTCTCCGTCACCGCGGGCACGATCTTCGAGCACCTGCACCGCGCCGACTCGTGGACGGAGGTCCACTCCAAGGTCTCGGCCGTCGCCGAGCTGACCCGGGCGATGGGCGGCGAGCACATCGTCGTCATCCCGGACTTCTGGCGCGACCCCGACACGGGCGTCGTCCTCGAGGCGTCGGTGCTGACCGACGACGAGTGGCCCGCCTACGCCAAGCAGGTCGACCGGCTCGCCCGGGCGATCAGCGACGACTACGGCCTGAAGTTCCAGTTCCACCCGCACGCCGACAGCCACGTCGACACCCACGCCAACGTCGAGCGCTTCCTCGCCGAGACCGACCCCGCCGTCGTCTCCCTGTGTCTCGACACCGGGCACATCGCCTACTGCGGCGGCGACAGCCTGGCGCTCATCCGTGACTTCCCCGACCGCATCGGCTACGTCCACCTCAAGCAGGTCGACCCGACGATCCTCGAGAAGGTCCGGACCGATGGACTCGGCTTCGGCGAGGCCGTGAAGATGGGAGTCATGTGCGAGCCGCCACACGGTGTACCGGCGATGCCCCCGATCCTCGAGGCCCTCGCCGCCCTCGACGTCGAGCTGTTCGCCATCGTCGAGCAGGACATGTACCCCTGCCCGCCCGACCAGCCGCTGCCGGTGGCGCGGCGGACCCACACCTACCTCACCGGCTGCGGCCCGCTGCGCTGATCTGCCACAGCCCGCTGACCAGCCACAGCCCGCTGACGACCGACCCACGAAGGAGTGACGACCATGGTGACTGACCTGCGGGTCGGCGTGATCGGCGTCGGCGTGATGGGCGCCGACCACGCCGAGCGCCTCGTCAACCGGATCGCCGGGGCGCGACTCGTCGCCGTGTCCGACCCCGACACCGCGCGCGCCGACCGGCTCGCCGCGCAGTTCGACGGCGTGCGCAGCATCGCTGGCGCCGTTGCCCTCGTGGCCGACGCGGCGGTCGACGCGGTGCTCATCGCCTCACCGGGACTCGTCCACGAGGAGCAGGTGCTCGCCTGCATCGAGCACGGCAAGCACGTGCTGTGCGAGAAGCCCCTGACGATGGACGCCGAGTCGTCCCTGCGCGTCGTCGAGGCCGAGGCCCGCGCCGGACGACCGCTCATCCAGGTCGGGTTCATGCGCCGCTTCGACCCGGAGTACGCGCAGCTGAAGCAGCTCCTCGACTCGGGCTCGCTCGGGCGCACCCTGCTGCTCCACAACGTGCACCGCAACAAGAGCGTGCCGGAGTCGTTCCGGTCGGAGATGATCGTGCGCGATTCGCTCGTGCACGAGGTCGACGTGTGTCGCTGGCTGTTCGGCGAGGAGATCACCGAGATCACCGTGCTCGCGCCGGCGCCGACGGGCCTGGTCGCCGAGGGGGTCCTCGACCCTCAGCTCGCGATCTTCCGGATGGCGGGCGGCGGCCTGGCGACCACCGAGGTGTTCGTCAACTCCCGGGTCGGTTACGAGGTGCGGTGCGAGGCCGTGGCGGAGCAGGGCAACGCGACCATCGGGCTCGGGGAGAGCGTGTTCGTGCGTAGCGGAGGGCGTTACGGCGGAACGATCCCCGACGACTTCCGGCTCCGCTTCAGCCGGGCCTACGACCTCGAGGTGCAGGCGTGGGTCGGTGCCTCGAGCCGCGGCGAGGTCGTCGGACCGACGAGCTGGGACGGGTATGCCGCGTCCGCCGTCTGCGAGGCCGGCCTGGAGGCGCTCGCGACGGGACGGCCCGTCACGGTGTCCCTCGTCGACCGCTCCGCCGCCCTGTCCGGGGTGGCGCGGAGATGATGCTCGCTCTCGGCCCCTCTTGCCGCTCGACCCTCCTGACGCCGGCCACCCGGCATACCCCCGCAGAGCAAAGGAACGCGCCATGACCTCCCCGACCCGCATCACCCACCTCGTCGCCGGTGCCCCGTGGACCGGCACGGCCGAACGCACGAGCGAGGTCTTCAACCCGGCCACGGGCGAGCAGACCGGGGTGCTCGACCTCGCGTCCGCGGCCGTGGTCGGTGAGGTCGTCGCGACGGCGCAGGCCGCTTGGCAGGAGTGGTCCGACGCCTCGTTGGCCAAGCGGACGTCGGTGCTCTTCGCCTTCCGGCACCTGCTCGACAGCCGGAAGAAGGACATCGCCGCGCTGATCACGGCCGAGCACGGCAAGGTCCTCGACGACGCCCTCGGTGAGGTGACCCGTGGTCTCGAGGTCGCCGAGTTCGCCTGCGGCATACCGCATCTGCTCAAGGGTGGCTTCAGCGAGAACGCCTCGACCAACGTCGATGTCTACTCCATCCGCCAGTCGCTCGGGGTCGTCGCGGTCATCTCGCCGTTCAACTTCCCGGCCATGGTGCCGATGTGGTTCATCCCCATCGCCATCGCCTGCGGCAACGCCGTCGTCCTCAAGCCGAGCGAGAAGGACCCCTCGGCCGCCCTCGCCGTCGCGGCGCTGTGGACCGCGGCGGGGCTGCCCGACGGCGTGATGAACGTGGTCAACGGCGACAAGGAGGCGGTCGACGCGCTGCTCACCCACCCGGACGTGAAGTCCGTGTCGTTCGTCGGCTCGACCCCGATCGCGCGCTACGTCTACGAGACGGGCACCGCGCACGGCAAGCGGGTCCAGGCCCTCGGTGGCGCGAAGAACCACATGCTCGTCCTGCCGGACGCCGACCTCGACCTGGCCGCGGACGCCGCCGTCAACGCCGGGTTCGGCTCGGCGGGCGAGCGGTGCATGGCCATCTCGGCGCTCGTCGCGGTCGAGCCGATCGCCGACGAGCTGATCTCCAAGATCGTCGACCGGATGGGCAAGCTGCGGACCGGCGACGGGACGACGGGCTCCGACATGGGCCCGCTCGTGACGGCCGCCCACCGGGACAAGGTCGCCGGCTACGTCGCCGCCGGTGTCGAGTCGGGCGCGACGCTCGTCGTCGACGGTCGGAAGCAGGAGTTCGACGGTGGGGCGGGCGGCTACTTCCTCGGCCCGACGCTCTTCGACAGGGTCGAGCGCGACATGTTGATCTACTCCGAGGAGATCTTCGGCCCGGTGCTGTCGGTCCTGCGGGTCCAGTCCTACGACGAGGGCCTCGAGCTGATCAACGCCAACCCCTACGGCAACGGGACGGCCATCTTCACCAACGACGGTGGGGCCGCCCGGCGCTTCCAGCGCGAGGTCGAGGTCGGCATGATCGGGATCAACGTGCCCATCCCGGTGCCGGTGTCCTACTACTCGTTCGGCGGCTGGAAGAACAGCCTCTTCGGCGACAGCCACGCGCACGGCATCGAGGGCGTGCACTTCTTCACCCGCGGCAAGGTCGTCACCTCGCGCTGGCTCGACCCCAGCCACGGCGGGCTCAACCTCGGCTTCCCGCAGAACACCTGACGGGTCGGTCGCCCCTCATCGACAGGTCAGGTCCGGTCCTTCCCAGGCCCTGGGACCGACCACTCCTGACCTCTCGTCGGCGTTGCGGGCGGCAGCTCCGCGCGTCGCCGCTCGAGGTGGCGCTGCTCGATCTCGTTGCTGCACAATCCGATTGCGACCTCGTATGCCGCCGCTGCCGCCTTGTTCTCACCCGCGCGACGGAGCAGCTCGGCTCGGGTCGCGGGCAGCCGGTGGTTGCCCGGGAGCTGCGCCTCCAGCCCGTCGAGGAGCTCGAGACCGGCCCGCGGACCCTCCGCCTCGGCCACCGCGACGGCCCGGTTGAGCCGCACCACCGGGGAGCCGGTGTGGTCCTCCAGCTCGGCGTAGAGCGCGGCGATCCGATCCCACCGGGTCTCCTCCGCCGTTCTGGCCGTTGCGTGCTCGGCGGCGATCAGGGACTGGAGGTAGTAGGACCGGCCGATCCCGGCGGGGATCGAGCGGGTCCCGTCGACGAAGGGCGTGAGCAGCGTCAGCGCCGAGCCGATCTCGTCGTGACGCCACCGACCGCGGTCCTGGTCGGGGAGCAGCACGAGACCGTCGCCATCGGTGCGGGCGGCTCGGCGCGAGTGCTGAAGGAGCATCAGGGCGAGCAGGAGCGCGGGCAGCGGCTCCTCAGGAAGCAGCTCGTGCAGGACCGCCCCGAGCCTCACCGCCTCGCCCGCCAGCTCGGCTCGCACGGCGTCCGGCCCGGAACCCGGCGCGTAGCCGGCGGTGAAGCCGAGGTAGGCCACCTGCACCACGCCCTCGAGCCGGCCCGGGAGGGCGCTCGCGTCGGGCACGGCATACGGGATGCCAGCGGCGACGAGCTTCTTGCGCGCGCGGGTGAGCCGGGCGGCCATCGTCGCCTCGCCCACGAGGAACAGCCGCGCGATGTCGCTCGTCGGGACCCCCAGGACCAGTCGCAGCGTCAACGCGCTGGCAGCCTCGGGGGCGAGGGCCGGGTGGGTCGTGAGCATGACGAGCCGCAGGCGTTCGTCCTCGAGCAGGTCACCCGGGTCGACCATGGCCCGCTCGGCCTCGGCCTGCACGCGGGCGTCGACGACGAGGACCGGCGCCTTGCGGGCAGCAACCGCCTCGGAACGCAGCCGGTCGAGGACCCGCCGCCGCGCGGCAGTGAGCCAGGCCGCGGGAGCAGACGGCATACCGTCGCGTGGCCAGCGCTCGGCAGCCGTGGCGAACGCGTCGGCGAGGGCGTCCTCAGCCAGGTCGAGCCGCCGGTACTGCGCGAGGAGGAGGGCGAGCAGCCGCCCCCACTCCTTGCGCAGCACCCGCTCGATCGGTGCGAGCCCGTCCCCGGACCCGGGTCCGACGGTCACGTGATGACGGTCACAGGACGCCGGTCACGCCCAGGCCGGGCTATCGGATCGCGCGGCGGGGACCTCGTCGAACACCGGCCCCATGTCGACCACGGGCCGGATCTCGACGGTGTAGCCGTGCGGCAGCTCCTGCGCGATCGTTGTCATGACGTCGAGATCAGCCGCCTCGACGAGGTAGTAGCCGCCGAGCTGCTCGGTCGTCTCGGCGAACGGACCGTCGGTGAGGACGAGCCGGTCGTCGTCGTCGTGGCGCAGGGTGGTCGCGGTGTCGGTCTCGCCGAGCGCCTCGCCGCCCAGCATCGTCGTCGCCCCCTCCGACACCGCGCGGTCGAAGGCCATGTGCGCCTCCATGTACTCCTGGCGCTCGGCGTCGTCGAGCGCCGGCCAGATCGTCTCGTCCTGGTAGAGGAGTACGAGGTACTTCATGCGGGCACCTGCGCGAGGGCGCGGACGTCGATGCCCTCGGGGGTGGCCGCGGACCAGCTGGCCTCGTGGCCCGGAATGAGGATGAGGTGAGGCGTCATGGTGGTCCTTCCTGGTTCAACCGGGCGCGGTGCCCGGCTCGGTCAGGTGACCCGGTCGAGTCTCCCACCCGGATGACGGGCGAGCGGGCCGTATATCGACAGCATCCCGGCAAAGGATGTCGGGAGAGGACAAGACTCGGAGTCGGGCGCCCATCAGCGGCGTAGGCCGCCCGGCTCAGCCGAGTGGCGCCGTCACCGTCCCGGCGGCGACGGTCCGACCCCCCTCGCGGACGGCGATCCCCGCCCGACCTCCAGCGCGACCGGCTTCCCGTGCTCGACGGTGAGCTCGGCGTGGTCACCCGGCCGGACGACCCCGCCCTCGGCCAGCTCGATCCCGCCCCACACATTGATCGTGCGGAAGAAGAACTGCGGGCGATAGTTCGCGGCGAACCCGGTTGCCGGCACCCCTCCGCGGCGGTGAGCGTTGAGAACGTGGCCGCGAACCGGCAGCGTGGCGTCACCGACGCGGGCAGCACGAGCGCCTTGCCGAACGTCTCGAGACCGGTCGCCACCGAGGCCACCGTCGGACCGAGCCCGACGACCTCGACCGGGTCGCCGAGACCGAGCGACCCCCGCTCGACGGCTCCGGTGACGACGGTGCCCCGACCGCTGATCGTGTACTGCGACATGTGCGTGCGGACCTCCAGCTCGACCAGCGCGAGCAGCTCGGGGTCCTCGACGGTGTCGGCCTTGTTGAGCGCGACGACGAGGATCACCGCGTCGACCTGGGCCGCGCCGGTGATCATGTTCTTGAGCAGTCGGCGTGGCCGGGCAGGTCGACGTGGGCGTAGTGCCGCGTCGCCGTCTCGTACTCGACGTGGGTGATCGTGATGGTGATCCCCCGCTGCAGCTCGGTTTCGTGGGTGAGGCGACGCGCGGAAACCGCGCCAGGACCGGGGCGGGGAGTCGACCCTCCTCCGCGGTTCCTGCTGCCGCAGGCTGAGGGTCAGCGTCGAGCGCCGTCAGCATTCACGGTCGCTGCGTTCGCGCAGGGGCATCGCCCGCGAGGCAGGAGCCTGCGGAGAGCGCGACGAGGACGATGGACACGGTGGCGACTTACGGTCTGAAGGTCCCCACGACCAACAGGTTTCGACGCTGATTGGCGCGGGCTCTCGACAGACGGTCACCGCGTTGCCCACAAGGCGTCGATCGGGGTGGCGATGATCCGGTCGCCGAACGGTGCGGTCGACGTTCCGGTGTGAAGGATCACGCCTGCGACGAAGCGCGCGCCGAGTCGGTCGCGAAGGAGGTTGAGCCACCGGGCGTCCCGTCCCGTGACAGTGGAGCGGGCCTTGACCTCGATGCCGGCCACCCGGCCGTCGCCGGTCTCGAGAATGAAGTCCACTTCGGCTCCGTTGTGGTCGCGGAAATGGGACAGGCGCGGATTCTCGCGTGCCCACCCGACCTGCCTACGGAGCTCCCCCGCAACGAATCCCTCGAGTAGCCGGCCGCCGAGCTCCGGGTTCGCTCCCACGCCTCCTCCCTCGGCGGACACATTGAGCAGTCGCGCTGTCAATCCGGTGTCGGTCAGAACCACCTTGGGCCGCGTCACAACACGTTTGGTGAGATTCGTGGACCAAGAGGGAATGCGTTGAACGAGGAAGAGGGTCTCGAGGAGGTCGAGGTAGGGGCCGAGGGTTCGTACTGGGATTCCGATTTCTTGCGAGACGTTGGTGATGACCAGCTCGGTAGCATTTCGCGCGGCCAGTAGTCGGAGGAGAAGCGGCAGCTCAGACAGGCGTTGCAAGCCTGAGACGTCCGGAGCATCTCGCTGGGTGATGCGTTCGACGTAGTTGTCGTACCACGCTGCTCGGCGCTGCCCCGGCTGACGCAGCAGGGCCTCGGGATAGCCTCCCGCGCAGGCCCGATCGAGGTAGTCCGCTCGACTCAGGTCGCTTCGGTGCTCCGGGTAGATCTCTCCGGCGAAGAGCCGGTCGACGAAGTCCTCGCGAACATCGACGATCTCACCTTGACTGAAGCCGAAGAGATCGATGTTCTCGGCTCGTCCCGCCAAGCTGTCCTGCATGGCAGGCAGTCGAAGCAGGTTCGCGGAACCCGTGAGGAGGAAACGCCCCGGTCTCGAATCGTCGTCGACGGCCATCTTCAGCGCTAGCACCAGCTCTGGTGCACGCTGGACCTCGTCGATCGCCAGCAGACCGTCAGGCATCTGACGGAGGAACCCCGGAGGGTCTGCTTGGGCCGCTCCTCTGGTCAGATCGTCGTCCAGGGTGACGAAACGGCCCGCCCGATCAGCTAGCACGCTGCGCACCAACGTCGTCTTACCTACCTGACGGGCTCCTTGGACGACCACGATTCGGGTGTCGCCCAGAGCATCGAGCAGGCGGGGCCTGACAGATCGATCTCGCAACGTGGGCATAGGTGGAACCTATCTCAGCTCGCCGTTTTTCGACGAGGTGCTCGCCGTATTTCGATATCTTACTCGCCGTTTTTCGACATTCTGCTCGCCGTTTCCCTGCGCCACGACAAGCGGATTTTGGGGCGCCGGCAGCCGGGACTAGCCTCGGGCCCGTGCGCCTCGCCACCTGGAACGTCAACTCCATCCGCTCCCGCATCGACCGCGTCGAGGCCTTCCTCGAACGCCACGACGTCGACGTCCTGGCCCTGCAGGAGACCAAGGCCAAGGACGAGCAGATCCCGTTGATGGGGCTGCAGGCGCTGGGTTACGAGGTCGCGGCCGCCGGGACGAACCAGTGGAACGGCGTGGCGATCATCAGCCGGGTCGGCCTGGGGGACGTGCAGGTCGGCTTCCCTGGTATGCCGGGCTGGGGCGACCCGCTCGCGCCCGAGTCCCGGGCGATCGGCGCGACCTGCGGCGGCGTCCGCATCTGGTCGCTCTACGTGCCCAACGGCCGCAAGGTCGACGACCCGCACTACGTCTACAAGCTCGACTGGCTGGCCCGGCTGCGTTCTGCCGCAACGGATTGGCTGGCCGACGACACGGTCCTCGTCGGTGACTGGAACATCGCCCCCCGCGACGAGGACGTCTACGACATGGCCGCGTTCGCGACGGACACCCACGTCACGCCCCGGGAGCGCGCTGCGTTCCAGGGCTTTCTCGACGATGGATACGTCGATGTGACAAGGGAGTTCACGCCCGGCCCGAAGGTCTACACCTACTGGGACTACTACCGCCAACGGTTCGAGCGGAACCGTGGGATGCGGATCGACTTCCTCCTCGGCTCGCCCTCGCTGGCGAGCCGCGTCACCGGCGCAAGCATCGACAGAAACGAGCGGGCCGGCCAGGGCGCCTCCGACCACGCGCCGGGGATCGCCGACCTCGCCTGACGAGGCGGGCGGGCAGCACAACCGTCAGCCGAGGTCGGCGTGCTGCCGCACCCAGGCGTGCATCGCGATGGCCGCGGCGGCGCCGGCGTTGATCGAGCGGGTCGAGCCGAACTGGGTGATGTGGAGGATCACTTCGCACGAGGCGCGCACCTCCTCGGTCAGGCCGGGCCCCTCCTGGCCGAAGACGAGGACGCAGGCGCGTGGCAGCTCGTGGGTCTCGAGGGGACGTGACCCCGGGAGGTTGTCGATGCCGATCAGCGGTATGCCGCGACCACCGTCCTCCGTGCCCTCCGCGCCGCCTGCACCGGCAGCCCACGCCACGAGGTCGGCGACGGTCGGATGGTGCACCTCGTGCTGGTAGCGGTCGGTGACCATCGCGCCCCGGCGGTTCCACCGGCGCCGACCGACGATGTGGAACGCCGCGACGTTGAAGGCGTTGGCCGTCCGGATGACGGACCCGATGTTGAAGTCGTGGCCCCAGTTCTCGACGGCGACGTGCACAGGATGCCGGCGGGTGTCGAGGTCGGCGACGATGGCCTCGAGCCGCCAGTAGCGATAGCGGTCCTCGACGTTGCGCCGGTCACCGCCGGTAAGCAGCTCGGGGTCCCAGTGGTCGCCCGAGGGGAGGTCACCGACCCACGGACCGACGCCCACGGCATACCCCGAGCTGGGGTCCGAGCGGTCTGGAGGGCCGTCCACGAGCCCGACCCTAGACCTCACCCACCCGTGGTCGGAGGGCACGCGCGACCGTGGGATGACGCGGAACGCCCTCCCGTCCCCTACCGTTGACTTCCTGATGCTGACCACACTCGCTCCCGTCCTCACGCCCGCGCTCGGTCCCGGCTGGATGGACCCCAACTATCTGTTCACCCACTTCGGCACCGCCTTCATCTGGGTGAGCCTGGCGATGATCTTCATCGAGTGCGGTCTGCTCTTCCCGATCCTGCCCGGCGACTCCCTGCTCTTCGCGATCGGTCTGTTCATCGCCAGCGGGCAGCTCCACCTCAACATCGGGGTCGCCCTCGTGGTCCTCTTCGTCGCGGCCTTCCTCGGCAACGTCAGCGGCTACGAGATCGGCCGCGCGGTCGGGCCGGCGCTCTACGATCGCAACGGCCGCATCATCAAGCGGAAGTACTTCACCCAGACCGAGGCCTTCTTCGACAAGCACGGGAGCAAGGCGCTGGTCATCGGGCGCTTCGTGCCGGTCGTGCGCACCTTCATCACGGTCGTCGCCGGGATGGGGCGAATGAACCGTCGCCACTTCTTCGTCTGGTCGGCAGTCGGCGCGCTGCTGTGGGTCGTCGTGGTGACCCTCGCGGGCTACTTCCTCGGGTCGGCGTTCCCGGCGATCGGCAAGAACCTGGACGTCGCGATCATCGTCGTCGTGGCGCTGTCGTTGATCCCGGCCGTCGTCGAGATCCTGCGACACCGACGTGCCGGCAGCGCGGGTGGCGACAGCGGCGGACCGGGCAGTAGCCAGACCGTCGGCGAGCCCGTGCGCGAGAGCGACGGGGTCGACGGCCGCTAGCCCGTCCCCGGCGTCGCGGGGCGCCGGGCGCCGCTAGCTGAGGCGTTGCGCGAGGTCAGCCGGTATGTGCCCGGTCCGGCTCCTCAGTCCGTCGCGCCAGCCGGCGAGCACGGCGGCGACGAGTCGGCCACGCTGCGGGTCGAACAGCAGCCGGATGCCGTGCGCCTGCGTCTCCTGCACGAGCCGGCGCAGGACCCAGCGCGGCTGCCGGACGAGGTGGCGGCGGGTGATGATCGTGCCGTTGCGGGCCATGTAGTAGACCCGGGTCGGCGCGTGGCGGTTGTAGGCGACCGGGAGACCGTGGACGATGACCGGCCGACCGAGGAGACGGGCCGGCATACGCTCGCCCTGGCCGTGCTCGAGGAGGCAGCCGGGGCCGATGACCGGGTCGAGGCCGGCGGCTCGACAGCGGGCGGTGA
Organism: Lapillicoccus sp.; assembly: GCF_025353065.1. GTDB lineage: Bacteria > Actinomycetota > Actinomycetes > Actinomycetales > Dermatophilaceae > Lapillicoccus. The sequence continues at coordinate 31,374 of NZ_JANXRJ010000192.1, forward strand.
ACTCCGAGTCCACCCCGTCGATGACGAGGTCCTCCTCGAGGGGTTCCACGCGGTCGAACGTCGACACCGGGACCACCCAGCCCGACTGCATCGGGTCGAACGCGCGGGCCAGCCGCGTGACCACGCGCCCCGGGGGGGTTGACGCTGCGTCAAGGGGGTTGACGCAGGTGATAACTGGCGTCAACCCCCTTGACGCGGCGTCAACCCCGTCCCGGGCTGGCGGGTCGACCCCCGCCCGGGCCCAGCCGTCGGTCGGACCCCGATGGCCGCTGTAGCTCTTGGCCGACACGAACGCCACCGGTATGCCGCCGGCCGCCGCCGCGTCGAGGGTCGCCAGCGCGGCGGCGACGTAGCCGGCCCCGAGCCGACTGTCCTGGTCGAGGGTCAGGATGACGTCGGCGCCCTGCTCCCGGGCCACCCGGATGCCGGCGTTCAGGGCGGCCGCGATACCGGCGTTGGCCTGGTGGAGCACCGTCGCGCCCGAGGCCTGGAGCTCCGCTAAAACCCCTGTCCGGTCAGCCGATCCGTCATCCACGGCGACGACGAGGTCGACCTGCAGGAGCACCTCCCGCACCGAGTCGACCAACGCCGCCGGCGGATCGAGGCAGGCGATGACCGCGACGACGCAGCGCCGCTCCCTCACGGGCCGCGCGCTCACGGAGCCTGCTCCACGCCGGGGGAGACCGCTGCGCCGGACCCACCTGACCGCCCCTGGAACACCCGCAGCGCCGGGACCACCAGCCCGACGGTCATCGCGACCTCGCTCGCGGCCATCCCCCACGCGACGCCGGCGAGCCAGCCGGCCGCAGCGGTCGCGATCATGACGACCACGCCGACCACCGCCGACACCGTCGTCCACACGAGCACGAGCCGCGTCCGCCCGTCGGGGATGAGCAGGTTGCGGATCAACGGCGTGCCGGCCGAGATGAAGAGGAACGAGACCGCGTAGGCCGCGCAGACGTCGCGGGGCGCGGCCAGGTCGGCACCGAACAGCAGCCCCGTCGCCCACGGTCCGAGCCCCACGAAGAGCAGCGCCCCGACGCCGCCGAGCCCGAGGTGCGCCCAGCCCGCCGCGAGGTGACGCCGCCGCCGGTCGCCCGCCCCCGGCTCGAGCGTCCACCCCTGGAACGCGTTGCCCATCGCCGCCACGGTGAAGATGCCCAGCCGGTAGACCGTGTCGGCCGAGGCGAACTGCGAGGACTGCGCGACGGGGAAGGCGGCCGTCGCGACCGGCGCCGGCGTCGAGGCGTATGCCGTTGCCACGAGGTTGATCCCCGCCGTCCCGCCCTGCTCGTGCAGCTCCGCGACGGACCGGGAGACGGGGAGGGGGGACCAGTCCGAGCCGCGTGCGTAGCGCCGGTGGAAGGCCGCGAGCCCGAAGACGGTCGCGACGGCGAGGATGACCGGGTAGGTCCAGATGGCCCGGGTCAGCAGGATCGCGGGGGTGGCGATGAGGGCTGCGAGGACCCGCGGCAGCGTGTCGTACCAGAGGAGCAGCATCGGCTGACCCACCCCGATGCCGAACCACGCCGGCGAGAGCCCGAGCAGCGCCGTGGCGATCGCCATCGAGGCGGCGACGACGCGGAAGCCCGGCTGGGCCACCAGCGCGCTGACCAGCGCGACGAGCGGGACCACGGGCAGCAGGAGGGTGAGGCGGGTGCGGAGGCTGGCGGCATACAGGGCGGCCCGCGCCGTCGCGGTCTCGGCCCGGGCGGCCTGGACGGGGCCGACGACGTTCCACCCCCAGTAGACGACGGTGGCGCCGAAGGTCCCGACCGCCTGCCCGGCGACGACGCTCGACCAGCCCGCCCCGCCCGCGACGCGGGCGACGACCGGCATCAGCAGGAACGGGGTGACCAGCGACAGCAGCGGCAGCACGGTGAATCCCGTGAGCCGCCGGAGCACGGTCGTCATGGTGCCGACCCTCTCACGGCGACCCGCTCAGCCTGCTGAGGTCGTGGTCTGGCGCTGGGGTCGTGGTGTGCAC
>NZ_JANXRJ010000205.1 GCF_025353065.1 Lapillicoccus sp.
GTCGAGAACGCCTACCGTGACGTCAACATCGCCTTCGCCAACGAGCTCTCACTCGTCTGCGAGTCGCTGAAGCTCGACGTGTGGGAGGTCATCGAGATGGCCAACCGCCATCCCCGGGTCAACATCCTCACGCCGGGCCCCGGGGTCGGCGGTCACTGCATCGCCGTCGACCCGTGGTTCATCGTCGGAGCCGCACCCGAGCTCACCCCCCTGATCCGCACCGCTCGCCAGGTCAACGACGCGAAGCCCCGCCACGTCGCGCAGCAGGTCGTCGCCAAGGCCGCGCGCTTCAAGCAGCCCACGGTCGCGTGCCTCGGCCTGGCCTTCAAGGCCAACGTCGACGACCTGCGCGAGAGCCCCGCGGTCGACATCGTCGCGCAGATCTGTGCCGGCCTGCCGGACACCGACATCCTGGTCAGCGAGCCGTTCGTCGACCGGCTGCCGCACCGGCTGGCCGGCATCGACAACCTCCACCTCACCGGGGCGGACGAGGCGATCGAGAAGGCCGACATCATCGTCCTGCTCGTCGACCACGACCAGTTCCGGGCCGTGAAGAAGAGCCGCCTCGCCGGCAAGGTCGTCTACGACACCCGCGGCACCTGGCGCTAGCCGACGACTTTCAGGGGCCTGCCAGTCAGGTGGACGGCGGTCAGGTGCAGAGCTGGCCCCCGGTATGCGGGTTGCCCGCATCGATGGCCTCTCCGGTTTCCAGCACGGTGTTCCCCGACCGGCGCCACCCATCCGTCGGAGCACCCCGGGTGAACCACACCCCGTAGATCCCCACACAGCCGAAGTGCACGGTCGAGAACACGTTGTTCGAGAACGACACGTTCGTCACCGAGTACCCACCCGCCGGATTCGACTCCGACGGCGAGTAGTCCTCGGCATACACCGCGAAACCCCCACCCGCCAACAGGTTCCCCACCACCTGCACGTTAGCCGTGCTCTTGCGCGAGTCCCACAACGCCACCGTCGAGTCCTGATCCTGCGACACGTCGATCGTGTTGTGCCGGATCACCCCGTTCTTCGTCCCCTCGGTCTGGATCCCGTCGATGTGACCGTTCGCCGCATGCGTCGTGAACCCGTGCAACCAGTTGTCCGCGATCGTGAAGTTGTCCCCGTTCCCATCGACACCCACCGTCGTGGCCCACATGAAGATCCCGTCGTTCACGTGCTGACAGTTGTTCCCCGTCACCGTCATGGACGACCCCTCGTCCCAGACACACGCATGCGTCGCGTTCAACCCGTCCAGCAGGTTCCGCGACACGATCGCCGACGCGCCCGGGTTGATGTTCACCACCCCGCTGCCGCTCGCCCCACCAAAGCTGCTCGACACCCAGGAGTTGCGGATCACCACATTCTTCGCCCGCACCTGGATACCGCCGCTCACCCTCCACCCGTCGATGACCTCGTTGTCCACCCCGGCGACGTAACCGCCGGTCACCGTCCTGACGAACGTCTGCCCGGCCGGATATCCGGTGTTGGACGGCCCTGGCCACCCACAGGCGGCCAGGTTGCTCCAGACCGCCGAGGTCCGGCACTGCGACCCGTTTCGGACGGCCGGGCCCGGGGTCCACGACAACGGCAGACGGCGCGGAGCCAGTGCGGCCGCGCGCGAGGCCGCGTCTGTCGCGTTGCCGTCCGGCGTCGCCTGGGCAGCACCTCCAGCGATCGTGAGGGCCCCCGCCACCGCCACCGTGAGGAGGGTGACCAGGAGACTCCGCGCTGCGCGCTGACGGCGCGGTTGTCGAAACGGCATACGGATCACCTGGTACACATCGGGCTCCTCCGGGTTGGAGTGGGGTATGTGCCGTTATATCGCTTTTCCGCTCACGCGGCGACACCCTCCCATCGTGCCCCTAGTGTGCGTCGGTCCCGCGGGCCCCGCCACTCGACGTCGAGGCCGAAGTCGCCGTGAGCCAGCGCTGCTTCGGGCCGGCGGTCAGTCGCCAGAGAGCCCCCGCGAGACCCACGAGCAGGAAGCTGATGCTGGCGAAGGTCGGGAAGGCGAACCCGTCGAAGACGGCGTAGCCGACGGACGCAGAGGCGATCGCAGCGCACAGGGCCTGGGCTGCGCCACGCACTCCTTCGTCGGTGCTGCGGCGGCGCACGAGCCGCATGCACACCAGCGAGGTGATGAACACCGTCAACAAGGCAGCGCACCCGACCAGCCCGGCGTCGATCACGAGCAGGAGGTACTGGTTGTCGAGGATGCGGTACTTGGGCAGGAAGGTGCCGATACCTCGCCCGAACACCGGGGCCTGGGCGATGAACTGCCCCGCGAGCGAGTAGGAGTCCGTGCGCGAGAGCGCACTCGGGTCGCTGCTCGTCCCGGCGAACAGCGCGGTCAGTGTCCCGATGATGCCGGGAAGGAACACGAAGACCATGGTCGAAAGCGCGACGAGCGCGACCGCTGCCATCCTCCGCGCCCGGGCGGGCCACGTGGGGATGAGGCACACGAGCGCGACGACGGCCCCGATGATCGCCGACCGTGAGATCGAGATCGGGACGGCGATGCAGATCATCAGGACGGGGAACCACCGACGCAGCGTCCCGAGGTGCCGGTGGGTCATCGCGACGTGCAGGCAGATCGGCAGCAGCGCGGTGATGGCCACCCCGAACTCGATCGGGTGGATGGCGGTCGAGGCGGGCCGGTTGAAGCCGTCGCGGGTCGCCAGACCTCCGAGGTCCTGGTTGGCCGACAACCCGGGGATGGAGAGGTAGTTGGTCAGCTGCTGGCCGGAGAAGTACTGCACGAGCCCCAGCGCGGCGAAGAAGCCTGCGGCCAGCGCCAGCCGGCGCAGATAGACGTCGAACCGGAAGAGGTCGGGGATTCCGTCGCAGGCCATCACGAGGATGCCGACCCAGCCGAACGCGGTCAGCAGGGTGAGCTGGGAGTTCTGCAGCTCTGCGGAATTGATCGGCCGCACGCACGCCGCGACGAAGCTCGCCAGAAGTGCGGCGAGAAAGAGGAACGAGGTGCGACGGATGGGCTGGGCGATGAAGACCGTGGTGCGCGAGACGGAGAAGCGGTAACAGATCCAGAAGACGGCCGATACGAGACCGACGAGAACGGCCGGTGACCCCGCCCCACCGAGCGGGCTGAAGGTGAGGCGGGCCGGGATCGCGAACAGCAGAACCACATGAAGGCTGAGGACGGTGACCCCGTCCACGGACTCGAAGGGACGCAGCGACCGGATCGGGAGCCGCTCAGCCGCCTGCAGTGCCACGGCCGCTCCGGGCAAGGTCCGCACGGGACGCCGGCTGTGACGACTCCTTCGGCGGTGGCGACGCGGTGGTCGACGCCGGCGGTGACTTCGGTGATGTCGGGGACGCCAAGGACGCCGGCTCGGCGGAGGGGGCACGAGGGTAGGTCGTCGAGGGGGATGGCACCGTCGTGCCCAATCGGGCGCGGCTGGGCACCGGGGTGATCGGCACGTCCACGCTGTCGGCTGCGCGGGCGGCTGCGCGGGCGCGGCGCCGACGCTGCGCCATGACGTCGATGACCGAGGCCAACGCGACGGTGAGCAGCAGCCCGATGAGGAGCACGACGATCAGCGCGCGGTACAACGGCTTTCGCACGGTCTGGGGATCCGAGTTGCGGTTGACGACCGTCGAGGTGATCATCGCGTCGGCCTGGACCTGGATCGAGGACTGGAGCTCCTTCAGCGCGGCGGGCACCTGGGTCAGGATCAGCTCGCTGGTGTTTCGCGCACGGGCGACCGACGTGTCCGTCACCGTCACGGCGAGGATGGGCGCACTGGTCTGGTAGTCGCGGACGATCTCCCATGTCCCGGTGGCACCGCTCGTGCGAAGTCGGGTGTCCATGGCCGGATCGGTCATGGCCCTCGCGAGGACCTCGGTCGGGCCGGTGAGACCGCCGAGGGCCAGATAGGGGTTGGCGCCGGGCACGGCGGTGTTCACCGGCGGCAGCAGCAGCATGGTGGCGCTGATGCTGTATTCGGTGGGAACGAACTTCGGTGTCACGGCGCAGACGCCGATCGTCGCGAGCAGACCGACCAGGGCTGCCAGCCACCGTCGTCTCAACACGCCCACCAGGTGCGACAGCAGCATGACCCCAAACCTTCCATTCCCCCGGAAGAGACCACTGAAGGCCTCTACCGAAACTATACTTTGTCAACAGTGGGCGGGGGCCGACTTCGGAATCGCCGACGTCACAAACTCTGCGCAACGCCTGCGGCGAGAGATCTCGCCGCACAGACGGGACCCGTGGAGGAGGAGCTCGAGTTGACCATCGTCGACCTCGTCCAGATCCTGGCCCGGCGGTGGGCCGTGCTCCTCGGCCTGCTCCTGGTCACGGGACTCAGCGCCGTCCACCTCTCCTCCGCGCACATCGTCTACTGGTCCGAGACCGACGTCCGTTTCGTGGCTCCTGGACCGCAGAACTCCAACTCCCTCCTCACGACCACCGACTCCGTCATCGCGACGGCCGGCCTGATCGCCACGGAGTACAACGACTCCAACCCTGGCCCGCGGCTGTCCAGTGACGATGTGTCGATCGTCGACGCCGGCATCCTGGACGGGGTCCTGGTGAGGCTTCCTAACGCCGGCGGGCAGTGGGCGACGAACTTCAACGAGCCCCGGCTCGACGTCCAGGCCTCCGGCTCCGACCCCGAGGAGGTCAGGGCCCGGGCGGTCGCCGCGGTCGCCTCGATCGAGCGCCTGCTGCGCCAGCACCAGCAGGACGCCCACGTGGTGAAGACCGAGCTGATCGTCCCGCACGCCTCGCCGGCCGTCCCCATCGTGGCCGAGGCCGTCGGAAGCCGGGTCCGCGCCCTCGTGGTCACCGCCGTGGTCGGGTCCGCGCTCTCGATCGGCCTGGTGCTCTATCTGGATCAGCTGATGCTTCGACGGTCTCTTGCCAAATCGCGCTCTCGCGCGCAGAATTGGATAAATCCGATAAATCCCCCACTCGAGGCCGCCAACCGCGTCATTGACTAGTGCGAATGGACTAGTCAATCGCTCGGTGATACCTTCCGGGCTGCCGCAGTAGCAGGGTGAAGGGATGCTTCGGCTTCGACCAACCGCCCCGTCGTGGGTGGGCACCTGCTTGAGGAGACCGAACCTCTCATGGCCCCCGTCCGCACGATCTCTTTCCGGCATCCCCTGCGGATCGTCCTCCCCACCGTTCTCGCCCTGCTGGCGGGTCTCGTCGGCCTCACGGTGATCGCCACGGCCTCGCCGGGCGAGGCGATCGGTGGTGGCTACTCGATCTGGTCGTCCGGCGCGGTCCCCAAGGTCGCCGCCGACAGCGACACCCAGCGGACCACGCTCGGTCTCCGGTTCGGGGTGGCGAAGGCTGGCTGGATCCAGGCCATCCGGTTCTACAAGGCCGCGCAGAACACCGGGGTGCATACCGGATATCTCTACTCCTCCGCCGGAGGCCTGCTCTCCCAGGTGACGTTCGCAGCGGAGTCCAGCCAAGGGTGGCAGGAGGCCACCCTGAGCCAGCCGGTCGCGGTGACCGCCGGCTCCACCTACGTGGCCGCATACACGGCCCCAGCCGGACGCTACTCCGATGACACCTCGACCCTGTCGCCCCAGAAGACCGCCGTCCACGGCGCACTGACCGCCCTGCAGGGGGTCTACACCTACGGAACCGGTGTGCCGAGCAGCACGTGGCAGAGCTCCAACTACTTCGTCGACGTCCGCTACTCGACGAAGGCCTACGCGCCCGTGCCGACCGGCCCGACGCCGACCGGCACCACCACCGGCCCGGCGACTCGTCCGCCGAGCCCCAGCACCACGACCCGCCCCACGACCTCGCCGCCCACGACTCCCCCTCCCATCACGACCGCTCCCTCGTCGCCGCGGACGGGGTGTGCGGTGCGGCCGAGTGGGTGTGGTTACCCGGACGCGTCCACGACCGGGGTGCCTGCGGGTGTGACGTTGAAGAACGTGCCCGGGGACGTGCGGTCC
>NZ_JANXRJ010000228.1 GCF_025353065.1 Lapillicoccus sp.
CCGGATAGATGGTGTCTCCGGCCGCCTGGAGGCTGTCGCCGACGAAACCGAAGACGTGCCGACCGACCTGCAGAGACTCCGGGGGGTGGCCGGCCTGCGCGCCCGCCCGACGGTAGAGGTCGATGAGTGGCGCGAACTGGCGCGGCTCGCCCCCGATGATCGCGACCATGAGCGGCAGTCCCAGCAGGCCGGCCCTCATGAACGACTCGGGGGTGCCGCCGACGCCCACCCAGATCGGCAGGGGGTCCTGCACCGGCCGCGGGTAGACGCCCTGGCCGGTGAGGGCGGGCCGATGCTGCCCCGACCAGGTGACCCGCTCCGACGCGCGGATCGCGAGTAGCAGGTCGAGCTTCTCGGTGAACAGCGAGTCGTAGTCGGCGAGGTCGAGACCGAACAGCGGGAACGCCTCGGTGAACGACCCGCGCCCCACGACGAGGTCGATCCGCCCCTTGGCGATGAGGTCGAGCGTGGCGAACTGCTGGAAGACCCGCACCGGGTCCGCCGCGCTCAGCACCGCGACCGCGCTGCCGAGCCGGATCCGCGACGTCAGCGCGGCGGCCGCACCGAGGATGACGGGCGGCGCCGAGTCGTAGTACTCCTCGCGGTGGTGCTCACCGATGCCGAAGGAGTAGAGCCCGCTCTGCTCGGCGGTGACGATCTCCTCGAGCAGGTGCTCGAGGCGCTCCTGCGCTCCCACCTCCGAGCCCGTTCGAGGGTCCGTCACGGCCGAGACGAAGCTGTCGACTCCCACATGCATGCCGCCATGCTGTCACCACGGCCGACCGGGTCCGAGGGCGCCGTCACCCTGACGTATGCCGCCGCCGTCCGTCGCCCGCACGGGTCAGGCGGGGTTTCGCACCCCGTGGCGCACGTAGATCACGCCGTTGTCGAAGCGTCGGTGGTCCAGCAGCTCGAGGTCGAGTCGCACCCCCCGGGGCAGCGCCGGCTTGCCGCCGCCGACGACGACCGGGCACAGGAGCAGCACGCACTCGTCGACGAGGCCGTGCCGGAAGGCCTCCGCCGCGATGCCCGCGCCGCCGATGCTGAGGTCCGAGCCAGAGCTCTCCTTGAGCCGTCGCACCGCCTCGGGCTCGAACTGACGCTCGATCCTCGTGCGCACGGTCGAGACGCCCGTGAGCGAGGAGGAGTAGACGATCTTGTCGGTGTCACGCCAGATGCGGGCGTACTCACGCACCACGGCGGGCTCGCTGAGGAGCCAGTCGTCGCGTTCCCAGACCCGCATCGTCTCGTACATGCGTCGCCCGTAGAGCGAGGTGCCGATGTGCCGCTCGTGCTCGTTCCAGAACGCGTGCACGTCCTGGTCAGGCACGGACCAGTCGAACGAACCGCTCTCGTCCTCCAGGAAGCCGTCGAGCGAGACGTTGGCCGCGTAGATCAGCTTGCCCATGGAAACCTCCGCCGTGACGAGAGCAACACGCTAGGGCACCAGCGGCCCGGGCACGGAGCTCAGGATCGAGTCCAGGGGCACGAGCAGGCCCATAAGGAGGCCGAGCTCGAGGCGCTCATCGACCGACGGGAACGTCACCTCGCCGTTCTGGCAATGACCTGTCCCATGGTGTGCGCCTTCGGTTCGAGGTGCGTTCTCGTGTACCGACCTCCGAGGCGCGAGAAAGTCATCGGCTCGCACCGCCCTCGGCTACGTCACGCGCTTCGCGGTCGAGAAGCCCTACCTGGACCGGTATGCCGTCCAGCAGGCCGGCGGTCGGACCATCCTCGAGTACTGGATCCCGGCCGAGGACCTCGAGGAGTTCAACCGGCACATCGTCGGCCCCATCGAGGTCGTCGCCGAGTTCCGCCAGGCACCTTCGCGAGTCGTGCTCAGCCCGGAGCCGAGGTCGTCAGTCGGTCAGTGCCACCCTCGGCGCAGGGCCCGACGCGGGCACATTGTTCAGTGCCAGCCCTCACGTCCGAAGACCCGCCGATCCCTAGTTTCGGTGCACTGGTGTGCGCGGGCCCCCTGGTCCTGGCCGGCACCTCCGTGATGCGGCGGATGCCACGGGCCTCGAGGGTCGCGGCGCGGCCCATCATGTGGCCCGCCGCCTGCTGGGCGGTGACGCTCACCGCCGGCGAGGTCTGGGAGGTCGCCCCCGTCGTCGGTTCACCGACACGCGACCTGAACCACGGCCTCGACGCCACGCTCTTCGTCATCCTGCCCGCCTTCTTCGTCGGGGCTCTCACCGCCGGTATCGGCTGGATCGACCTGACCGTCCGCATACCGACGTCACCGTCGGGCGGCCCCGCCCCCCGCCCCTCCACGGTCGACGTCGAGCAGTACCTCTCACGGGCGCTGGCCGACCCGTCGATCCGCGTGCTCTGTCCGGTCGATGGCGCGCAGAGCTGGGTCAGCGCCGCCGGTCAGAGCGCCGCTCCGGAGACCGGGAGAGACGACCGCGCGACGACGGTGATCGTCCGCGGATCGCACGTCATCGGACTCATCGACCAGGATGCGGCAACCACCGCCCACCCCGATGCCGTCGAGCTCGTGGCGACCGGTGCGGGCCTCATCATGGAGACCGAGCGCCTGCGGGCGTCCGCCACCAGCGACCTCGAACAGGCCCGGTTACTGGCGGAGCGGATGCTCGTCGCCTCGGACGAGCCGCGATCGGCCTTGCGCGCGACGCTCGTGAAGGGCCCACTGGCCGAGCTCGACTCGATCGCTGACGCCCTCGCGAGCGGGACACCGGTCGCGGACGTCGTGGCCCGGCTCACCGCCGTCGCCGCCGAGGTGCGAGCCATCTCGCACGGCATTCTTTCCGCGTCCCTGGCGACCGGTGGGCTGCGCGCCTCGCTGAGCGGCCACCTGGTGCCGGGTCGTCGGTACTCTCCGGTCATCGAGATGACCAGCTACCTGGCAGCGCAGGCTGACCCGGCCGCCACCGTCGAGGAGCGGATGGGCGAGAACGGTCCGCTCCTGCTGATCCGCACCAGCCCCGCGCCAGCGGCTGACGTGCGTGATCGCGTGACGGCTCTGGGAGGCACGGTGTCGAACCAGGACGGCGGCTGGATCATCGGCCTCCCCCTTGGAGCCGGGCCGGACCGCCCATGACGACCACCACCCTGCTGGCTTGGCCACGCGAAGCTCCCGGGCCGACACCGGCTGTCCGCGCGCGGGTCGAGGAGCACGGTGGTCGGTTCCCGCACCGGGCGGGGTTGGCCCTGTTCACCGGGACGGGCGACGCCGTGGCGACGGCCGTCGAGTGGCAGCAGGCGGAGCAGGACCAGGCCGCGACCTCGCTCGCGCTCCACGTCGCCGAGGTGACCTACCGGGCCGATGCCCCGGAACCCGCTGCCGTCGAGCTGGTCCGGCAGCTCGCTGAGCGCGGGTACGCGGGGGACATCCTCGCCACCGAGGTCGTCCGGATGCTTCTGCCCTCGCCGGCCCCCGCCCACTGGTCGGACGAGCTGGCGACGTCCATCGGGGAGCCCGCTCAGCTGGTCCACTCCCTCGTCTGGCCACGGAACGTCGATGCCGCGCCGATCACGGTCGCCGTCGCGGAGGACGTCGCGCTGATCCGAGCCGGCCTGGTCAGCCTGCTGCGCGACGACGGCTTCGCGGTCGTCGGTGAGGCCGGTGACTACGACTCGGTGCTGACCGTCGTCCGGGCGACGCGACCGCGCCTGCTCATCACCGACGTCCGGATGCCACCCGAGCAGGCCGACGAGGGACTGCGCGCGGCGTCGTTGCTGCGGACCGAGCAACCGGGGCTGGCCGTGCTCGTGCTCAGCCAGTCGGTGCGGGCCAGCGCCGCCGCCAACCTGCTGACCGAACAGACCGCGGGCCTGGGATACCTGCTGAAGGAGCGCGTCACCGCACTGGACGAGTTCCTCGATGCCGCCCGCGCGGTGGCCGCGGGTCGGACGGTCATCGACCCGCTCATCACCGACGAGCTCCTGTCCCGCCACGGGAATCGCGACCAGCTCGCTGCCCTGGCCGACCGGGAACGCTCCGTCCTGGAGCTCATGGCTCAAGGGCTGTCCAACAGCGCGATCGCCGATCGGCTCTCCCTGTCGGCTCGCACGGTGGAGTCGCACGTCCGCTCCATCATGACCAAGCTGGACCTGTGGGAGGACCCGGCGGGCAATCGCCGTGTCCAGGCGGTCATCCGGTGGCTCGACCTGTCCTGAGCCGTATCTCCGGGTAGCCGGCGCAGCCGGCGGGGTCGACCTACGTCGCCAACCTCGACGAGGACCACCTCCCGGACCCCGACCTCAAGGCCGGGCTGGCGGCCTCGGTCGCGCCGGCCGACTCGTTCTTCCTCTACGCCAAGCTCGAGATAGACCTCATGGAGATGGAGTCGGAAGAGGCGCGGACCCGAGCTTTGCGGCGGGCACATGCGGGTCGCATACGACGGGAACACCGATACCGCGAGTCGGGGATAGCAGACGAAACCTCTGTGCCGTTGACGTCAGTTCGAGCGCTGGCGTATTCTTCTCGGCAGGTGAATCCATCGCTGAGCAGCAGTGAAATGGACGGACCAGTGAAAGTAAGGGGCATTGTCTTGTGATCTCACGCACACGCGGTCGAGCGGTCTCCACGAAGGTGGTGGTCATTGCGCTCGTGTTGGTGCTCGCGGTGCTGGGTCTATACATATTTCTTAGCAATCGTGGTCCTGTTTTGTCCAAGGGCGTTCAACCGCACACGGGAGCATCGAAAAATGGTGCGACGGGCACGCCTGGGACGCCCGGGACGCCGAGTTCGACCAGTGGTGGAAATTGGTGGCGCACCAGCGGCACCAAGATCCTTGACGCCTCGGGTCAAACGGTCTTTCTTCGGGGGGCCGACGATGGGCAGATGGCCACGCAGGGCTGGACATCCTCTTCAGTACCCAATGTCGCCGAAATGAAGAACTTGTCGGCCTGGAGATTTAGTTTTCTCCGCCTCGCCATTTCGTGGGCCAATCTTGAGCCAACTATTCCGACAGGCTCACCGAGCGCGCTGACGCATACCTGGAACCAGACCTACTTGAGTGAGCTCGATGGTGTGGTCAAACTTGCACAACAAAACAACATCCGCATAGTCCTGGATATGCACCAAGCAGGAGGCTGGTCACCAAAGTTTGGTGGGGAAGGACTGCCGGGGTGGCTCTATCCGCAGCAGGTTTCGTGCACGGCACAGGCGGCCTGCACGAACACCAACGCAGGCCCTTGCGAGTTCCTCACCAATACCGCCGAGGCCGGAGTGCCGATTCAACCCCAGCAGGGGTTGATTGCGGCTTGGAAGATGGTTACCTCTCGTTATCAGTCTGATGCCACCGTGGTGGGTGTCGATCTATTCAATGAGCCCCAGAGCTGTACAAAGGCCGGGCAACCGCGGACTTACCATCTGCCGACTGCGTCGGACAACCCGCTCGATGCCTTCTATCGACTGGCAGGTTTGGCTGTGCAGTCAGTCAACCCACATCTGCTCTTGATCTATGAGGATGACGCATATGAATCTTACCTTCGTGTGGGCAGTGCCCTGACGGGTCGTCTTGACCTGCCGAATGCAGTGTATTCAACGCACTACTACCCTGATTCCTGGGGTCAGGGCAATCTACCAGGCTCCTGCAAGCCGCTACCGAGTCCCTCTGGTCAGGCGACGATGATGGCCTACCAACAAAGAGCCGCACAGTTCGACCAGCCGCTGTACATTGGAGAGTTCGATGGTTTCCGCCTGACGCGAGAAGGCAAAAAATGTCGCCTTCTGCAAAGCGTCAGCGGGGCCTCGAACGATCTGCTGAGTCTGATGACCTACGCGAAGGACAATGCCATCAGCTGGTCGCTCTGGAGATATGACGGTGGGCAGTCGATGGTCGACAGTGCGGGTAAGGCGCGCCAGCCGCTGATTGGCGACTTGCAAACTGGGCTCTAGTGTCGCGTGTCGGAAGTGACTTTCTAGTCATGAGTTGAGACAATGGGTTATGTCGCGAGTGGAGCCGTTGGTGTTGCGGGCCGGGGACGAGAAGATCCTGCGAGGGTGGCTGCGGTCCTCGACGGTGGCGGCCGGTCTGGCGCAGCGGGCGCGGATCCTGGTGCTGGCGGCCGAGGGTCACAGCAACTCGGAGATCAGCCGGCGGGTCGGGGTGAGCCTGCCGACCGTGCGTTCCTGGCGGAACCGTTACGTGAGTGGAGGATTGGCAGCCCTGGACGACCTGCCCCGCTCGGGAAGGCCGTCGGTGCACGATGAGCAGACGATCATCGCGGCCACGTTGGACCCGCCGCCGGAGAGGCTGGGGGTGACGCACTGGTCCTCGCGGCTGCTCGGCGACCACCTCGGAATGAGCTTCGCGACGGTCGCGCGGATCTGGCGGCGGTGGGGCTTGAAGCCGTGGAAGGCGGAGACGTTCAAGTTCAGCACGGACCCGGAGCTCGAGGCGAAGATCCGTGACGTCGTCGGGCTCTACCTCGCCCCGCCGGCGAACGCGGTCGTGGTCTGTATCGACGAGAAGACCCAAATCCAGGCCTTGGACCGGACTGCGCCGATCCTGCCGCTGCGGCCAGGGATACCCGAGAAGCAAACCCACGACTACAAACGCAACGGCACGACCACCTTGTTCGCGGCGCTCGAGATCGCGACCGGGCTGGTGACCGACCGGTGCTTCCAGCAGCACACCAACAAGGAGTTTCTCGCTTTTCTGAAGCAGGTCGCCCGCGCCTACCCCCGCGTCGAGCTGCACGTCGTCTGTGACAACTACGCCACCCACAAGCACCCCAACATCCAAGCTTGGCTGGCCAAGCACCCCCGGGTCCACATGCACTTCACCCCGACCAGCGGCAGCTGGCTGAACATGGTGGAGATCTTCTTCGGGATCATCACCCGCCAAGCCATCCGCCGCGGCACCTTCCACAGCGTGGCCGACCTCGAGGCCGCGATCGGCGCCTACATCGAGGGCTGGAATGACCGCGCCCACCCCTTCACCTGGACCAAGAGCGCCGACGAGATCATCACCCACGCCAAACCCTCACCCCACCAGAAGAAGACTTACAGCACGCGACACTAGCTGATGATCCACCACCTTCGCGGACGGCACGGGTCGCGTGGCGCGCCCCGTCACCTATGCGCTGCTCGCCGACGCCGGCTACCGGGTCAGCACAGACGTCTCGCTCGAGAGTCGTTCGTCGTCAGATCGATCGACCGGTACCAAGCAGGACCGGGTTCGCGACGACGTCGTGAACCACGCCCCCGACACCTTCAGGATCAGCGACATCCGCCTCTCTCTGCCCGAGATCAGTGACCCACCATCCGGCTCGTCCTGAAGGCGCTGGAGCGCGAGGGCAAGGTGGCCGCTGAAGGAACTGACCGTCGGCGCCGTCGTGGATGAAGAACCCCTGTCGATGGCACCATGCACGAATGGAGACAGTCACGCTCTGGCGGCCCACGGGACCTGCGGAGCTCGCCCTGGTGGAGGCGTCGGGCTGGCGTGAGTGGCCGCCTCGGCTGCCGGAACAGCCGATCTTCTATCCCGCCCCAAACGAGGAGTATGCGACGACGATCGCCCGGGACTGGAACGTCAGGGCCGGCGGCGTCGGCTACGTCACGCGGTTCGCGATCGAGAAGCCCTACCTCGACGGTATGCCGTCCAGCAGGCTGGTGGTCGGACCATCCTCGAGTACTGGATCCCGGCCGAGGACCTCGAGGAGTTCAACCGGCACATCGTCGGCCTCATCGAGGTCGTCGCTGAGTTCCGCTAGAGGGACCGACGCGCGGCGACGCCGCAGCCGAAGTACAAGCGACTTTGCGAAAACTGGGAATCCGATGCGGTCTCGTCCTCTTACGGATCGGGTGGGTCAGGCCAGCGGGATCCAGACGCGCATCGCCTGCGGTCCACGGTTTGCCCAGAGGTGGTATGGGATGGCGGTCAGCCGGACCGCGCGGGTGGCCGGCTCGGGCTCGGAAGCGAAGTCGAGCGTCCGGTATGGGGTCGTCGCAGCGCCACGGTGCCTGTCCGGCGCGGCGACCACCTGGCCCGCGGCATACAGGACGGTCGTGCCGCCCAGCAGCTCCGGTCGCCACTCGACCGTGAGCGGCGTGGCCGGGTCGATGCGGACGTCCTCGATGACCACCTCGTCGCCCTGGTCGGGCTGCTCGAGCGCGTAGACCAACGGGCCGCGCTCGAGGGCGACGCAGCCGCGCACGGCGTCGACGCGCTCGTCGGCGACCGTCAGGCGCGGCTCCATCGGGAGGACGAGCTCGACCGCGGCGCCGGGGGTCAGGTCATGCGTGGTGCGGGCGTAGGTGCCGGCCGGGGCCGGGGCGCCGTCGAGGGTCGCGCCCAGCGCCCAGACGGGGATCCGGAAGGCGATCTCGGTGGGCCCGTCGGGAGCCTCGTCGACGTGGACGACGACGCGTCCGTCATAGGGGTAGGCCGTCTCGACGCGCACACTCCAGCCGCCGAAAGCGATTCTGGCGGGCGCGTACTGGTGGATCTGCAGTCCCGCGTCGGTCCGGGTCGCGACGTAGGAGTCGAGGCTGGACAGCATGCGCATGATGTTGGGCGGGCAGCACGCGCAGTCGAACCAGCCGCGTCGACCGTGCGCCGGGCTGCGGCTCTCCTCCGGCTCCGCGTCGGTGCGCAGCTGGAGCGGGTTGACGTAGAAGTACTCGGTGCCGGCCAAAGAGAGACCGGACAGGAACCCGTTGAGCAGGATGCGCTCGATCTGGTCGCCGTAGCGGGCCTCGCCCGTGGCGAGCAGCAGGCGCCAGGCCCACTGGATGCCGCCGATCGACGCGCAGGTCTCGGCGTAGGCGCGGTCGACCGGCAGCTCGAAGGCATCGCCGAACGACTCGCCCTCCCACCGTGCGCCGAGCCCGCCGGTGAGGTACTGCTGCGAGCGCTCCATCGCGGCATACTGGCGGCCGAGCGCCTCGAGCAGCTCGGTGTCGCCGGTCTCGACGGCGACGTCCGTCGCGCCGGCCGCGAGGTAGACGGCGCGCACGGCGTGTCCCTCGGGGTGAGGCGTCTCGCGCACAGGGAGCCGGTCGGAGAAGTAGGTCGGCTCCTTGCCGTACCTCTCCATCAGCCCATGACCGCGCGCCTCGACGAAGTACCGGGCGAGCTCGAGGTATGCCGCGGTGCCGGTCTCACGGTAGAGCTCGACGAGAGCGGTCTCGACGACTGGGTGCCCATCGACATCCTGCCGGTCGCCGAGCCCTGGCCGACCGTCGCCGAAGGTCGCGACGAGGTGGTCGGCGAGCCTGGTCGCGACGTCGAGCAGCTCGCGGTGACCGGTCGCGCGCGCCTGGGCGACTGCGGCCTGGAACAGGTGACCGGCACAGTAGTGCTCGTGGCTCCAGGGCAGCTCGCGATAGCGCTCGCCCTCCCGCAGCTGCACCACCGAGTCGAGGTAGCCGTCGTCGGCCTGGGCGCGGGCCAGCAGGTCGGTGACGCGCGTCTGCAGGGCGAGCAGGTGCTCGTCGTCGCCCCGGCCGAGCTCCCAGGCGGCGGCCTCGAGCCACTTGTGGACGTCCGAGTCGGCGAAGATCGGTCCGATGGCGTCACCCTCGGCCTCGCCGGCGAGGATCTCGAGGTTGCGCAGGTTGCCCGCGCGCTCGAGCTGCTCGGCGCCCTGCGGGATCGAGTCGGACCGGTTCGCGGCCTGTCGCGCGGCCCACAGGCCACCCGTGATGCTCGCTTGACGGAGCCCGAGGGGGTGCAGGACGGCGTGTGCGCGGCGGGTGGGCGATGCGGGGCCGGCGGCGGGTCGGACGCGGAGGCTGGTCATGCAGGCCCACTTTCGAGGAACAGGAGGAACGCGTTTTCCTGACCCTAGGGTCCACCTTTGGACACGTCAACCCTTGGTGCCGAAATCTGCCGGAATACAGGTTCCTGGTGTTCCACTGCCTACACTGACCACCATGGCCCGGCCCACACCTCCCGTGCGCATCATCGATGTTGCGGCCCTGGCTGGGGTGTCACCCAGCACGGTGTCGAAGGCCTTGAACAACACCGGAGCACTGACGGACGAGACTCGGTTGCGGGTGCAGAAGGCCGCCGAGCGCCTCGGGTTCGTGCCGGACGCGGGCGCTCGCTCGCTGGCCGGCCGTCGCTCCTACACGGTCGGCCTGCTCAGCACGGACTCGGCCGGACGGTTCTCGCTGCCCGTCGTCCTTGGCGCCGAGAACGCCTTGGTCGGCGGCCAGCTCTCCGCCCTGCTGGCCACCGCACGACACGACGCCGTCCGCGAGGCGCACCACATCCGGGCCTTCGTGGCTCGCCGCGTCGATGGCATCATCGTGACCGGTCGCGTCACGAACCCGCGGCCGCCCATCGAGGTACCCATGCCGGTCGTCTACGCGTTCGCGCCCTCGTCGGACCCCGCTGACGCCTCGGTCGTGCCCGACGACGCTGCCGGCATCAGCCAGGTCGTCGCACACCTCCACTCGTTCGGCCGGCGCCGCGTCGCGCACGTGACCGGCCCGAGCGGGCACCATGCGGCCCGGGTCCGGCTCGACGCGCTCGTCACGGCGCTCGCGGAGCACGAGATGGCGTTGGTGGGTGAGCCGATGTTCGGCGAGTGGTCCGAACGGTGGGGCCGCGTGGCCGTGGACCGACTGCTCGATGGCGGGGCCGAGCCCGATGCGATCGTCTTCGGCTCCGACCAGCTCGCGCGCGGTGGCGCCGACCGGCTGCGCGAGCGCGGGGTGCGGGTGCCGCAGGACGTGGCGATCACGGGCTACGACAACTGGGAGGTGATGGCCGAGGCCTGCCGGCCGCCGCTGACCACCGTGGACATGGACCTCGAACGGCTCGGCCAGCGCGCCGCGGAGCTGCTGCTGCAGGCGATCGCCGGCGAGCCCGTGTCGGGCGTCGAGCTCATGCCGCCAAGGCTCGTCGTACGCGAGTCGACCCTCGGGGACGGCTGACCACCGTCCGGCTAGGGCCGCGCTACCGGCCGGGACAACGTGACGGAGGGGTGACCGCGGCGGGGTGGGGTCAGCGCTAGATGGCCGGGCAACAGGGTCGTGCCTACCGTCGTGTATCAATATAACGAAAGGATAACCTCCATTAAATGAGAACGAAGGCCCCACTCCTTGCTCCGATCTTCCGGTCGGACGGGTAGGCGCGCCTGCTCTCCACCCTGTTGCTCACCGGCGACGAACTGAGTGTCACCGATCTCGCCGAACGGGCCGGCCTGGCCTACCCGACTGCACACCGCGAGGTCGCGCGCCTGAGGGACGCCGGAATCCTGAGCGAGCGACAGGTGGGCCGCACGAGGCTGATCCGCGCAACGGGGAGAGCCCGCTGGTGGAACCCTTGCGCGAGATCCTCACGATCGCGACCGGTCCGGTGGTGATCCTGGCCGAGGAGCTTGCTCGCATCCACGGGGTCGAGTCGGCGTTCCTCTACGGCTCCTTCGCCGCGCGACTTCTCGGGGATGCCGGTCCGGCACCGCACGACATCGACGTCATGGTGCTCGGTGAGCCCGACGTGGACGCGGTCTACGAGGCGTTCGCCCGGATCGAGGCCGCGGTGCACCGTCCGGTGAACCCGACGATCCTGACCGCCGAGGAGTTCGCCGCGCCCTCCGCCTTCCTGGACAACGTGCGCAGCGGTCCGGCGGTCACCGTGATCGGGGAGCTGCCGTGGCGCTGACTCCGCTCACCCGCGTCCAGCAGGCGATGGGTGCGCCAGGGACGCTCAGAATCCCTTATGCGTCGGGGGCCCCAGAGTCGTAGCGTGCCGTCATGGACACCGTTGAGCAGGTCTTCGCCCAGGGAGAGTCGGCCGGAGCCGCGTGGGCCCTCGGCTGGGAGGGCGAGGCTGCCGAGGGAGTGACCTGGCTGCGCCTCACCACGTCAGACGGCTCCACGCACAAGGGTGGCTACCGCAGTCCATCGCTGCCGTCAGGCACGCCGGTGTCGTTCTACACCGGGAGCTCGGACCGGACCCCGAATGGCGCCGTCCTGCGCGTGCCGAGGGAGGTGACGGAGGCGGAGGTCTCCACGTCCGATGGCATCACTTAGTCGGTCCAGCTGGTGCCGCACCCGGCGCACCGGAACGCTCTGGTTGGCGTGCTGGTGTATCCCGCCGGCACGAAGATCGAGTCGGTCACCATCGCAGACGCGGTCGGCCGACACGACGTGCCGATGACGCAGCCTCAGGTCTGATCAACACCTCACGACAGCGCAGCCGCCAACCCCGCGCAGTCCTTCGGGGTGAGGGTGAGGTTCGGGTGCCGGATCCAGCCGAGCCGGTCGATACCGCGAATCCGCTCGCGCAGCTCGAGGCACACGCCGGCCCGCGAGTTCGTCGCGAAGGTGAGCCCCAGGTCGGTGACCCCGAGATGAGCCGGACCGGCCGTCTTGATGAACGCGTAGGGGCCGGTCAGGCTCACCGACGCGATGTTGTCCAGGGTCGTGTCGATCCGCCACGGACCGAAGCGGGCGGTGAGGTGGCCGTCCACCACGACGATCGACGTGGTGTCAGGGGTTACGCCGAAGAGTCGGGCCGGTCCCAGATACCGGTCTTCGAAGTCGAACGGGAAATGTGCGGCATCGGTGGTCATCATCTGGCCATACCCACGTCCGCCCATCGGCACCGACGAATAGGGGCACCCCGTCGCTCGTGGCTCCCCGGACACCGAGGTGGCCGACGACCATGGGTTACCGTCGGGCTACTGACCCAACGAAGGAGCACCCATGAACACCGTTGCCCTGGTTGTGAAGCTCGTCGCCAAGCCGGGAATGGAGGACACGGTCGCGAACTTCCTGACGGGAGCCCTCGAGCTTGCCAACGCCGAGCCCGGCACCGCGGTCTGGTTCGCTCTGCGCACCGACACGGCGACCTTCTGGATCGTGGACTCCTTCCCGAGCGACGTCGAGCGCCAGGCGCACCTGACCGGGCCGATCGCCGCTGCTCTGATGGAGAACGCCGACGCGCTGCTCGCGGTCGCGCCCGAGATCATGCCGGCCGAGGTCCTTGCGGAGAAGGTCACTGCCTGATCGACGGCTGCTGGGGGAGCGCCGGGTCGAGCTGGGCGTAGCGGTGGAACCACGGCTGCGCCTCCTCGAGCTGGGCAGCCACCTGGAGCAGCAGCCCGTCGGCGCCGAGGCGTCCGACGAGCTGCACGCCGAGAGGCAGACCGGTGTCCGTCCAGTGCAGGGGCACACTGATCGCGGGCCGTCCGGTCAGGTTGGCGAGCTGGGTGTAGGGCACCCACGCGAGGTTGTCTGCGATGAGCTGGTCGAGCACTCCCGTTGCCGCGAGCAGCTTTCCGGCCCGCACCTTCGCCATCACCCGCGCGGCGCCCTGGAGTCGGTGGGGCAACGTGAGTGCACCCACCTCGGGCGGGGGAGTGGCCAGCGTCGGCGTGAGGAAGAAGTCGTAGGTCTCGTGGAACGCGGCGAGGGCGCGGACGTAGTCGTTGACGTTGGCGAGCGACCGGATCAGCGCGAGCATCCCGGCCGCCCGACCGAGCTCTGCGGACGCCAGCGTGTCGGCTTCGAAGTGACTGTCGGGCGAGCCCAGGCGCCGCTTGACGTCGGCGACCTGACCGTGGAGCTGGGCGAACCAGATGGTGAGGAAGTCCCGGGCGAGCGCCTCGTCGTCGTGCGGTGGCGAGACCTCCTCGACGTCGTGCCCCAGCTCGGTGAGCAGTGCCGCGGCGGACTCGACCGCGGCGACCGCCTCGCGGTCCGGGTGAGCGTTGATGGCGGAGGAGCAGGAATAGCCCACCCTCAGAGTGCCCGGTGGCCTTGTGACCATCTCGGCGAACGGCACGGGAGGAAGCGCCGCTGCGTAGCCGGCACCGAGGTCGGGGCCGATGATCGCGTCCAGTAGTGCGGCACTGTCACGCACCGTCCGGGAGACGACCCCCTGGGTCACCATCCCGAACATCACCTCGCCGGTCTGCGGGCCGTAGGGGCCGATCCCGCGGCTGGTCTTGAGGCCCACGAGACCATTGCAGGCGGCCGGGATCCGCACCGAGCCACCGCCGTCGTTCGCGCCGGCGGCCGGCACGATGCCCGCCGCGACCGCTGCACCGGACCCCCCCGACGACCCGCCCGGGGTGCGAGTGGTGTCCCAGGGGTTGCGGGCGGCGCCCCACAGCTCCGGCTCCGTGATGGCCTTCGCGCCGAACTCGGGCGTGTTCGTCTTGCCGAAGATGACCAGTCCCGCGTCGAGGAAGCGCTGCGTCACCAGGGCATGGTCCTCAGCGACGTCGTCGGCCAGGGCCCGGGAGCCGTTGGACGTGGGGAAGCCCGCATACTCCTGCCCGAGATCCTTGACCAGGAAAGGAACTCCGGCGAAGGAGCCCGACAGCCCTGGGTCGTCCGCTCTCGCATCCGCGACCTCGGTCAACTGGGCGACGACCGCGTTGATCGTCGGGTTGACCGCGTCGCAGCGTTGCCGCGCCAGGGCCAGCAGCTCGATGGCGGTGACGGCTCCCTCGGCCACCAGGGCGGCCAGGGTCGTGGCGTCAGAGGTGAGGTAGTCGCCGAGATCCATGGCCGGAGTCTAGGAGGACACCTCCGCGGCGGCGGAACGACGCACGAGCGCATCGGCGTGAAGGCGACATGGCGCTATAGGTACGAGCCGTTGTGGCGACTGGCCCGCGTCAGGTGATGAGGGCCAGCAGCTCCGGCCGAGTCTCCAGCCACGCGGTGAAGGCGCGGCTCTGCTCGTCCCGCCAGGCACTGGCGGGCGTTGCGGCCAGGAACTCGGTCAGCACCGCCTCGGTGCGCGCGGTCCCCAGCGCCGTGAGCAGCAGCCCGAGCGTCGCCTCGTGGTGGCGCACCAGCAGCGACAGCCGGGACTGGTCGGTGAGGGCCCGCATCAGGTCGGCGCCCGGGTCGGCGATCGTCAGGTCGTCGGACGCGCGGGTGGTGTAGGCCAGGAGCTCGGCCTCCCGGCGGGCGGTCGACACGGTGCTGGCCGTCTTGGGCACCGGCGCTCGCTCAGGTCGGGACGAGGTCGCGGCAACCGCGGGCAGCGCTGGTATGAAGGGCAGCTGGGTGATCCGGTGCATCGACGTCAGCACATCGCGCAGGCCCACGACCCCCTGGGCGGCCAGCGACACGGGCACGGCTTCGTAGATCACGGCCCGCACCCGAGGCAGCCGCGGGACGACGGCTGCTGCGAGCTCGAGCAGCTCGGGGTCGATCGGCCCGACGTGCGCGTCGAGGTAGTAGCCGTCGGTCTCGAACCCGCCGGCCAGGTGCACCTCCCACACCCGCTCGAGCGGCAGCTCGGCGAGGTAGTCGTCGACCGGCTGGCGGCCGTTGCGCGCGTTGGTCCAGATGTTGTGCAGGTCGAGCACGATGCCGCAGTCCGCGCCCTCGGCGATCGCGGCGACGTACTCACCGTCGCCGAGGTCGCCCGGCACCGGCTGCAGGTAGTTCGTCGGCGTCTCCACCAGGAACGGCCGGTCATACCGGCGCTGGTATGCCGCGATGTGCGAGATCGCGGCGGCCACCCCCTCCGGTGACTGGACCGGGGGCAGGAGGAAGCCGGCATACGACTCGCCGGCCGCGTTGAACGCGAGGTGCTCGCTCCAGTGGACCGCGCCGAGGGTGCGCGCGGACTCCGCCGACGCGATGACGCCGCCCTCGTCGGGTGCCGTGGTGCCGCCGACGGGGAAGCCGACGCCGTGCGCCAGCAGCGGTCGCCCACAGGCGCGCAGCCAGGCGAGCGGCTCGGGCGACATCACCCGCCCGCCGCCGAACCTGCTCTCCCACAGGGTCTGCGGTTCGACCTCGACGACGTCAACCAGGTCCTCGATCCCCGACCAGAGCTGGTCGAGGGAGCCGAGCGCGATGATGCCGACGCCGAGGTCGAGCCGCGACCATCCCATGACGAGGCGACCTCAGCCGACCTGGAACCCGGTCACGGCCACGGGCCGGATCTCCAGCT
This sequence comes from Lapillicoccus sp., assembly GCF_025353065.1. GTDB lineage: Bacteria > Actinomycetota > Actinomycetes > Actinomycetales > Dermatophilaceae > Lapillicoccus. Next base: position 15,855 of record NZ_JANXRJ010000228.1, read on the forward strand.
CGGGCGTCACGAAGAACTCCTCGAAACGCTTGAAGTCGATGAGGATGCCGGAGTTGCAGCCGCCGCACCCGAACCGGTCGAAGATGCTCGCCTGCACCTTCTGGAACGACTCGAGGTTGCCGAGGATGTCCCCCGGGAGATGCACCGTCACCGCCACCTCACGCGGCGGGATCGGCTGGGTGTTGAGCTCGCTCATGTTCTTGTCCTTCCCTTGGTCGTCGGCCGCGGCGTCTGCTGCGGTCAGGGGAAAGAGGGCCACCGGACGCCGACTGATACCGGTGGGGCGACGCGGGCTCAGGCCGAGTCGACCTGCATGATCACGGCTTTGGGCTCGGTGAAGAACTCGCGGCTGAAGTTGCCGCCCTCGCGGCCGATGCCCGAGGAGCCGACTCCACCGAAGGGCGCCCGCAGGTCGCGGATGAAGGAGCAGTTCACCCAGACCGTGCCGACGTCGAGCCGCGCCGACACCCGGTGGGCCCGGCTGAGGTTCTCGGTGAACAGCTGGGCGTCGAGCCCGTAGGGCGTCCCGTTCGCGAGGGCGACCACCTCGTCCTCGGTGTCGAAGGGGTGCACCACCACCACCGGCCCGAAGATCTCCTCGCGGACCTGGGTGGAGTCCAGGGGCATGTCGACGAGCACGGTGGGCCTGACGACCCAGCCCTCGCCGAGATCTCCGGTGGCGATCCTCCCGCCCTCGGCCTCGACCGTGTCGAGGTAGCCCTTGACCTTGGTGAAGTGCTCCTCCGTGGCCAGTGGACCGAATTCCGTTGTGGGGTCGAGTGGGTCGCCGATCTTCATGGCCTCGGCCTTGGCCACGAACCGGGCCAGGAACTCGTCGAAGATCGGCCGCTGGACGTAGAGCCGGCTGCCCGAGAGACAGATCTGGCCCGCGTTGCGGAAGATCGACTGGATCGACCAGTCGACGGCGTTGTCGAGCTCGGCGTCGGCGAACACGATGTTGGCGTTCTTGCCCCCGAGCTCGAGACTGACCGGCGTGAGGTTCTTCGCCGCGGCCGCGGCGATGATCCGCCCGGTGCCGGTCTCGCCCGTGAAGGTGATGCGGTCGACTCGAGGGTCGGTGGTCAGTGCCTCCCCGACGGAGTCCGGGCCGTAGCCGTGGACCACATTGAGGACGCCGTCGGGGAAGCCCGCCTCGATCGCCAGCCGGCCCAGGATCGCGGCGGAGGCAGGGGTGTCCTCGGCCGGCTTGAGGACCACGGTGTTGCCCCAGGCCAGGGCGGGCGCGACCTTCCAGGTCTCGAGCATGAGCGCGAAGTTCCACGGGGCGATGGGCCCCACCACGCCGGCCGGCTCGAAGCGAACGTAGGCGTGGTGGCCGGTGTCCATCGGCAGCGTGTCGGCGACGGCCATCTTGGCGTGGTCGGCGAAGAACCGGAAGTTCAGCGCGGCCCGCGCGACGTCGTGCCGACACTGCGCCAGCGGTTTGCCCATGTCGCGGCTGTCCGCGGCCGCGAGCTCGTCCGTGTGCGACTCCATCAGGTCGCCCAGCCGGTGCAGCAGCTCCTGCCGGGTGCCGAATCCCATTCTGGGCCAGGGACCCTCGTCGAAGGCTCGGCGGGCGGCGGCAATGGCGAGGTCGGCTTCAAGCGCGCCACCGAGTGCCACCTCGGCCCAGGACTCGCGGGTCCAGGGGTTGACGGTCACGAAGCGCGAGCCGTCGGCCGACTCGATCTCCTTGCCGTCGATGATGTGGCCGAAGAACGGGGTGACGTCCATGGCGGGCCTGCCTTCCTGAGCAGCTGCACGATGAGGGTGTTGTCGGGTCCGGTTGAGGACGTTCGGCGCTGGTGGCCGTATGCCGCGTCGTCACCCGTCAGGGGCGGCCGGCGGCGCGCTCGGCGATGGTGACGTCGCCCGCCGCGAAGTGCGTGCTCGGCACCTCGCGGACGATGACGCGGATGCTCGTCACCGGGGTGGCGAGCGTCTCCGAGACCGCCGCCGTGACCGCGCTGATCATGGCGCGAAGGCTCTCGGGCGCACGCCCCTCGGTCAGGGTGATGTCGACGATGGGCATCAGGGACCTCCGTTGATGAAGACCGAGCCGAGAGAGGTGAAGTGGCAGGCCACGGACGATCCCGGCGGGGAGTAGACGGCGTCGGTCATCCCGCCGGTCAGGACGATCCAGCCTGCCTCGATCGCGAGGCCGCGCTTGGCGAGCTCGTTGGCGGCCAGCGCCAGGGCCTCGCCGGGGTGGCCCTGGACGGCAGCGCCGGTGGCGCTGTCGACGACGACCCCGTCGACCTCGACCAGGACGGCCTCCAGCGAGAGGTCGAGCCCGGCCGGTGGCAGTGCCACCGGTCCGAGGGCGAAGGCGCCGGTGGACGCGTTGTCCGCGACGACGTCACCGGGCGTGAACCGGAAGTCGCGGGAGCGGCTGTCGATGACCTCAGCCCCGGCATACACCGCACCGACGGCGGCCACGGCCTCGGCGCAGGTCACGCCCGGGCCCTCCAGGCGCTTGCCCATGACGAAGACGATCTCCGGCTCGATACGCGGATGGATCAAGGCGGACTGCGGGACCGGGGCACCGGGCGGCAGCACCATGGCGTCGGTCAGCCACGCCACGAACGGCGAGTCGATGCCCATCCGCTGCTGCTTGGCCCGGCTGGTGAGCCCCAGCTTGACCCCGACGAGCCGCTCGCCGCGCTCGAGGCGGGCGGCGAGGTTGAGGTCCTGGATCTGGTAGCCGGTCGCGACATCGAGGTCCGGCCACTCGTCGGTGAACGGCTCGCGGTCGCGGCGCTCGCCCTCACAGGCCAGCAGCTCGGCGGCGACGCTGGCCACGTCCCATCGAGTGCCCGCCGTCGTGCCCGCCGTCGTGCCCGCCATGGTGGTCGCCATCACCGGACCCCCGTCCCCGCGAGGTCACCGAGCTCCTGCTCCTGCTGGAGCTGCAGGGCGATGTCGATGATCATGTCCTCCTGGCCGCCGACGTAGCCGGCCTCACCGACCCGCTCGAGGATGGCGTGGGCCGGCACGCCGTAGCGCTCGCCCGCCCGCTCGGCGTGCAGGAGGAAGCTGGAGTAGACGCCGGCATACCCCTGCGTGATCGAGGCGCGGTCCATCCACGGCAACCGGGGGATGAACGGCCGCACGACCTCCTCTGCCGCGGCCAGCACCGCCTTGAGGTCGATCCCGGTCCTGACGCCGAGGCGGTCGAAGGTCGCGGCCAGCACCTCGGTGGGGCTGTTGCCCGCACCGGCGCCGAGGGCGCAGAGGGCGCCGTCGATCTGCTTGGCCCCGGCCTGGTACGCCAGGACGGAGTTCGCCACGCCGAGGGAGAGGTTCTGGTGGCCGTGGAAGCCCACCTGCGCCTGGCTGCCGATCTCGTCGAGGAGGGCCTGCACGCGTTCCTGGGCGTCGGAGAGCACGAGGGCCCCGGCGCTGTCGACGACGTAGACGCACTCGGCGCCGGCATCCACCATGATCCGGGCCTGGGCAGCCAGCGCGGCGGGGGTCGCCCGGTGACTGAGCATCAGGAAGCCGACGGTCTCCATGCCGAGGTCGCGGGCCGCCCCGAAGTGCTGGAGCGAGACGTCGGCCTCGGTGCAGTGGGTCGCGATCCGGGCGACCGTGGCGCCGATCTGGTGCGCGTGCCGCAGGTGCTCGACGGTGCCGAGGCCAGGCAGCATGAGGACGGCGATCTTGGCCCGGGTCGCCTCCTCGACGGCGGCCTCGATGAGGTCGAACTCGTCGACCCGGGAGAAGCCGTAGTTGAAGCTCGACCCGCCGAGGCCGTCGCCGTGGGCCACCTCGATGACCTCGACGCCGGCGCTGTCGAGGGCGGAGACGACCCCGCGGACCTGCGCCTCGGCGAACTGGTGCTGCATGGCGTGCGACCCGTCGCGCAGGGTCGAGTCGGTGATGCGGAGGTCGCGTATACCGCGAATACCGTTGGTGCTGCTCATGTCAGTGCTGCTCATGTCAGGGCTCCTGCCTTCTCGGTCGACGCGTCCTCGGCCGTCCAGCCGGAGGCGATGCCGAGGGCGGTGGGCGACGAGCATGTCGCCGACGCCGGCCGCGGCGGACGTGATGATGTCGAGGTTGCCGGCGTAGTCCGGCAGGTAGTCCCCGCGCCCCTTCACCTCGATGGGCACGTTGACGCGGGCCAGACCGTGCCAGATGTCGCGCGGGTGGTCGTACTGCGGGTCGGCGCGCAGGTGATAGCCCGGCACGTACTCCTGGACGGTGGCGACCATCGCCTGGATGGACTCGTTGAGCCGGTCCTGGAGCGGGCCGGGCTCGGCCGCCTCCGGGGGGATCGCGCAGAACACGGTGTTGCGCATCATCATCGGCGGCTCGACGGGGTTGAGGATGATGATCGCCTTGCCCCGCCGCGCGCCTCCCACCACCTCCAGCGCGGCCGCGGTCGTGTCGGTGAACTCGTCGATGTTGGCGCGGGTGCCCGGCCCCGCCGACTTCGACGAGATCGAGGCGAAGATCTCGGCACACCACACCTCCACCACGCTGCTGACCGCCTTGACGATGGGCGTCGTCGCCTGGCCCCCGCACGTGATCATGTTGACGTTGACGGCGTCGAGGTTGAAGTGCAGGTTGACCGGTGGGCAGACATAGGGCCCGACGGCCGCCGGGGTGAGGTCCACGGCGATGATCCCCGCCTCGGCGTAGCGGGGCGCATTGGCCTCGTGGGCCTTGGCCGAGGTGCACTCGAAGACGATGTCCGGAAGCTCCGCCTGCGCGAGCAGCCAGTCGACTCCTTCGGGGCTGGCCTCGAGCCCGAGCGACGCGGCCCGCCGCAGGCCGTCGCTGCGGGGATCGACCCCGATCATGTAGCGCGGCTCGATGGTCTGGCTCCGGCGCATCAGCTTGAACATGAGGTCCGTGCCGATATTGCCGGGGCCGACGATCGCGGCCACCCCGCGGCGTGCTGTGGTCATGACGTCTCCTTGGCGAATCGTGCTGTGACGGAGCCGAGCCCGGCGAACGTCGCGGTGAAGGTGTCGCCCGGCTCGACCACGGCCATCGCGGTCACCGAGCCGGGGAGGACGACGTGGCCCGCCTCGAGGGTGATCCCGAGGGCGCCGACGGTGTTGGCGAGCCAGACGAGCGAGTTGAGCGGCGACCCGAGGACGGCGCCGCCGGCGCCGGTGGCGAAGAGCGTGCCGTTCCGGTGGAAGGTGCAGCCGGTCAGTCGCAGGTCCACTGCCGACACGTCGGTCGGGGTGCTGCCCAGGACCACCCCGCCCGAGGAGGCGTTGTCGGCGATGGTGTCGAGGAGACCGATCTTGCAGTCCGCGATGCGGCTGTCGACGATCTCGAGGGCGGGCAGGACGAAGTCCACCGCCGCCAGGGCCTCGTGGACGGTCACGCCCGGTCCGCGCAGCGGCCGCTTGAGGACGAAGGCGATCTCCGGTTCGATCCGCGGCTGGAGGAAGTGACCCGCCGGGATGGCGACGTGCTCGAGGTGGAAGAAACTGTCGAGCAGGTGCCCGTAGTCCGGCTGGTCCACGCCCAGCTGCTTCTGCATGGCCACCGACGTCAGCCCGACCTTGTGCCCCTCGACCCGTCGTCCTCCGGCGACCAGCGAGCGGATCTGCAGGAGCTGGACCTCGTAGGCATCGGCGAGGTCCATCCCCTCGTAGGTCGTCGTCAGCGGGTCGATCGGTTTGCCGGACGCGTAGGCGCCCAGGAGCCGGCCGGCAGCGGTGGCGAGGGTGGCGGCGTCCACGCGGGAGCTCTTCTCACTCGGGGGGAGGGGCCGTGGTGACGGCGGCTCGACCCTCACGGTAGTGAGGAGGACCGAGTCGCTCGGCCCGCGTTCCGCACGGGGGAACGCCCGCGGCATACGGCATCCGGCGAGGGTGGGCGCGTGGTGGCGCGTCAGCCCGGCCGGGTGCGACCAATGCGCCGCGCGGCCTGTCCGACGAGCCGGGCGAGGCGGTCCAGCTCGGGGGTGATCCGCGCGGTCGGCCCGAGGACCGAGATGGCGGTGGTCGCCCGACGTCGCGAGTCGAGGATCGGCACCGCCAGCGTGGTGACGTCGTCGAAGGACTCGCTGCTGGAGGTGGCGAACCCGCGCCGCCGGACCTCGACGAGCTGCCGGTCCCAGTCGTTCTGGGTGCGCACGGTGTGACTCACCCGTGGCGGGAACCCGGCGTCGCGGCGGGCCTGGGCCGCCTCGGGGTTGTAGGCCGCGATCGCCTTGCCGGAGCTCGTGCAGTGGGAGGGGAAGCGGCGACCGGCGTGGCCGAGGATCCGCTCGTCCGCGCTGGTCTCGAGGCGCTCGAGGAAGACCACGTCCGGACCGTCGGCGACCGCCAGGTTGACCGTGTGCCCGGTGGCCTCGGCGAGCCGGCTCATGATCGGGAGGGCGACGTGGCGGACCGCGTTGCGGGCCTGGGCCAGCTGGCCCAGCTCGTAGAGGTGGAGCCCCAGGCGATAGCTGCCGGTCTCCGGGTTCTGCTCGACCATCCCCCGCGAGCACAGGGTGGTCAGCAGCCGGTGCGCGGTGCTCTTGGCCACGCCCAGCTTGCGCGCGATGTCCTACACCCCGAGCTCGCCGTCGACGGCGAAGCACTCCAGCACGTCCAGGGCAGACGCCACCGACTTGACGCCTCCCACCGAGGGCCGGCCGAGCGCGCGCCACGACCGTCGAGGCGTGGTGGTGCACCAGGCGGGCTCCGCGGCATTGAGCGGTCCCGCGGCGTCCTGCGGTCCCGCGGCGTCCAGCGGTCCCGCGGCATACAGCGGTTCAGGAACAGACAGCGCGGCCATCGTTCTCCTCACTGAGATTTCGGCCGCAGTGCCATCCGGGGACCTCAGGTCGTCGCGGTCGCTTCAGGGGCAGTCTCCCCCCTCCGCGCCGGCACGGTATGGGCCTTTGGTCCCACTACCGCTTGATCAGCGGGGAGCGCACGCCACCGGTCGCCCTGTCCCCTTCGTCGAAGAAGTCCTCGCGGTAGATGTCGCGAGGGAAGAGCCGCTTGCCCATCAGCGTCTTCAGCGCCGCCTCGACCATGCGCGGGGGACCGCAGAGGTCGCCCGCGTGGCCGCGCAGGGTCGCGTTCTCCGCCTCGGTGACCTCGGTCACGAGCCCGGAACCGAAGCCGTCCACGATCTCCTCCGACAGGCACGGCCGATAGGTGAAGCGGTCGGGGTACTCCTTCTCGAGCCGCTGCATCTCCTCGACGTCGTAGAGCCACGCCTGGGTCCGGGCGCCCTGGTAGAGGGTCAGGTGACCGGCATAGGCATCGTTCTCGAGGGCATGACGGATCATCGACTTGAGGGGGGCGAGCCCGGTGCCCCCCGCGACGAGCACCGCCGCGCGGTCGTCCCCCGTGTGGAGGACGAACCGGCCGTAGGGGCCGCTGACCGACACCGGGTCGCCCACCGCGAGGGAGCGGAAGATCCACCCGTCCGTCGCCACGCCGCCCGGGGTGCGCCGGATGTGGAACTCGAGGCGCCGGGTCTCGGTGGGCGGGTTCGCGATCGAGTAGGTCCGGTCGGCGCCGGTCCCCGGGACCTGGAACTTCAGGTACTGGCCGGCGTTGAAAGCCATCTCCCGGTCCAGCTCGATGACGAGGCGCCGGGTGTCCTCGGCGATCTCCTCCAGGGACAGGACGGTGGCCGCGTAGTCCTGCACGGGGTGCATCTCGAGGTCCTCGTCGACATCGATGTCCGCCTGGATCGTGACGTCCGATCGCGGCTGCGCACAACAGGGCAGCAGCATGCCCTCGTCGCGCTCGAAGTCCATCAGCGCGAAGGTGGACGACCCACCGTGGTCGACGTCCCCGTCGAGCACCTCCGCCTTGCAGGTCGCACAGGTGCCGTGGGTGCACGAGTGCGGTAGCCATACCCCGTTGCGGAGGCAGGCGTCGAGGATCGTCTGGTCCTCCCGGCACTCGATCTCGCGGCCCAACGGCTCGACGGTGATCGTGTAGGAGTTCATGGTCTGCCGCTCTCTCACGTGGTGGTGGGCGTGTGGTGGTGGAGTGCCGCGGTGGTCAGCCGGCCTCGACCCGCATCCCGATGACGTCCTTGTGCACGACGCCGAGGGCCTCGAGGGTCTCGTCGTCGCCGGGGGACAGCGGCTGTCCGTGCAGGCTCCACGCGTACCGCGCCCCCGGGTCGAAGTCCGGGTCCTCCTCGGCCCACGGCACGACCAGCTGCGACCAGAAGTCGCCCCACCGCATGGCCTTGGGTGCGCGGTAGCAGGCCGCGGCGCAGAACCACGGGTTGCCCTGGAACCACACGTGGACGAGCTGGTCGTCGCCGTAGAGCTCCTGGCGTGATCGGGACGGGAAGTCGTAGGTCCCGATGCTCTTGACCGGCATGTCAGTTCCCTTCCTTCACGGAGTCGGCGTGCCATTCCTGCCAGCGCCGGTCGTCGAGCGATCCGCGATGCTCGCCGGAGTCGCCCTCCTGCACGCCGTACCAGGCGAGGACGTCCGGCACGGTCGGGCCGCCGCAGCTGCCCTGGTAGATCTGGTGGACCGGCAGCCACGCCTGGACGTACTTCTCCGGCTCGCGCTCGAAGATCCACTGGCAGCCGTTGGAGCAGGTCTGGAACTTCTCGCCCTTGAACTCGCTCTCCCGCTGGCAGATCGTCGTCGGGTCGCCCGGCTCGGTGAAGAGCATGGGGATCTGGCAGACCTGGCAGAGCTGGGGGAGGCCGCGCACGAAGTGCCGTCCGCCGCCGGCGATGTTCTCGCGCTCCTTGTCCCACAGCTCCTTGTAGAGCTTGTCGAACGTCTCCGGATAGGTCTCGGCCAGCCACTTCTCGTGCTCCGCGGTGGGGACGCTCGTGGTGAACGCGGCCGCGTGGGAGAACTGGTAGAGCGTCCAGTAGACCTGGTGGGAGAGGATCTCCTTCTCCGCGATCGCGTCCTCGACGTGCCGCGGTGGCGTGATGCCGTAGAAGGCGAGGTCCGCGAAGAGCCCCTTCAGCATCTGCTCCTCGAAGTAGAGCTCGAAGGCCTCCTTCCAGCTCATCACCTTGCGCGGCAGCATGTAGTCGAGCATCTGCGCGATCAGGGCGGTGACCCGGTAGCCGCGCCAGAACCACTTGTCGATCCAGGCCTGCACGGTCGGCACGTTGGCCTCGTCCTGCTCGAGCAGGAACTTGATCGCCTCCAGCCCCAGGGTCATGTGCCGCGACTCGTCGCTCTGCGCCGAGAACCCGAAGGTCATCGTCGGCAGGTCGCCGTTGAAGCTGGCCCCGGACATGAAGGGCACGAACAGCAGGTTCGTGAGGAGGTACTCGAAGGAGAACCCGATCGCGATGAGGAACTCGAAGGGCCCGGAGGCGAGGGCGTCGCCGAAGAACGACTTGGGCACCGAGAGGTACCAGACGCGGTCGTGCATCTGCTGGAAGTTGTGGAAGCCGCTGTAGTACTTGTTGTCGTTGGACAGCGTGTGGATCTCGGTCTGCGTATGCCGCAGCTCGTCGATCGACTGGCACAGCGAGGCGAACCGCGGGCCGGGCCCGTTGAGGTGACGCGCGAGGTAGGCGAAGTTGCGGTGGGCCTGGTACTCGAGCGGGGTGACACCCTGCAGGAAGAGCTTCATGGCATTGAGGTAGGAGGCGTCGGTGAGGGTCAGGTGACCCTGGCTCTGGGCGAAACCGTCGAGCACGGCATACAGCCGCTTGTCCTTCTCCGCCTGGTACTTGCAGTAGGCGTCCACGGTGAGCCGGAAGGGGTCCTCCCACTTGCTCCAGTCGTGGATCGTGATGCCCTCGAACTCGGTATGGGGGAAGACGTCCTTCGGGTCGACATAGGTCGGTTCCCAGTCCAGGTCACGGGTGAGCACCTGGTAGCGCTGTTTCATCGACAGCTTCTTGGGGGCCCGCGAGGCCTTGTTCGCGATGGTCATCGACGTGCCTCTCTCAGTGATCCCAGGCGATGACGATCTCGTCGTCATCCCAGTCCTTGATATGCCCGAAGTAGGACACGATGGCCATCTGGAACTCGTGGGTCTCCCACTCGCGACCCAGCTTCTGCTCGACCGAGTCGCGGGTGATGACGAGCCGCTTGGGACAGGTGATCCGGACCAGGCCCGGCATGTGCTGGACGATGCAGGCGGGGTTGGTCTCCTCGATGGCCTCGACGACCGCCCGGTTCTGCTCGCTCTCCTGGATGTCGACGCCGACGTTGCGCGCGGTGGTGGTGGTCATCTCTGGTTCTCCTTGACGGGGACGCCGACTGAGGTGAAGAAGGCGCGGACGGTGGTGGCCGACTCGTCGACCGCTGTGGCACAACCGGCTTCGACCAGTAGGTCGGCTCCGGCGGCGAGTGACTCGGCGGCGGCCCGGCCGCTGACGAGGGCTGTGTCGACGATCTCGGCCAGCAGCTTCGCGTTGGCCTCACCCAGCTCGGGGTCGGAGGTCCAGGCCCGGTAGAGGGCGTCCAGCCACCGCCGCTGGTCCTTGAACCACCGCGAGAGGTGCTGCGCGATCAGGCTGTAGGAGCCGGCGCCGCGGTCGAGCGCGACCTCGTCGAGGTGGGTGAAGAGCAGGGGGTAGAGCAGCTGGTCGGCCACGTCGAGGGCCACCAGCGATACGCCCCAGTCGCGCTCGACGAGCAGCTCCTCGGCCAGCCTGCGCAGCGGTTGTAGCGCGGCGTCCTGCAGCCAGCTGGTCTTGGCCGCGTCGAGCAGGTCAGCGGAGCCGCCACCGAGGGAGAGCCCCACCCGGCTGATGAGCTGGGCGTTGCCGACCCGGTCGAAGGCCGCGTAGGCCGCGCACTGGGTGATGGTCGTCCCGAACCCGAACCGGGCCGTGTCGCAGGAAACCATCTGCGCCGCGGACTCGTAGTGTCGCAGCGGCAGGACCACGCTCTGGAAGAGCTCGGTCCATCGCTCGGGGAGGCGGTCGAACATCCCCCGCTCCTCGAGGTAGTCCAGCGTCGCGCTGAACGCGTCGAACATGGCGGCGCGGGAGGTGACGTAGGGCGCGTAGTAGTACTGCCGGGGGTCGAGGAAGGAGTAGGGGTCGGTCAGCCGCAGGACGGAGAAGGTCTCGTCGTAGATCTCCTTGTCCGGCGCCCACAGCGGGCGGAAGTGGAAGTTCTCCTTGGGCTGGATGTCGATCGAGCCCTCTTGGTAGCGCGACGCCGGGCGGTCGCCGTAGCGGGCCACGAGGTTGTCGAAGGTCTTGCGCGTCGGTTCGATGACCTGGGTGCGCAGTTCGTATTGCACGGACTCTCCTTCTTCAGAGGGTGACGGGGTGGTGGTTGATGCCCGACTCCAGCAGCAGTCGGACGATGAGGTCCGGCAGCGCGGTGGGGCCGTCGAGCTCCTGGGGCAGCTCGGACTCGAAGCCGTCGCCGACCAGGCGGCCGTATGCCGCGCCGTCGGCGAAGGTGGTGGAGACCCGTGCCGCCCGGCCCCGGTACCTGACCTCGAAGGCCAGCTCGCTGGGGAGCGTCTCGTCGACGAGGGCCAGGTGGTCGTCGCTCTCGTCGAGAACGGCGTTGGCCTCGCAGACCAGCTGTTCGGCCATCGAGCGGACCGCCACCTGCCGGTCGGCGCCGGTCCCGGTGGCGATGCGCTCGCTGATCCGGGTCGTGGGCATCGGGAGGGCGGCGGGGACGATCTCCGAACCGACGATCGTCGCGATGCGCTGCATGAAGGCGGTCCTCAGGTGAGGACAGAGGTGAAGCTGTCGTTGAGCTCACGGGCGTGGTAGAAAATGCCCTTGGCGAGCTTGTCCGGGGTCCAGATGCTGACCGGCCGGTCGGGGTATGCCGCGTAGCCGCCGGCGAAGACCTCGTTGCGGTTGCCCGACGGGTCGAAGAAGTAGACCGTCTGTCCGCGCGTGATGCCGTGGCGGGTGGGCCCGATGTCGATCGACACCTCGTCCATCGAGAAGAGGTCGGCGGCGTGCCCGACCTCGGTCCAGTCGGCGAGCTTGAACGCGAAGTGGTGGAGCTTGCCCTGCGGGCCCTGGATGACGGCGAGCTGGTGGATCTGGTTGGTGCTCGTCATCCAGGTGCCGATGTGGTCGGCGTCGACGTCGAACGAGGTCTGGACGCGCTCGGTGGCGAAGAATCCGAACGTGTGGGTGAGGAAGCGCTCCATGCCCTTGACGTCAGCGGCGGTGATCAGGGCGTGGTCGATCGCGGGAACCCCCACGCCGACGAGATGGCGCGGGAAGGACTCGGGGTTGTGCGTCCCCACCTCGGTGCCGATCAGGGTCTGGGAGTGGTAGACCTCGAAGACGTGCTCGGACGGCGTGAAGATGCGGATCCCGTCCGAGACCTCCGGGTTCTCGCCCTCGGACATCCGCGCGACGGTGCAGCCGAAGGACTGGGCCTTCTTCTCGATGTCGTCGATGTCGTCCTCGTACTGCACCTTGAAGCCGAACTTCACGAGGCCGACGCCGCCCTCCTCGAGGACGACCGAGTGGTGGTCCCACTCGTCCCAGCCCTTGTAGTAGACGCGGCCGTCCTCCTCCAGGACCTCGTAGAGGCCGAGGGTGTTGGCGTAGTGCTCCTTCGCCTCGGCCATGTCGGTGACGCGTACGTGCGCGTAGCCCATTCTCAAGACGCCCATGTCTCTTACTCCTTCGGTTCCGTGCCGCTCAGGACGGACGTGGCTCGGAACCGCGCCCTCTCGTTGAGCTGGCGCAACAGTGGGTTGATGAGACGCAGTTCCTCGTGCCGCATCTCGATGGTGATGTCGCCTCAAGGCACCGCGCGGCACGTCAGGCACGTGCCGGCGGCTCGCTCGTCGGCCGTGAGGACGGTCTCGGCGATGGTGCGGTTGTAGGCGACCCGGCCGGAGACGAGGTCCACCTTGCAGATTCCGCAGCCACCGCGCCGGCAGCCGATGGCGTAGGCGAACCCCGCCGCGTAGAGACCGGAGAGCACCGTCTCGTCAGGGGCGAGGTAGATCGCCTCCCCGGTCGGGCACACGGTGACGGTGGGCATCTTCGCTCCTCGGGCTGCGGTCGTCAGCCAGCGGCCGACCCCCTGATCCTGCGGCCCGGCAGGACGCGCAACCGGCGGCGTTCCTCAGTACGGAACGCCCAGAGGTCTAGCGCGTGGCGTACCAGAGACCCTCGGGGGTGTTGCCCGTGGTGCCGTAGTAGATGTAGCCCGGGTGGGCCGACGAGCACAGCCCGGTGGGGGTGACGACGCCGACGTAGGACGAGCCGTTGCGGCGGACGTTGGGCAGGGTGATCGTGAACGTGCCCTGGGAGACCGTCCACATGCAGCCGGCGGCGATGGAGCAGGTCTGGTCGGGGTTGAGGACCAGCTGGGTCGTCGACCAGTAGCCGGGTGCGGAGTAGTGCTCGTAGTGAAGCGTGTAGGTGCCCGCGACGGGCGTCGCCGCCGAGGCCTGTGTCGGGCTGGCCACGACAGCCGCCAGGGCAGCGACGCAGAGGGCGAGGGCGGCGGCGCGGCGTGGTGCGCGACGGGTGGTCAGGACAGACATGAGGACCTCCAGGGAGAGAAGACGCGACGGGCTCCCGAGGTCAGCTCTGTGCGGCTGACACGAGGCTGGCCCGCAACGTATCGCCGCGTCCTTGGAGTCATCTCAGAGTGCCGAGACACCCCTTGCGTCACCGCGTCACCGCGCCAGGTCGTGGCCTCGGGCGATCAGCTTCTCGACGACGGTCCGCGGCGCCAGGCGTTTC
>NZ_JANXRJ010000231.1 GCF_025353065.1 Lapillicoccus sp.
GCCGAGACGCCGAGCGAGGTCCTGCCCCGGCACTCGTCGTGGGAGGCGAGCGCCCACCGGTGGTTCGACGTCGACGCCGTGCCGACGATGCATCCCGGCCTGGCCGGCGACTGGGAGCGGCTGGTCGCCTCGCTGGGCTGAGCCGGGCTTGTTGCGCCTACTCCAAGACGGGACGGATCCACGCTCAGACCGATCGGTCGTCGGCGTCGGCGTCGGCGCTTGACCTGGAGCGAGCTCCTCCCCATAGGTCGACACCTGGCGTGGCATCACCGACCCCACGTCGCCGCGTGTCAGGCGACCTTGTCGGCGTAACGCTGGCGTACGGCCTCGCCGCTCGTCCCCACCGAGGCCCCGATGGCAGACCAGGACAGTCGGGCAGTGCGGGCCTGCCTCACGGCCTCGATCAGGTGACGCTCGGCCTCCTAACGCTCCATCACCGCAGTTCGCAGAGCCGTGACAGCCGTGGGGTCGAGCTCGTCACTCGGGTCGGGCTCGTAGTTCTCAAACCGCGCCGCTAGCTCGTCGGCGTGATGCAAGACTTCCTCAACGCTTCGTGGCCTCAATCGTCACCTCAGGAAATTCCTCTCTGGCTGGCACCGCATGCACGGTGACGACTGCGGCTTCGCCCTAGATGTAGCCGACCTCGAGGATGAGCGCCGCCGTGTTGGCACCGATCATCATGGTGAATCCTTCACCGAGGTCCCAGACCCGGATGGGGTTGCGGTAGGCGTGGAGGATCTCGTCCTCTCCCAAGCCATGCTTCAGCGCAGGCAGGGCGACAATCGGATCATCCACCCATCACCAAGTTCACATGCCGTACGGTCTGCGGTCACCGTGTCCAGGTCACTGGCTTGCGGCGAACCGGGCCTCGCCAGGCCCTGACCTGCGCCAGACCATCAAGTACCTCCACGTTGAAGTGAAACGATGAAGCGGGGTTTCGATGGTCGTTGGTGTCGACGGCGGGTGAGAGCGGCCTCGGCCGGACATCTTGCGGACCGTATGCGGACAGCTGGACGGTCGGAGACCCTGAGGTCGTTCCTCGCGGTCTCACCGACATGACGTGAGGCTAGTCCGAGCGTCGACCCAGACCTTCGATCTTCGCGGATCTTGCGGACAAGTCGCGGATGCGCTGCCAGACAACTGCCCGGGGCGCGTCAATCTTGAGTGCTCGGATGTACTCGTCGAGACGTTGCGGGCGATCTTGGAGGTAGGTGACTGCCTTGGTGAGGCTCTCACCGACCGTCTCGCCGTACGCATCGACCGCCTTGCGCGCGCCCGCCTTCAGGGCGATCGTGTCGGGCTTCATCATGGCCAGGTCGATGAGGTCGCGGCTGAACGTCGACGTGTCTGCCCAGCGGTCGTCATTCGCAAGGAGCTTGCATGCGACCTGATCGGTCCGCGTCAGTATCCGTACGCCGCAGATTTCATCCTCTGACGAGGGAGTGTCGAGGCTGAGCCGTCCTTCGTGGATGATCTCGAGCTTGATCGTAACCCCTGCTACGAGTACCGACGTCCGGATTCCGTAGCCGTCGACGAAGGGTGTTCGACCTAACTCCAGTTCGCGTGTGGCCAGAGCGTCGAGTCCCTGGTCTTTGACGATCTGGCGCAGCTGTCGATACGACCGCTGGTCGGAGACCAGGAAGTCGATGTCGAGCGATTCGCGGAACTCACCGTTGTCGAGGACGATCGCAGTGCCGCCTCCAAACCAGCAGTTGTGCTCGGCCAGGAGGGGCGCGTCGAGCATCGACAGCACCTCGGCCACCCGTTGGTGGTGTGGCCGCCTAAACAAGGAGCCTCCCCTTGCTGTAAGTGTCCGCAAGGTGCTGGATGAAGGCCTTCTCGTCATCGGTGAGGGCTTCCTGGTCGAGGTGCCGCCAACCGCGTTCGTAGAGGTTGAGTGCCTCTGTCTCGGTGATGGTGGTGCCGGCGTCGGTCTGCCATGCCAGCGTGCGGAGGCCGGGGTAGTCGCCGACCGTGATCGTCGCCGGTTCTGCTGCTGGAGCGTCGAGGATCGGGACGACGAGGTGAAGTCCGAGTGCGACCGCAACGTTGATGTAGGCGCCGATCGTGACCGAGGGGTTACCTGCCTCGATCCTGTGCAGGGTGACACGCGAAACGCCAGCAGCTTCGGCACAGGCGACCACCGTGACGCCGAGGGCCCTCCGGCGTTCGCGCAGCCGAGCGCCTAGGCGTTCGAGGTCCGCCTGTTGCTCGGGGTCCGTGTGGGGGCTAGGGGCTGGCATGTTTCTCATTTTAGTCATTCGGTTTCTCAAGTCAATAATGAGAAACGCTTTACGTATTCTGTCGGTCAAGAGGACTAGCCCAGCGCGCAAGCAGCCGAGCCCGCTGACGATCTCGTGCAAGCGGGACGAAGCCCAGTGGTCAGGTCGCGTCGACCGTGTCGCCATCCCCTGGTCCGACTGGTTGCGGGCGCGTCGCAGGCGGTCGAACTCTCGCGCTGCCTTCTCTGCCGGAGGCTTGTCGAACACGGCGCGTCGGTAGCGGCCGAGCGCCTCGTGCTGGCCTGGCCCGTTGGTGGTACGGAAGCCGTACGCCGCACGCAGCGCCTCGCCAGTGTCGTGACAGGCGTCGTAGGCGACGCCGTACCTGACGACGACACTGGTGAGGAGCGGAATCTGATTCAGGCGCTCCTCGGCCTGCCGCAAGAAGGACTTTGCACGCGCGAGGTCTGTGGGCACGACATCGAGACGTCGTGCTTCGATCAGGGTGAGGACCGTCGCCTGCTGGACACGGGTGAGCGGGGTCAGCGCCACGGCAGCTCCCCGACCACGACGACCAGCGGGCCGCTGCGTACGTTGTCCAGGAACCCGGAGGCCGCTGCGAACTCATCCGGAGTGAGGATCGTCGGGTTCACCGGACGATGCACGGCAGCCTCGACGCGGGTGCGCGCCGCGTAGACCGCATCCACGTCTGACTCACCGAGCACCATGAGGCCGATGTCGTGCGGTGCCGGCCCGTCGTCCCCGAGGTCATCGACGCGTGAGCGACTCAGCGTGACTGACCCAGCGGCGGGCCGCGCGTGAGCTTCGTCCGCTGCGGTGACCACACCCACT
>NZ_JANXRJ010000283.1 GCF_025353065.1 Lapillicoccus sp.
AACAACTCCTCGACGACGGCCCCGATCCGAGCCGGACAGCGTTTTCCGACTTGAACATGCTCGTCGCCCCCGGCGGTCAGGAACGCACCACCGACGAGTACCGCGCCCTGCTCGCCCACGCCGGATTCCGGCTCGAAAGGACCATACCCACCGGAACCGACGTGTTCGTTCTCGAAGCCATACCGACCTGACGGGTTGCCATCACCGATGGAGGATCCCCTCGCGGGCGCCACGACAACCGAGGAACGATAGCCGCCCAATGGCGGGCTACACTCCAGCGGACACGCCGACGACCACCAGCCGCCTTTCTACCTGGATGTCGCCGCCGACAAGAAGCGACACGGCCGTGAGAGCGATGACATTTTCAGTGAGAACCTTCACAGCATTTCAGGCGATGTGTCGGAGGGCGGAGACGCCACCGGCGGTGAAGCCGCTGAGGGTCACGACCTTGACCACGTCCCCGGTCTGGGGTGCCTCGACGACCAGGCCGAGGCCGATGTACATGCCGACGTGCCCGGGGAGGGCGAGGCTGCCGTCACTGCCGGGGGTTAGGACGAGGTCGCCAGGAAGGAGGTGGGCGGGGTCCGTCGGTGTGCCGTCGTGGAGTTGGGTGTAGGTGGTGCGGCTGATCGCCATGCCGGTTTGAGCCCAGGCGCTCTGCGTGAGCCCGGAGCAGTCGAATGCCGCCGGGCCGGTGGCGCCCCACTGGTAGGGCTTGCCGAGCTGGGCCAATGCGTAGGACACCGCGATCCGGGCCCCTGGGCTGGTCTCAGTCGGGATCGCGTACGTCGCGGGGAGTCCGTGCGACCCTGGGCTCGCTGGCACGATTGGCCCCGCGCTGGCACCGCAGTCGAGTCGTGCCGCGTCAGCGGAGACAACCCCAAGAATCTCGACGGCAAGGGGCTGCTGCGCAGCGTAGTTGGCTCCCACGACGGACGACCCGCCGTTCGCTGCGCTGGGGGTCCCGTTAAAGGCTGAGCGTTGGACGAGCTGGGCGGCAACGGCAGGAGGGTGGCTCTGCCAGTGCGGCAGCGCCAGCAGCGCATCGACGAACAGGTCGGTCGAGGCGCTCGGGTCCATCCGTTGGGCCGCGCTGCCCCAGCTGGGCCGCTGCTGAAAGATCCCGAGGGAGTCGTGGTCGTGGCCCACGCCGTCGTGGGGGTATGCCGCGCCGCTGGGGTCGTCAGGGTTGGCCAGTACGCGCATCCCGGACTCGGCAAGGCCGACCATGAGGGCTACCAGGGCCGCGGCCGGACCGCCTCGCGCGGACGCAGTGGCCGCGACGATCCGCGCGTTCGTGGCCTGTGCGGGTGAAAGCCCCGACACCGGTCCGGTGGTGACGCAGATCGGACCGGGCGGCGGCGTGTCGGTGCCCAGCGTCGAGGCGGCTGCCGACCCGACGATGAGAAGGAGGGCGGCGAGCGAGGCGCCGACAACTGTCACCACGGGCTTGGCGGTCATGGACAGAGTAGGAGCCGCTCGGGGCACGATTGGGTTCAGGCGTTGCGATGTCGTGCCCCCGCGCGACAGTGTTGCCATGGACAGCAAGGTGAGGGAGAGACGGGTGCGGCTGCGCAAGCACATCGACGCACCGCCGGCAATCGGGCCGGCGGAGGCCGGTGATGCGCGCGCGTTGGCTCTCGAGCTGGCCGGTCTGCAGTCAGAGCGACCCATCGACCCGATGTCCCTGGGTGTGGTGCTGGAACCGGGAGAGGTGCTGTGGCGCGCGTCGATGTCGTGGCTGCGCGTCCGGATTGACGGCTTGTGGAGCGAGGCCTCGTGGTCGCAGGTCCTGATCACGGAGCGGCGACTGCTGGTGCGGCTCGCCTCGAATGACCTGGTCTCTCTGTGGTGGGGGTCGATGGTCGGCTTCGAGGTCGACCTGCACGCCGGGCATGTGGTTCTCGACTTCGGTGACGGCCGGACCCGGCTGCTCTCAGGGCCAGCGGTCGCGGTGGTGGCGGTTGCGGGCGTCGCGCAGCTCTACGGCATACCGGCCTTGGTGACGCATCCGAGCCTCGCACCGCTCAGGGCTTGACCACCGCACGCTCCCGGCGTGGCTCTGGTTGCTCGCCCCGGATGCGCACCAGCTGCCGGCGCGCATACTGCCGCTGACGGGCATCCAAGTCGACGTCCAGGGCATACAGCCGCAGGAGCCCGGGCCACCACGACCCTGACCCGGCGATGAGCCGATGCACGGCCCGCAACTGGGCGGGAGCGTAGCCGAGCTGGTGAAGCATGCGCCTGGTCACCAGGCGCGAGTTGCCGCCCGCACGCTTGCTCGTGATCGTGACCAACGGGTCAATCGCGCCCCGACGTCGCGCAGCCTCGAGCCGGCTAACGAAGACCTCGAAGGCTCCGGTCAGCTCCATCGCGTTGATGTCGTCAGCTGTGAGTCCTAGCTGATGAGCGGCCCACTGAGTGAACGGCGCTCGGCTCATGAGGCGGCGTCTACGTCGAGACAGGTCCAGCGGACGGGGTCGCCGGGGGAAACCTGCGTCAACCCGTGTAGGAGGTCGGCCTGCTGGCATCGGGCCGAACCCTTGGCTCCGCGGGTGGCGACGCCACGCAG
>NZ_JANXRJ010000329.1 GCF_025353065.1 Lapillicoccus sp.
GTGCTCAAGGAGCACGCCGACGCCGGCAAGGTCGCCTTCCTCACGGCCATCCGCTCGGCGTGACCGCCGGAGCAGCGCCCGACCTGACCCCCGCCCCTGACCCGGAGACCGCCATGACGATCACCCTCGAGCACGACACCCTCGACGACCGGCCCGCCACGCTCGCCTCTGTCCTTGGCCGGGTGCGTGAGCTCGGACCGACCCTGCGCGGCGGCGCGCTCGCCGCCGAGAAGGCCGGACGCCACTCCGACGACACCATCGCCGCCCTCGACGCCGCCGGCGTGTTCGCTATCGCCACCCCCGCCGAGTACGCCGGCGCCGAGCTGTCGGTGCGCCAGCAGCTCGACGTCGTCACTGAGGTGGCGAAGTGGGACGGCTCGGCCGGCTGGACCGTCTGGGTGGCGGCCTCCACCAACTGGCTGCCTGTCGGCTGTGGCCCCCAGGTGATCGAGGAGGTCTACGGGCACGACTGGGTGGGGCCCCGGGTCGCCGGCTCGAGCCACTTCCCTGCCACCCGTGGCCGGGCGAGGCGCACTGAGGGCGGCTGGGTCGTCACCGGTGGACCGTGGACCTTCGGCAGCGACGCCCTCTGGGCTCCGTACACCAACCTCGGTTGCCTCGCCGATGACGGCGACGGGACGTACCTCGTGGGGGTCCAGGTCCCCCGCGACCAGCTGCGCTTCCTCGACGACTGGAACGTCGCCGGGATGCGCGCGACCGGCAGCGTGTCGATCGAGATCCCCCGCGACGAACTCGTCGTCCCCGAGCACCGGGTCACCGACTTCCGCCACGTCACCTCTCAGCGGATCGACCACGGCCTCGCCGGGTCGCTGTGGAAGGTGCCGTCGCTGGGCTGGGCGTTCAGCCTCATGGCCGGCATGTCCATCGGCATCGCCACCGGCGCCCTCGAGCGCTTCATCGAGCGGTCGGCCGGACGCCCCATCCGCGGCACTACATACACCAACCAGCTCGAGGCGCCGCTAACCCACCTGATGCTCACCGAGGTGCACAGCAAGATCCGGTCGGCGACCCTCATGGCCCGGGCCAACGCCGAGGAGACCGACCACCTCGGCCGGCTGATCGCGGCCGGCACCCCGGAGAGCCCAGAGTACATGCAGCAGTTCAGCGCCCGGGTCCTGGCCGAGACCGCCTACGCCGCCAAGTGGTGCGCCGAGGCGATCGAGCTGCTGCAGCGCAACTCCGGCTCCACGGCGATCATGGACTTCGAGCCGATCCAGCGGTCCTGGCGCGACGCCCGCGTCATCACCCTGCACGGGGCGCTCAACCTCGAGGCCCTGTCGGAGAACTACGGCCGCCTGATGGCCGGCCTCCAGCCTCACAACTTCGCCGGCATCACCACCCTCGACCGGTTCGCGCCCGCGAGGTCGCCGTCCCCGTCGCAGACGACCAGCTGAGCCGACCGCCGTGAGCACCCCTCGATCAGCGACGATCGACGCCCCGGGCGCCCCGCCCCGGCTGGGTTCCCTGGCGCTCCCGCAGCGCCGGTCCGGGCAGACCGTGCTCGACGTGGTCGCCGCACCGCTGAACCCGCTGGACCTGCTCATCGCCTCCGGGGGCTTCCACTCCGCCCGGCACGAGCAGCCCTACGTGCCGGGCAGCGAGTGCGTCGGCGTGGTGACCCAGTCGGACCGCTACGAGCCCGGCACCTGGGTGTATGCCGAGTGCCACGCCTCCCCGGACACACCGGGCTCGCTGGCCACCCAGCTGGTCGTCGCCGACGACGACGTCCTGCCGCTTCCTCGTGGCTTAGACCCCGTAGGCGCCGCTGCGGTCGGCAACTCCGGCACGGCGGCTTACCTCCCGCTGGTCGAGGAGGCCGGCCTCCGGCCCGGCGAGACCGTGCTGGTGCTGGGCGCCACCGGGGCGGTCGGCCAGATCGCCGTCCAGGTGGCCCGACGCCTCGGCGCCGGGCGCGTCATCGGCGTGGGACGCGACGCCAGCACCCTGGAGCGGGTCCGGGGCCTCGGTGCCGACGCCGTCCTCGAGCTGCGGGTGGGCGAGTGCACCGACGACCTGGCCGCCCGGATCCTCGCCGCCAGCGGGCCGGTCGACGTCGTCTACGGCCGACCGCTGGAGGCTTCGCTGCAGGTCTGCGCACCCCGGGCCCGAGTGGTCAACGTCGGCAACCTCGCCGGGCCTACCACGCAGGTCCCGGCCGGGCTGCTGCGCGGTCGGCAGCTGACGCTCTCGGGCTTTGCCGGCCTGCATCTCGGGCTGGCCGCCAAGAGGCCCGCGCTGACCTGGCTGTGGGGCGCTCTGCGCGACGGGCACCTGCAGGTGGACACCCTCCACTTCGACCTCGACGACCTGCCGGGGGCCTGGGTGCAGCAGGACGCCTCCCCGCACGCTAAGTGCGTCGTCGTCCCCCACCCCCACCTGCTCAACCTCTGGAGGGCTGAGGCATGACCGTAAGCCCGCCCCGCGCAGACGTCGACTGCCTCGTCGTCGGCGGTGGCCCCGTCGGCCTGCTCACTGCCGTTTTGCTCGGGCAGGCCGGCCTGCAGGTCGCCGTCGTCGAGCGCTGGCCGCAGCGGTACCCGCTGCCGCGCGCCTGCACCATCGACCACGAGGCGCTGCGCATCCTGCAGGCCGCCGGGATCATGGCCGAGCACGCCGACCTCTTCGAGCCCTCTCGCGGCGAGCGCGGCGGTTACCAGTTCCGGGGCGCCGACGGCGAGCTGCTGCGGGCCATCGACTGGAACAGGCCAGCGGAGTCAGGGTGGGCCAACACCAACGGCTTTCACCAACCCGACCTCGAGGCCGTGCTCGAGCAGGCAGCGGCCTCCACCCCCGGGGTCAGCGTCCACCGGGGCTGGACCTTCACCGACACCACGCAGGACGAGTCCTGTACGACGACCCGCCTGACCGCCACGGGGGACCCCAGCGTCGCCTCCACCGTCCGCAGTCGCTGGCTCGTCGGCGCTGACGGGGCAAACAGCGCGGTGCGCTCGCACCTGGGCATCGAGGTCGGCGACTCGGGGTTCGAGGCCGACTGGCTGGTCGTGGACTACCGGCCCCTCGTCGAGGACACCTGGGACGCCTTCGTCGTGCAGTACTGCGACCCACGGCAGCCCGCCACCGCCGTGCGCAGCGGACCCGGCCGACGTCGCTTCGAGTTCATGCGTCGCGCCGACGTAACCCCCGAGGAGATGGGCCGAGAAGCGACAGCCTGGGCGCTCATGGCCCCATGGGGGGTGACGCCCCAGACCGCGGAGCTCGAGCGGCACGCCGTCTACACCTTCCGCGGCCGCTGGGCTCAGGTCTGGCGCGTGGGCCGGACGTTCCTTGCCGGGGACGCTGCCCACCTCATGCCTCCATTCCTGGGACAGGGCCTGTGCGCCGGACTTCGCGATGCCCGGGCGCTGGCGTGGCGCCTGTCCCTGGTGCACCGCCGACTGGTCGAGGCGGCCGTCCTCGACAGCTACGGGCCCGAGCGCGCGGGCCACGTCCGCGAGATCATCGACGGGGCCGTCGAGGCGGGGCAGATCATCTGCGAGCTCGACCCCGCCCGCGCGGCCGCCCGGGATGCCGAGATGCGCCGTGAGCCCACCGACCCGAGCGCCGTGAAGGAGCCGCCGCACCCGCGGCTGGGGCACCCGTCGATCACCGTCCCGGGCCAGGACCCCGCCGGTCGGCTCGCGCCGCAGGGACGCGTGCGGGTCGGTAGCAAAACCGGCCTGTTCGACGACGTCCGGGGCGGTGACTGGCAGCTCGTCGCCAGGGGCGGCACACCGACGCTGGACGAGGAGGCGGCCACCTGGTTCGCCGGCATCGGTGGCACCGTCACCGGGGTCTCCCCCGCCGGGTCGGTGGCCGACGTCGACGGTGTGTACCAGCGATGGTTCGACGCGCATGGCTGCGACGTCTTCCTCTCCCGCCCGGACTTCTACGTCTTCGGCATCGGGTGCGCGACCGACGTGCCGGCCCTGCTCGCGCAGCTGCGGGCGGCACTCGACACACCGGGAGGGGGACGATGACACCCACCATTGACCCCGCGCTGTTCCGCGAGACCTTGGGCCACTACCCCACCGGGGTCGTCGTCGTCACCGCGACGGACGACGGCGGCGAGCCGGCGGGGATGGTCGTCGGGTCGTTCTCCTCCGTCTCCCTCGACCCCCCGCTGATCGCCTTCTTCCCCTCCACCTCGTCCTTCAGCTTCGCCCGGCTC
>NZ_JANXRJ010000006.1 GCF_025353065.1 Lapillicoccus sp.
CCGGCCGGGTCATCAATGTGCCGTCCTTCTCGCAGGAGGTGCACGTCGGGCACTACCCGCAGTGGGACAACGGGGAGAGGCGTGGTGCTCCGCGACGTCCTCGGCCATGGTCCTGAAGTACTGGGGCGTCGGGCCGACGGCCGCGGACCTCACCTGGGTGCAACCACCGGTGGACGGCGAGGTCGACTTCTCCGCGCGGAACGTCTTCGACTACACCTATAACGGATGCGGCAACTGGCCCTTCAACACCGCGTATGCCGGCCGCTACGGTCTCGAGGCCTTCGTCACCCGCCTGCGCAGCTTCACGGAGCTCGAAGAGCTCGTCCGGGTGGGCATCCCCGTGATCATCTCCGTGTCGTTCAAGAAGGGTGAGCTCGACGGGGCCGGCTACGGCACCAACGGCCACCTCATCGTCGTGGTCGGTTTCACGACCGAGGGCAACGTCGTCGTCAACGACCCCGCCAGCCACCTGATCCCCGACGACGGCCAGGTGCGCACGGTCTACCGCCGCGACCAGCTGGAGAACGCGTGGGTGCCCCACTCCGGCGGGACGGTCTACGTCGTCCACCCGCGCAGCATCAGGCTGCCGAAGACCCTCGTCCCCTCCGAGCCCAACTGGTGACGAACCACCCGGCGTCGTGATCGTTGCGACAATGGGGGAGTGACTACCGCAACCCCACCCGGGTGGCCGCGCGAGATCCCGCCGGCCCATACCCCTGGCTGGGAGGACAAGGCCGTCGCCTGGTTGCTCGACCACTGCCCGGCCGACTATCGCGGGTATGCCGGGTGGCGCAAGAACCCGGTAGCTCTCGCCTGGCTGGCCGACCGTCACATCGACGGACAGGTGGGTGCGATGCGACAGGCCTATCGCGAGGCGCGGGTCGAGCTCGGCGACCGCGTGACGACCGAGGCCCTCGCCGAGATCATGGGGCACCTCGAGGCCGAGGGGCTGCGACTCGTCGCGGCCCGTCGAGCCTCCGCCCTCGTCCTCGAGGCGATGCAGGGCAAGCGATTCGTGCCGAGGCTCTGAGCCCCCCGAGGTGGCACCAGCGCTGTCCACGGGTGGGCGAGATGGTTACCCACGATATGAAATACAGTTTCTGAGAAATGCAGTCCTGTGACGAATCAGCAGCCACGCCAACAGAGTTGATCGGCTATCTCCTTGCGGAGAAACTTCTCGCTTTCGTCTTCTCGATGCTCCTCCAGGTCTCGACGCACGACATCGTGGAGCTGGAAGGAGAACGGGGTGCGATGCCCGAATACGGTTTATGTCCGGTTTAGGTTGCTATCTCATGGTGCGCGTGATGTGCTAAGGGTCACGATGTCCGTCATGGGCAAAATGTTAGGGGGTGAGAGCAGATGGGTGCAGTACGTGTCTCCGCGAAGCGGGTGGTTCGTCTGGGTCTGCTCTCCGCCGTGGCCGGGGCCGGGTGGTTCCTGCTGGGGACCTCCGCCGCCCACGCCGACACCCCCGCGCCGGGCGTGCTGAACGCGGTGGGCTCGGTGGCGCAGTCCGCCGGAGCCGGCCTCGGACGTGTCGTCGGCCACGTCGTCACCCTGCCAGCCAGCCCGGCAGCTGCTGCGACGAGCGTGTCCGTGCCGCCCGCGCGCCTGCCTCCCCGGCCCGACCGGCTGCGCCCACCCCGGCCAAGGCTGCTCCCGTCTCGCCCGCCACACCCGCACACCTCGCGACGAAGCCCGCGCCGGTCATCCCGGCTGCTGCGGCCAGCGCCACGACTGCTGTTGCTGGGCTCGTGCAAACCGCAGGAACGACCGCGACGAACGTGGTGATCCCGGTCAGCCGGACGGTCAACCAGACGGTCGCGCGGACGCTGGGCACCGTGGGTTCCACGCCGGTGCTGAGCCCGGTGCTCACCCCAGTTGTCGCGCCTGTGAACACCATCGTCAGCGGCGTCGTCGCAGGCGTCACCAGTGTGGTCGACGGCACCGTGACGGGCACGACGACCACGGCGTCCGGCGGCCTCACGACCGTCGGCGGCGTCCTGGGCGGGGTCCTCTCCGGCGTCGGCACGACCCTCCCCACGACCCCGACGGGGCCGTTCGGGGGAGTCGACCTCCCCACGCTTCCGGGCCTTCCCACGCTTCCGGGCTTCCCTGCTGAGCAGGGCCGTCCAGGCCCCAACGCTCCGGCAGTCTCGACGCCTGGCCTTCCCGTGATCATGCTGCCAGCGCCTGTCGTGGCCCCCGGTGCGCCTGGGTCGACCATGGCCTCCACGGGTGCTGTGTCGGCTCTGGACGCCACGTCTGTCATGGCCGCATCGGCCGCCGACGTGGCCACGTGCGGCACCTTGCACGACGCCCGTATGTCCGGGGCCGCAGCCAACGCGTCGGTCTCCTCATCGGCCTCCTCGGCCGTTCAGGTCCGTCCGTCCGATCTTCCGGTGGCGCCTGCGCCGTCGGTGCCGGGCTCGGGTATGCCGGCGGCGACGGCCGGGGTCTCGTTCTCTGCTGGCGGTGGTTCCGGTTCCGGTGGTGCGCCGGTGGCGGTTCTGTCGTCGTCGTGGTCACCCTCGGCCATTCTGGCCGGTGCGGTCATCCCTGGTAGCTGGGCGTTGCCCGGCCAGGTCGGCCTGCGTCCGAGCGTCTCACCCGATTGATGGTGTGCCGGCGTCCCTGAGTGGGGACGCACGCGCACAACACCCCCCCCGGGCCCCACCTTCGTGGTGTGGGCTGGACCATCGATCATTTGTGAGAGGTACGACCATGAACGTGTTCATCAGACGAGGACTGCAAGCAGCCCTCCTGGTCGGAGCTGGCGGCATCATCTGCGCGGCGTCGGCTTCGGCCGACACCACCTCCGGCTCCCACAGCCTGCTGGGCGGCAACCAGGTCACGGCCCCGATCAGTGTCCCGGTCACCGTGACCGGCAACGCGATCGGCGCCCTCAACGGGCACGCCACCACCGCGGCCGCCCCGGCCCCGGCTCGACCGTCGGCGCCCGCGCCTGCTTCGCCGGCGAGCTCGCCGGCGTCGCCGGCGTCCACGACGGCGGCCTCGACCACGGGTGCCCGCTCGGTCGGCGGCGGGAACCAGGTCACGATCCCGGTCACCCTCCCGGTGACCATCGGCGGCAACGCGGTCGGCGCCCTCAACGGCACCGGCACCGGCAGCGCCCCCGGCGGCACCGGCGTCACCACCACGACCCCGACCGGCGGGAACACCACCACCGGTAACGGATCCGTCGGCGGCGGGAACCAGGTCACCCTCCCGGTCACCGCGCCCGTGACGGTCGCCGGCACCGGCGTCGGCGCCCTCAACGGCGCCGGCACCGGCGCTGGCAGCGCCCCCGGCGGCACCACCACGACCCCGACCGGTGGGAACACCACCACCGGTAACGGATCCGTCGTCGGCGGCAACCAGGTCACCCTCCCGGT
>NZ_JANXRJ010000040.1 GCF_025353065.1 Lapillicoccus sp.
CGCCCGTTATCACGGGCGTCAACCCCGATGACGCAGCGTCAACCCCAGCCGAGTCGGGCACGAACGAAGGGCCCCACCAACCGTGGGGCCCTTCGGTCTGCGGAGGCGGCGAGATTTGAACTCGCGAGGGGTGTTAACCCCAACCCGCTTAGCAGGCGGGCGCACTAGGCCACTATGCGACGCCTCCAGCAGTCCGTACCGGGCGGGAGGGCCCTCGTAACGGAAAGCCTGCACAGGCTACCGGGGCGGAGGACGTGGGCCAAAACGACCCTGCCCCGGACGGCCGCGACAGCGCGATCGAGGACAGGATGCCGCCGGAGGACAACCTTTGCGACTCCCCGTACGTCCTTGTTTCAGGGAGAACCCCAGGGTTCCCCCGGTATGCTCCGAAACGCTCCGCAAGAGATTGGACGAGGACACGACGCATGGCCGCCCTTCACCGACAGGCCGACCCCCTGGGCGCTCGAACCCGCCGTCGACGTGAGCTGCGGCGTCGCACTCGCCGCTCCCTCGGCCTCACGGTGCTGGCCGTCCTCCCCGGGGCCGGTCTCACCCGCACCCGTTTCCGCGCGATCGGTTGGACGCTGCTCGGCCTGATCGCCGCCGCCCTCGTCGCGCTGGCGGTCACGACCGTCGTCAAGGGTCCCCGGTCGATGCTCGACCTCGCGCTGCGCATCGCGATCAGCCCCACGCTCCTGCTCGTCGTGGCGGGTGTCGCCGTCGTCGCCGGGCTCGTGTGGATCCTTTCGATCATCCTCACCAACCGGGGCAGCGAGCCGCTGGGGGCCGACACCAGCTCCAAGCTCGGGCTCCGGCTCGCGACCGGTGTCATCTGCCTCGTCGTCGCGGCCCCCGTCGTGCAGACGGTCCGCTACGTCGCCATCCAGCGCGAGCTCGTCGGCACGGTCTTCGCCGCCGAGGGACCCGTCCCCGTCGCCGGGGGCGCGGTCAGCACCCAGACGGCCAAGCCGGTGCAGGCCGCGGACCCGTGGAAGAACGTGCCCCGGGTCAACATGCTGCTCATCGGCTCGGACGCGGGGAGCGACCGGACCGGATTGCGCACGGACTCGATGGTCGTCGCGAGCATCGACACCAAGACCGGGACGACGACCCTCATCAGCCTCCCCCGCAACCTCGAGCGGGTGCCCTTCCCGGACGACAACCCGCTGCACGCCTACTTCCCCAACGGCTACTACTGCCCGTCGAGGGGCGTCGGCAACGAGTGCCTCCTCAACGCGGTATGGAACGAGGCCCTGGGACAGAAGGACCTGTTCCCCGGCGACCCCACCCCCGGCCTGACGACCCTCAAAGCCGTCATCGGCGAGATCACCGGCGTCAAGCTCGACTACTCGACGATCATCGACCTCGCCGGTTTCCAGTCCCTCGTCGACGCGATGGGCGGGGTCACCGTCAACGTCACCGAGCGCCTCCCGATCAACGGCTACCACCTCAGCAACGGTGGCGTGGCAGGCATCGAGGGCTACATCGAGCCCGGTCGCCAGAAGCTCGACGGCTTCCACGCGCTCTGGTACGCCCGGTCGCGGCTGCTCTCCGACGACTACTCCCGGATGCGTCGCCAGCGTTGCCTCGTCGGCGCGCTGCTGGCCCAGGTCAACCCCGCCACGATGCTGGCGAAGTACCCCGAGCTGGCCCAGGTCGCCAAGCAGAACATCACCACCGACGTCAGCCTCGCCGACCTGCCCGCCTGGGTGGACCTCGTCGAACGCATCCAGAAGGGCGGCGTCCGCTCGCTCACCTTCACGGTCGAGGTCATCAACGTCGCGCGCCCCGACTTCCCCAAGATGCGCCAGCTCGTCGCGGACGCGATCAACCCCCCGGCCGCCACCCCGACGACCCCGGGCGAGGCGGGCGGCACGTCCACGTCGTCGCCGAGCACCCCGTCGTCGACCAGCACGACCCCGGCGCCCGACTCGACTGCCGCGGTGGACGTCAAGGACGCCTGCTGACCGGCCACTGACGGCTGCTGTCCGGCGAGCCGGTCAGGCCCGTTCGGCCCGGCGGACGCCTCGCTCGGCGAGCAGCGGCGGCCGGTCCCCCCGCAGGGTGGCGACCATGTCGGCGACCCGCCGGGTGGCGCGCACGTCGTGGGCCCGGAACACCGTCGCGCCCAGCCATCCCGCGATCGCCGTGGCAGCCAACGTCCCCTCGAGCCGCTCGTCTGCGGGGAGGTCGAGCGACTCCCCCACGAAGTCCTTGCGCGACAGGGCCTGCAGCACCGGGTAGCCCAGCGCGACGATGTCGGCCGTGTGCCGAAGCACCTCGAGGGAGTGGACGGTGGTCTTACCGAAGTCGAGGGTCGGGTCGATCAGGATGCGCTCCCGCACCACCCCCGCCCGGTATGCCGCCTCGGCCCCGTCGCGCAGCGTGCGGAGGACGTCACGCACCACGTCGAGCGGGTCGGGACCGTAGTCGACGTCGACCGGGTCGGTGCGCGGCGGCAGCCCGCCGGTGTGCGAGACGACATAGCCCGCACCGATGCTCGCCGCGACGGATACGAGATCGGGGTCGTGCCCGGCCCAGGTGTCGTTCACGAGGTCGAGCCCAGCGGACGCGGCAGAGCTGGCCACCTCGGACCTCCATGTGTCGAGGCTGAGGATGACGTCGGGGTGCCTGCGGCGGGCCCGCTCGAGGAAGGGCAGCACCCGGTCGATCTCCTGGCCGGGGGTGACCACCTCGCCCTCCTGGCCGGCCCGCACCCCACCGACGTCGACCAGGTCGGCGCCGCTACCGATCGCGAGCTCGAGCGCGGACAGCGCAGAGTCGAGGTCGGCGTGCCGGTTGCCGGAGAAGAACGAGTCGGGGGTGCGGTTGATGACGGCCATCACCGCCGGGTGAGCGGCGTCGAACCTACGCCCCCGCAGGACGAGCGCGGCGGGAGGAGGGAGCTCGAGCGGGACGGGTCCACCATCGGGCCCGGTCGTCGTCATGCGCCCATTCTTCCCTCGCCCTCGTCAGGCCGCGCCCACCGGCGGTGCGACGTCAGCGAACGGGTTGGGGATCGCCGCGAGCAGGCGCTGGGTGTAGGGGTCCTGGGGG
>NZ_JANXRJ010000226.1 GCF_025353065.1 Lapillicoccus sp.
CCGGTATGCCGCCGCGGCACCCCGGCATACTGGGTGTCCCACCGCGAGGGTGACCGACGAAGGGTGACGACGATGACGACGACCGCGATCTTCGGCGGGGGCGTGATGGGCGAGACGCTGCTGTCGGGGCTGATCCGCTCCGGGCGCGCGGTGGCCGACCTCGTCATCACCGAGCGCCGGCCCGACCACGCCGCGGTGCTGACGGGGAGGTACGGCGTCAAGGTCGTCGACAACGCCGAAGCCGCCTCTCTCGCCGACGTGCTCGTCCTCGTCGTCAAGCCGCAGGACATGGACGGGCTGCTGGCCGAGATCCACGACCACGTCGCCCCGGGCGACCTCGTGGTGTCGCTCGCGGCCGGCATCACCACCGAGTTCCTCGAGTCGCGCCTGCCCGACGGCTCGTCGGTCGTGCGGGTCATGCCCAACACGCCGGCCCTCGTCGACCAGGGGATGGCGGCGATCTCGCCGGGACAGCACTGCACCACCGAGCACCTCGACGCGGCGCAGGCGCTGCTGGAGTCCTGCGGCAAGGTCGTCCACGTCCCCGAGAAGTACCAGGACGCGGTGACCGCGATCTCCGGCAGCGGACCGGCCTACATCTTCTACGTCGTCGAGGCGATGGTCGAGGCCGGCGTCGTCCTCGGGCTCCCGCGGGCCACGTCCAACGAGCTCGTCGTCCAGACCCTCTTCGGCGCCGCGACGATGCTCAAGGAGACCGGCGAGCACCCCACCATCCTGCGCGAGCGGGTCTCCTCGCCCGGCGGCACGACCGTCGCGGCGCTGCGCCAGCTCGACGACCACAAGGTGCGTGCCGCGTTCATCACGGCGATCGAGGCGGCCGCGCAGCGCTCCTCGGAGCTCGCGTCGGGCCAGAACTGAGCGGGCGGATGACCGACCGCGCGGGGGAGGTTGAGCTGCACGTGGTCTCACCGGACGAGTGGGAGACCCATCGCGCGCTGCGGCTCGAGATGCTGCTCGACTCCCCGGACGCCTTCTGGACGACCCACGCCGAGGCGGCGGCGATGGACGAGGCCCAGTGGCGCGAGCGGATCGTCGGGACCTTCCACGTGATGGCCACGCTGGACGGGGAGCCGGTGGGATCGGTGGGCCTGTGGCCCGGGAGAGAACCCGACCCCGACGAGACGAATCTCATTGCCATGTATGTCGCTCCGCGCGCCCGCGGTCAACGGGTCGGCGAGCGGCTCGTCACCGCGGTCCAGGACGCAGCCGTCCGCGAGGGCAGGCGTCGGATCCACCTCGAGGTCACGAGCTCCAACGCCCCCGCCATCCGGCTCTACGAGCGGATGGGGTTCGTCTTCACCGGAGCGAGCAGCCCGCACCCGCGCCGCGCCGAGCTCGAGGAACGGGCGATGGTGTGGACCGCTCTCGGCTACCGGAGCGGCGACGGCCGTGCGAAGGTAGCCCCATGAGCGACGTAGCCGTGCGCCCTCTGGGCGAGGACGACTGGCAGGACTTCCGGGGGATCAGGCTGGAGGCCCTCGCGGAGTCGCCCGACGCGTTCGCGTCGGGCTACGCCGAGGAGGAGGCCTACGACGAGGACTTCTGGCGGCTCCGCCTGCGCCGGTCGGCGCGCCTCGTCGCGGAGGCGCCGGACGGCCGGCTGCTCGGTCTCGTGAATGTCGGTCAGGCCCGCGGCGAGGAGGGGCCGGTGCCCGAGATCGCCGAGATCTTCGGCCTCTGGGTGCGTCCCGAGGCCCGGGGGACGGGTGTCGCGACCATGCTCGTCGAGGCCGGTGCCCGGCAGGCGCGCTCCGAGGGCAAGAGCCACATCGCCTACTGGGTCGGCACCGACAACGGCCGGGCGGTGGCCTTCGCCAGCGGGATGGGCTTCCGGCCCACCGACTACCGCCGGGCGATGCGCAGCCCGAGCGGCGAGGAGAGCGGGGAGCAGGAGATCGCGATGACCCTGCCGCTCGGCGCCGACCGCGGGGCAGGCTTCCGGCTCTGACTGTTCGGCCCTGATTCTGCGGGCCCGGAGCCCGTATGGTCTCCCCATGCAGTCACAGGAACCGGCCCGGACCGCGGGTATGCCGCCCTCCCCGGCGGTCGCAGGGGTCCCGGATCGATACGGCGTGATGATGCGGATCTGGAAGTCCACGCCCTTCGGATGGGCGCGCCGGGGAGCCCTGCGCGGGAGCGCGCTCGTGCTCACCGAGGTCTACGGGCTCTACAAGATCCACCCGGCCGTGTGGCGGTGGACCGCGCGCAACTACCACCCGGCGATGGGGCGGTTCGCGCGTCTCCACGCGTGGATGACGTGCCAGTTCGCGGCCCTCGACGTCCCGGCATACCAGGATCACCTGCGCAAGAACGGCTATCGCTTCCGGTGGTGGGACCTCACGTCCTATCCGCCGACGAGCAAGGAGTCCTACGTCACGGCCTACTCCGAGGAGGAGCGGTGCTGGGACGGCCGGCTCGAGCGCGTGGGCACCGTCGTCGACGAGTCGTCGGGCTCGTCCGGGGTCCCCTACAACTGGGTCCGGGGCAAGCGCGAGCTCGACACCATCCACCGCAACGTCGCCGGATTCACGACGCAGGTCTTCCCGCACCACCGGCTCTTCGTCATCAACGCCTACTCCCAGGGGGCGTGGGCGACCGGCACCAACACCGGCATCGCGATGGCGAAGATCGCGATGGTGAAGAACACCGGCCCCGACCTCGACAAGATCGTCGACACCCTCACGCACTTCGGGACGCGCTACGACTACCTCGTCACGGCCTACCCGCCGTTCCTCAAGGACCTGCGCGACCGGCTCGACGAGAACGGTTTCGACTGGGACGCCCACAAGATGTACGCGATGGTCGGCGGCGAAGGGATGACCGAGGCGCTGCGCGACTACTGCGAGGAGCGTTTCGTCTCAGTGCTGTCCGGCTACGGCGCCTCCGACCTCACCATCGGCATCGGTGCGGAGAGCCGGCTGACGGTCTGGCTGCGCGACCAGATCGTCGCCGACCCGGAGCTGCGGGCCGCGGTGATCGGGGCCGACGAGTCCCGGATCCCGATGATCTTCCAGTACAACCCGCTCGAGACCTACCTCGAGACCAACGAGGACGACGAGCTGCTCTGCACGCTGAACTCGACGGCGATCCTCAGCCCCAAGCTGCGCTACAACATCGGCGACGAGGCGATGCTGCTGACCTTCCCCCAGGTCGAGCGGCTCGTCGCGCAGTTCCCCGAGCACGTCGCGGGGATGCAGCGCGCGCAGGCCGTCCACCGGATGCGACTGCCGCTGCTCGTCCTCTTCGGCCGCAAGGACTCGACGGTGAGCTTCATGGGCGCCAACATCTATCCGCAGGACGTCGAGTACGGCCTCTACCTCGGCAACCCGCTCGCCGGTCAGCTCGAGGGCTTCATGCTCACCCTCGAGGAGACGGCCCAGCTCGACGCCCGCCCGGTGGTGAACCTCCAGCTGCGACAGGGGGTCCAGCTCGACGAAGCGGCGCGCGAGCAGCTAACGACCACCTGCCAGAAGGGGGTCGTCACCCACTTGCTCGACGTCAGCCGCGACTTCCGCCAGTCGGTCGAGGAGGACGCGAGCTCCACCCAGATCACGATGAGGGTCCACGGCTTCAGGACCGGTCCCTTCGTCGGCGGTGGCAGCAAGATCAAGAAGGTCTACCTGAGGAAGGGCGCCTGATGCGCACCACCGACTTCTCTCGGGCCCCGCGTCGCGCCCAGGCCACCGCGATGTTCATCGGCTCGACCCGCTACAACGGGCCGCGCGACTGGTGGACCCTCTCGCGCACCTGGAAGCCGTTCGTGCGCCGGATGACGGCGCTGCCCGGCTACTGCTGGCACCACGTCTACTGGGAGCCGCCCTTCACCCTGGGCACCATGGCCTACTTCGACACGATGGACCAGCTCCTCGCTGTCGCAAGGCTGCCCGAGCACCGGAAGCTGATGCGCTGGGTCGCCGACGGGACGTCGGAGCACGCCACCGCCGGCTTCATCCGGCTCTACTCCGTCGACGAGCGCGGCTACACCAACGGCATCTGGCGAGCCGAGGACCAGAGCATGTCGCACATCGAGGACTACACGCGGCTGCCGGGCGACCAAGGCCCCCGGCCGGTGGACGACGCCTCGAGCGAGATCGCCTGACGGACGAGCGCACCACGACCACCGAGCAGGTAACGAGCGACGAGCAGCTCGCCGAGTTCATCGCGCTCCCGGCGCGGCTCCACGGCCGTGGGCGCTACGTCCCGACCCTGGAGCCGACGATCAGGGGGTGGTATGCCGGTGAGCACGCCCAGGCGGCATACGGACCCGTGCGTCTCCATCTCGTCCGCAACCCGCTCGGCGAGGTCGTCGGGCGGACCCTGCTGCACCACAACCCTGCGTTCGACGACAGGCTCGGCGCCGACGTGCAGCTCTTCGGGCTGACCGAGTTCGCCGACGCGAGCGTCCTCGCCCGGCTCGTCGGCGAGATCGAGACGCAGGCCCGGTCGGCCGGACGCGACGCGCTCCTCGGACCGGTCGGCCTGCTGCCCAACCAGACCGGCGGGGTGATCACGTCGGGGTTCGACGAGCGGGGGTTCGTCGACTCGCCGTGGAACCCGCCGACCTATCCCGCTGCCTACGCGTCACTCGGCTTCTCCCCGGTCTTCGAGGGACAGACCTGGATCTGCGACGACATCGGGGAGCTCGACCCCGACCTGACGTTCAGGTTCGACGAAGAGCGTTGGGACGCCGAAGGGCTCGAGGTCCACCATGCCAGCCGGTTCCGACTCGCGAAGCAGCTGCCGGTCCTGCGCGGGATGCTCAACGCCGCCTTCGCCCAGCTCGACTACTACACCCAGATCAGCGCGGCCGAGCTGGCCGACGCGACCGACGGCCTCGACTTCCTCCTCGACGAGGCCCTGGTCCTCTGGCTGACCCGCCGCGACGAACCGGTCGCCTTCGTCCTCGTCGTCCCTGACATCTCGGAGTTCGTGATGGCCCGGGACGGCCGGCTCGGAATGCGCGACCAGCTCGCGCTGCTGGCCACCCGGGGGCGCTACCGCCGCGACGCGATCCTCATCATCAAGGGCACCGTCCCGCACGCCCAGGGGCAGGGCTATCTCACCGCGCTCTCGCGCGAGCTGCTCCGGGGGCTACGGGTCGGCGGCTACCGCACGCTGCGCTCGACGTTCGTCGGGACC
Organism: Lapillicoccus sp.; assembly: GCF_025353065.1. GTDB lineage: Bacteria > Actinomycetota > Actinomycetes > Actinomycetales > Dermatophilaceae > Lapillicoccus. Next base: position 5,161 of record NZ_JANXRJ010000226.1, read on the forward strand.
GACAACCCGGCATCGGCGGCGCAGTACGTGCGGATGGGTGGCCGGCCGTTGCACGGCACGACGTTCTATCGACGGGATCTGACGTGAGCGACTGGGGGACAAGGGTGCTCGCCCTCGAGCCGGCGTTCCGGCGGGCGCCGTCGGCGCACAACACCCAGCCGTGGACCCTGCGTGCCGAAGCCGACGCCGGTGCCGAGGGCGACGCGCTCGTCCTCGGCTGGGACCCGACGCGTGAGCTGCACGTCGGCGACCCGACCCGCCGCGACCTGTGGCTGTCGCTGGGTGCCTTCGCCGAGTCGGTCGTCATCGCGGCCGCCTCGGACGAGGTCGGGGTCGGCGTGGAGTGGGACGTCTCGACCCGCCGGTCCATCGCCGGCCGACTCGTCGAGCAGCCGCTCTTGACACGCCACTTCACGTCCGAGGACCTTGCTGAGCGGCACTCCGCCCGAGGCCCGTATGCCGCGCCGTGGGCGACGATCGCGGACGTGGACGCCATGGCTGCCGCCGCGGGTCTGGCGGGGACCGGTGCGTCGCTGACGGTCGTGCCGGGCGCCGTCGTCGACGACCTGCTCCCGGTCGCCGACCGCTGGAGCTACGAGCCGCCAGCGCTCGTCGACGAGCTCCGCCACTGGCTCCGGCTCGATCACGGGGACCCGCGCTATCGCGAGGACGGGCTGTCAGACGTCGCGCTAGCGCTCTCCCCGGCGCAGGCGGGTGCGCTGCGCGTCGCCCTGTCGCCCCGGGTCTGGCCGCTCCTGCGCCGCGCGGGCGGCCCCTCCGTCCTCGGCGCCGCCTCGAAGATCGACGGCCGGGGGACCGTCGTCGCGTTCCACGCGCCGGTCGAGCTGGCCGCTCGGCCCGAGGACGTCGCCGACCTCGGCCGGGCACTGCTGCGGGTCTGGCTGGCCGCGGGGGCTCGGGGGCTTCGCACCCATCCGGTCAGCGTCCTGGTGGACGCGCCCGCGACGGCCGGTCCGTTCGCCGTGGCCGTCGATCGCGCGGCGGGACAGGAGCCGGGCTCATCGCGGGTGCTCTCGGTCTTCCGGATCGGCCGGCCTGTGGACGAGCCGATCACGTCGGCCCGGCGGACGGTTCCGGTGGGCTGAGCGGGCCGTGTCGCTCCGCCAAAGGGCACCTTTGGCGTCGGCTCGCGTCGCTCCGCCAAAGGGCACCTTTGGCGTCGGTATGCCGCGCCGTTTGGCGAGAGGTCAGCTCCGGTCGGTCTGAGGGTCCCAGATCGACCGGACCTGACCACTCGGTTTTCCCTGTCGCGAGAGGGCACCCTTGGCGCGGCCAGGTCCCGAGCGGCCCGCCTCAGCCGTCCTCGTGCTCCAACCGCGCCAGCGTCAGCAGCACGAGCGAGGCGGTCCAGCCGAGCGGGGCCACCGCCGCAGGGCGCCCGTCGTGGAGGACCTTCTCCGGCAGCGAGCCCGCCGCGGTGCGATGCTCGGCCAGCCACCCGAGCATCCGCCGCGCGTCGGCGGGACGGCCCGACCCGGCATACGCCAGGGCGACGAGCGCCGTCTCGGGGGTCCAGCTCGTGCCGTCGTCCTTCCAGGAGGCGCCCGGCGCCACACCGCCTGCCGGCCGACGCATGCGGATCTCGCTCCCGGGGAGGGCCCGCGCGACGGCCGCGGTCGTAGCCGGGACGTCCGGCCCGTAGGGCGGCCCGACGAAGGCGATCGCCGCGTCGGGGTCGTCGGCGCCGAGGTGCCGGGGGAAGCCCTGCGCGCCGAACCGCTCCATCATCAACTCCGTCGACGCGGCCGCCGCGTCAGCCGACTGCCGCCGCCGGTCGACCTCACCGAGCCGCTCGTAAAGCGTTGCTGCGCAATGAAGTCCGGCCGCCAACGGGGCGACGGTGCCGAGCGTCACCGCGGTCTCGGCAACCTCCCAGTAATCCGGGGAGGCCGGCGGCAGGGCATGGCCGTCGCGGGTGGACGAGAGCGCGAGGTCGGTGGCCCTGTCGATCATCGGCCGCAGCTCGCGGAGCAGGGCCGCAGCCCGGTCGGGGGGCAGCGCGTCGGTCACCCTCGCCGTCGCCCACAGCGCCCACCCGACGCCGTCGAGCTGCCCCGCCCGGTGGTCTGGTGGCCCGGAGCCGTCTGGGAGGTAGCGCGCCTCGAACGAGCCGTTGGCGGCCTGAACCCGGGCGAGGAAGCGCAGGCTCGGGAGCGCCTCGTCCACGTGCCCTGTGGCGGCCAGCGCCGCCGCGACGTGGGCGCAGTCGCGCGGCCAGACGTAGCGCCAGGCCGGTGCCCAGCCCGCGACGGGTAGGCCGGAGGGGAGGGTCAGTGCCCGGAGGTCGAGCAGGGCGCCCCGGGCCAGGTCACCGGTCGTGCCAGCCGTATGCGTCCACGCCGATCCCGAGTCGAGCCAATGCTGCTCGTCGACGGCGAGAGCCGCGGCGCCGGGAGCGCGACGCAGCACGCGAGTGCCGGGAAGGACGGTTGCCGCGTCCCCCGGCGCCACCGCGACCGCAGACCCCGTCGACTCGACCGCCACCGTCTCCGAGAGGAGCGGGACCTCCGCGTGCCGTGACCGCCAGAGCATCGTGCCGCCGACGGTGCTCCCGAGGGCCAGGGCACCGACCCCGCCGAGGACCAGCGTCCTACGGCTCGGGTGGGAGGACGCGCGACCCACGTCCATCGCCACTCCCCTCGTCCGCCGGTCGGCAGCCCGCCGTCGCCGTTGCCGCCAGCGTGACACGGTCGGGGCCGGCGGCACACCTGGGTCCTCGCCCCGTGCGCCGGTGCGGTAGTTGTCGCGTAGTCCTTCGCGCGGGCCATCGGGGAGGTAGCGTCACCACCATGCCAACGCAGGCTGTAGTGGTCTGGGACCCGAGCTTCACGGCCTACGACTTCGGCCCTGAACACCCCATGTCGCCCGTCCGGCTCGCGCTGACGGCGCGACTCTGCGAGGCCTTCGGCCTGTTCGACCACGACGACGTCGAGCTCGTCGAACCCGAGGTGGCCGACGACGACCTGCTCGCCACGGTCCACGACCGGGACTACATCGCCGGGGTCAAGGCGGCCGCGGCGCATCCCGAGGAGGCCGACGGCCAGTGGGGGATCGGCACCGAGGACGACCCCGCCTTCGCCGCCATGCACGTCGCGAGTGCACGCATCGCCGCCGGCACCCGCGACGTCTGCGAGGCGGTCTGGACCGGACGGGCCGAGCACGGGGTCAACTTCTGCGGGGGGATGCACCACGCGATGCGAGGCGGGGCCTCCGGCTTCTGCATCTACAACGACGTCGCCGTCGGCATCCAGTGGCTGCTCGACCACGGAGCCGAGCGGGTCGCCTACGTCGACATCGACGTCCACCACGGTGACGGCGTCGAGCGGATCTTCTGGGACGACCCGCGGGTCCTCACGATCTCCATCCACGAGTCCGGCCGGGCACTCTTCCCCGGCACCGGATGGGCGACCGACATCGGTGGGGCGGACGCGATCGGCAACGCGGTCAACGTGTCGTTGCCCCCGGGCACGGGCGACGCCGCGTGGCTGCGGGCCTTCCACGCCGCGGTCCTCCCTCTCGTGCGGGCCTTCTCGCCCCAGGTGCTCGTCAGCCAGCACGGCTGCGACACCCACGCCCAGGACCCCCTCGCGCACCTCGCGCTGTCCGTGGATGCGCAGCGCTCAGCGGCCGAGGAGCTGCACCGGCTGGCGCACGCGGTCTGCGACGGCAAGTGGGTGGCGCTCGGCGGCGGCGGCTACGAGGTCATCGACGTGGTCCCCCGCACCTGGACCCACCTCACGGCGATCGCCGAGCACCGACCCATCGCGGTCACCGAGCCGGTGCCCGAGGTCTGGCGCGCGCACGTGCAGGCGCTGGCCGGGCGACCCGCGCCCACGCGGATGGGTGACCGGCCGGTGGACGCCGGCCCGCTGTGGTGGCGCTCCTGGGACCTCGGCTACGACCCCGAGAGCGATGTCGACCGCGCGATCATGGCGACCCGTCAGGCGACCTTCCCGCTGCACGGCCTCGACGTCTGGTTCGACTGACCCCGTTCTGGTCTGCTGGACCTGACGCTCCTCGGTGTTTTCGCCCCGATCTCTGCGGCGTGTCGCCTTGCATTCGCCCCGAACCGTCCGTTCACCCACTTCCCAACCGTCACAGGGGCCTCTACAGTGTGATTTGGCACGCTTCAGTCCTCCGCCGGAGGGGAAGCCGGCACTGGTTCGCGTGCGAGAGATCGAGGTCATACATGTCCAAGGAGCGTCAGCTCGCCGAGGTGCACTTCCTCACCGTCGCCGAGGTCGCCTCGATCATGCGGGTGTCGAAGATGACGGTCTACCGTCTCGTCCACGCCGGCGAGCTCCCGGCCGTTCGCGTGGGCCGCTCGTTCCGGGTGCCCGAGGACGCCGTGCACAAGTATCTGCGCGACTCCTACGTCGACACGGCCTGATCGCCCGCGTCCGCAGACTCCAGCAGGACCCCGGCGGTTTGGGGTGGCCTCTGGCAGACGGTAGAGTCCGGGGGACACGTTCGACGTGGTGCGTTGCTCAACCCACCGTGTCACCGTCGCGACACGATTTTTCTCGCACCTTTTCCGAACGCAAGGATGTTCCATGGGCTCAGTGATCAAGAAGCGCCGCAAGCGGATGGCGAAGAAGAAGCACCGCAAGCTGCTGCGCAAGACGCGTCACCAGCGTCGCAACAAGAAGTAGACGTCCCGACAAGAAGACGACGCAGGCGCGCACCCAGCGCGGACCACGAACCCTCGCCGCACCTCGGCGGGGGTTCGTCGGGTTTGTGGGCCTTACCTGGAGGGCAGGCGGATGAGCACGACCAGCGAGATCCTGTACGCCGTGAGCAACGGGGTCGCCCGCCTCACCCTCAACGCCCCGGAGCGGCGCAACGCCCTGTCGGTCGAGATGGCCCTGCTGCTCACCGAGGCGGCGCGCACAGCCGAGAACGACTCGCAGGTCGGGGCGCTCGTCCTGTCCGGTGGGCCGCACTTCTGTGCGGGTGCCGTCCGCGGCGTGCTCGCCGCCGCGGGCGTGGATCCGGTCGAGGACACCAGCTACCGCAACCTCGGGGCCGTCTACGAGGCGTTCACCGTGGTCGGGGCGATCGGCATCCCGACCGTGGCCGCCGTGCGCGGCGCGGCCGTCGGTGCCGGCCTCAACCTGGCGCTGGCCACCGACCTGCGCATCGTCTCGCGCACCGCCCGGCTGCTGCCGGGGTTCGCCCAGCTCGGGATCCACCCCGGCGGCGGGCACTTCACCCTGCTGAACCGGGCGGGGGGTCGCGAGGCTGCCGCCGCCATGGGGCTGTTCGGCGAGGAGGTCGACGGCGAGCGGGCCGTCGCGCTGGGGCTGGCCTGGGCGGCATACGACGACGCGGAGGTCGAGGAGCGGGCCCTGGCGCTCGCGACCCGGGTCGCCGCCGACCCCGACCTGGCCCGGCGCACGGTCGCCAGCTTCCGCCGGGAGACGGTTCCGGGCGGGGTGTCGTGGGACGTCGCGGTGGAGATCGAGCGCGCACCCCAGATGTGGTCGCTGCGCCGCCGGCACGGGAAGGACTGAGCCCCCGCTAGGATCGAAAGGTCCGCTCCCCCGAGTGCCAGGAGGTGTGCCGGTGCCGTCAGTCGTTCTCGTGACCGGGGTCTCGCGCTACCTCGGCGGGGCATTCGCGCAGGCCCTCAGCAAGGACACCGACGTCGAGCGCATCATCGGGGTCGACGTGATCTCCCCGTCGCACTCCATCGGGCGAGCCGAGTTCGTCCGGGCCGACATCCGCAACCCGATGATCGGCAAGATCATCACGCAGGCCGGGGTCGACACGGTCGTCCACATGAACGTCATCGCGACGCCGATCACCGCCGGCGGACGGGTCTCCCAGAAGGAGATCAACGTCATCGGCACCATGCAGCTGCTCGCCGCCTGCCAGAAGGCCCCCACGCTGACGCGGCTGGTGGTCAAGTCCTCGGCCGCGGTCTACGGCTCCTCGCCGCGGGACCCGGCGATGTTCACCGAGGACATGCAGCCCCGCTCGATGCCCCGCACGGGCTTCGGCAAGGACTCCGTCGAGGTGGAGGGGTATGTGCGCGGGTTCTCGCGCCGTCGCCCCGAGGTCGGCATCTCGATGCTGCGGCTGGCGAACATCATCGGTCCCGGCATCCGTACCTCCCTCACCGACTACTTCTCGCTGCCGGCCATCCCCGTCCCCTTCGGCTTCGACGCCCGGCTCCAGTTCGTCCACGAGGTCGACGCGACCTCGGCCCTGATGGCCGCCTGCGCGGCGCCAGAAGCCGTGGGCATCGTCAACGTCGCGGGTGACGGCGTCATCAGCGTGGCCCAGGCGGCGGCGCTCGTCGGCCGCCCGATCGTGCCCCTGCCGATGGCCGCGGCCGGGCTGTTGGACCGCTTCGTGAAGCGGGCCGGCCTGGCCGACTTCTCGGCCGACCAGATGGAGTTCCTCGCCCACGGGCGCGGCCTCGACACCACCCGGATGCGTCAGGTCCTGCACTTCGAGCCGACCCACACGACGCGCCAGGCCTTCGCCGACTACGCCCGCCACCTGGGTGCGCCGGTGCCCGGCGTCGGCGTGGTCGGCGAGGTCGCGAGCTCGGCCGTCTCGGCACTCGGGCACGCGCTCACCACAGGGAGGACCGACTGATGGCGACCACACGCGAACCCACCCGGGCCAAGGGACGGGACGCCCTGGCCGCCGGGGCGGCCCGGGCGAGCGGCGAGCGCGCCCGCCGGACCCGGACGCCGCTACTGGCGCCGTCCCAGATCGTCTCGACGCTCCCACCGGCCGAGGAAGCGCTTCTCGTCCGGCCCGACGGGCCCCTCGCGTCGGCCCCGCTGGCCTCCCCGCCTCACCACCGGCCGGGCTCCGCGGTTCGCGACAGCACCGCGGATGACGCGGGCGACGGGGGCGACGCAGGCGAGGCGGACGAGACGGCCCGGCATACGGGAAAGCACCGGCCGCACCCGGAGCCACGGCCCACGGCGCCGAGCGCCTCGGCGTTCGCCCGGTCCGGGACCCGAGTCGACCCCACCCCCCGCCCCACCCGGCGTCCCGGGGCGGCGAGCCGTGCCGCCAAGCGGGCCACGAAGCGCACCCGTCGCACCCTTCAGGCCGTGCCCGACCTCGGCGTCGCTGCTCTCACCGTCCCCACGCCGCCCACCGTGCCGGCGCTCGAGACCTCCATCCGCCCGGGCTTCGAGGACCTGCTCGTGGCGGCCGTCGCTGCCCTGCGCACCGTCGCGTCGGCGACCGGGATCGCCCCGGAGGAGGTCGAGGCGCAGGTTGCCGGCACCCTGGCGTTCCTGCGACGGCGTCTCACCGGCGACTTCACGATCGACGAGTTCGGCTTCGACGAGGACTTCACCCTCGGGGTCTATCTCCCGCTGCTGCGTCCGCTCTACCGCTCGTGGTTCCGGGTCGAGGTGCGCGGGATCGAGAACATCCCGGCCGCGGGCGGGGGCCTCGTCGTCGCGAACCACTCCGGGACGGTCGCGATGGACTCCCTCATGACCCAGGTCGCGGTCCATGACGAGCACCCGGCCCACCGCCACCTGCGGATGCTCGGCGCCGACCTCGTCTTCTCGACGCCGGTCGTCGGCCAGCTGGCCCGCAAGTCGGGCACGACGCTCGCGACGAACCCCGACGCGGAGCGCCTGCTGGGCGAGGGCCAGCTGGTCGGGGTGTGGCCGGAGGGCTTCAAGGGCGTTGGGAAGCCGTTCTCCGAGCGCTACAAGCTGCAGCGGTTCGGCCGCGGCGGCTTCGTCTCGGCGGCGATCCGCGCCGGGGTACCCATCATCCCCTGCTCGATCGTCGGCGCCGAGGAGATCTACCCCATCATCGGCAACATGAGGACCCTTGCCCGGCTGCTCGGGGCCCCGTATGCGCCGGTCACCCCGACCTGGCCCCTGCTCGGCCCGCTCGGGCTGATCCCGTTGCCCAGCAAGTGGATCATCGAGTTCGGGGTCCCGGTCCAGACCGACAGCCTGCGCGCCGGCGCGGCTGACGACCCGATGCTGGTGTTCGACCTCACCGACCAGATCCGCGAGACCATCCAGCAGACGCTCTACTCGCTGCTCATGCAGCGCCGCTCCGTCTTCTTCTGAGCCGGTTTTCCTCTGAGCCAACCCGCCGAGGTCGCGCATCTGCTGTGAGGTCGGGGACCCAGGTGCGCGACCTCGACCACGGGGACCAGGGCGCGGTATGCCGTGAGGGCCCGCCAGCGCCCGCCAGCGCCCCTCAGCGCCCGCCAGCGCCCGGTCAGGGCAGGCAGAGGATGAGGACGCAGGTGGTGCTGATCACCGGTATGCCGCCGGTTCCGTTGGTCGCTTTACCAGCGCCGTTGCCTCCGACGCCGAGCCCTCCGACGCCGAGACCGCCGCCACCGAGGGTGAGGCCCGGCAGGGGCACGCTGATGGTTCCGCTGGGGAGGCCGACGCCTACTCCGCCGCCGCCGGCCCCGATCCCTCCGCCGCCGAGGGTGAGGCCGGGCAGGGGCAGTGTGACCGTGACGCTGGGCAGGCCGACGCCTACTCCGCCGCCGTCGACCCCGATCCCCCCGCCACCGGCCGTCACGCTGGGCACCCCGACCGTCGCGGTAGCGCCCGGAAGGTGAACGCCGACGCCCCCGCCGCCCGTCGGGCCGACCCCGACGCCGCCGGACCTGACCCCGACACTCACGCCGCCGACCCCGACACCTACGCCAACACCGACTCCGCCGTTGGACCCGCCGTTGGACCCGCCCACGCCCGCACTGCCGCCAGGTCCCCGGGCTCCGGACGAGCCCGGGACGCCAGCGACGCTCCCGACGCCGGGGATCGCTGGAGCACCCGGAGCACCGGCGGTGATCGTGGCTGCGGGCGGGGCCGTGGTGGCCGTGGTTGCCGCGGCGCCACCGGGGTCCGCACCGGCTGAGATGCCCTGGGACACAGAGGGGGACGACCCGGCACCCTGGACGCCGGGGGCCGCGCCGGGCAGGCCGGCACGAGCCGTGACCCCGGCGTCCCCGCAGGTCTGACAGCCGGCCAGCGCCGAGGTGGCACTGGCCTGGACGCGGCCGAGCAGAGCGCGCAGGCGCTGGAGCGAAGCCACGGATCCCGGTGGCACACGGTCCGTCAGGGCGTCGACGCGGGGGATGAGTCGGGCCGAGAAGTCGCGCAGCACCGTCAGTGCCCGGTCCTGCCGGTCGTTGACGTAGGCCTGGTCGAGCAGCACCTGTCCACGCGTGGTCGTGTCGATGGCGGCGGCGAGCGCGGTGTTGACGTCGTCCGCGGTGGGCGACGGGCCAATGACCAGCTGGGCCGCATCGGCGACATGGCCCTCGGCCTGGCCGAGGAGGGTCTGCCCCTTGTCGAAGTCGGATCCCGAGAGGTCGACGGCAGCGGTGTCGAGCACCTGCTTGACGGGGTAAAGCGCCTGACCCGGAAGGGCGGAGCGGGAGACGACCCCGACGATCGAGGCGACCGCGATGAGCGACGCCGCGACGCCTGCCAGCAAGCGTGGCCAGCCGTGGCCGACGAAGATGATGACGGGGTGCGGGCCCTGGGGTGGCTGCGACCCGCGGGCGGTGCCCCCACCGGTGGTCGACCGGGACGGACGTGTCGGCGCGGGATCGACGGCCCGGACGGGCAGCGACCTGGCCTCGGCCAGCAGCCGTGCCCCGAGGGCGGCGACGAAGGCGGGGTCGGGGTGACACCCGATGTCGACGGAGGCGAGGGCCCGGACCGTGGGCACGAGGTCGGCGACCCGAGGGTCGGTCATCTCCTCGCCGACGATGACGCGCTCGAGCAGGTCGCGCGTGCGGCTCAACGCGACCACGATCCCTCCTCGGGTGCAGATTCCAGCGGTCCGCGGAGACGTCGGGCCGGTCGGCCGACGTGGCGCTCGGTCGTCCCGAGACCGCGCGGCGGGTGGTCACCGGGACAACGAGCGGAGGGGTGGCAGGTTACGCGCGAACCTGGGGTGGGGGGTGCGGGCGCCATCGAACCAGGGGTGGGGGGTGTCGTCATCTCAGAGCACCTCGTCACCGATCTCGCGCCGCAGGGCGCGGACCGCCCGCAGCTGCAGCTGCTTCACCGCGCCCTCCGACGTGGCGAGCACCTCGGCGGTCTCGGCCAGGGACAGGCCCTGGAAGAACCGGAGCACCAGGCACTCGGCCTGCTGGGGCTTCAGCACCCGGACCGCCTCGACGAGACGCGTGTCGCGCATCCGCTCGAGCACCTCGGTGTCGGGCGCCTCGACGCTGGTGTCGGCGTCGAACATGTCCGCCGTCGTCACCTCCAGCCGGAACCTCGCCGACTTCGCGTTGTCGGTGATGAGGTTGCGGGCGATGGTGATGAACCAGGCAGCGATGTCGCGGCCCTGCCACGAGAAGGAGTCGATCCGCCGCAGTCCGCGGATGAACGTCTCCGAGGTGAGGTCCTCGGCGGTCTGCCGTGATCCGACCCGCGCGTAGACGTAGCGGTAGACCGTGTCGACGTAGAGCTCGTAGAGCTGGCCGAACGCCTCGCCGTCGCCCCGCTGGGCGAGCTCCACCAGTGCCGCTACCCGGTCCAGCCCGGCCGGCATCGACCCCGCAGGTATGTCGCCGCGCGGCCCCGTCGCGCCCGTGCCGGCTCCGGTTCCGGTGTCGGCCCGATCGGCGACGCTGAGCGCCATCCGCAGGTCCTGGAGGAAGCGCTCGGTGGTGGGCCCCATCGCGTGTCCGACGGTCCCCGCCGGGCCGAGCGACCCGATCGCGGCGGCGACCCCTTCGACCGCGACGGCCGGCCCGACCCACCCCGCGACGCCCCCATGTCGTCGACGCGGGGTTCGGGGCTTCGGCAGGGACAGGGGCATCGCCCGTATTGTCCCCCTTTTGACAGCGGTTGTCTGCCTCGCTCCCCACGCGCACCCGGCACAATGTGGTCATGAGTACGGAACTGCCCGGACCGCGCGCCAGGATCACCCTCGTCAGCCGTCCGGGATGCCATCTGTGCGATGACGCCAGGGTCGTCATCGAGGCGGTGGCCGCCCGGCAGGGCGTCGGGTGGCGGGAGCTGTCCATCGACGACGACGCGGAGCTGCGGGCCCGCTATGCCGAGCAGATCCCGGTGACCCTCGTCGACGGGGTGCAGCACGACTTCTTCCGGGTGTCCGCTGAGCGGCTGACGGCCGCTCTGACCTCCTGAAACGTCCCGATAAGGGCGCCAGAGGCCCCGCCTGCCGTGAGTCCAGTCACAGCGTGCGCGGGGGAGGCTGGCGGAGCACGTCGGTGCTGCCTGCGCAACTTTGTGCCCGCGTTCACAAACGCTTACGCTAGGGAGATCCACGCGCTCCGGTCCTGCCCGGACGACGTCCTCATCCGGACGTCCACCGGCCCGGCCACCAGTGAAAGGAGCCGGTGAGCGACTGTGTCCGCCGACCCCGCGATCCGTCGGGACATTCCTGACGCGACGGTTGCCCGGCTGCCCGAGTATCTCCGCGCCCTCTCGGACGTCGCCGACCGCGGGATCTCCTCGGTCTCCTCCGAAGAGCTGGCCCAGGCCGCGGGGGTGCGTTCGACCCAGCTCCGCAAGGATCTCAGTCACCTCGGGTCCTACGGCATCCGGGGGGTCGGTTACGAGGTCGAGCACCTCGCCCTGGAGATCTCGCGGGCGCTGGGGCTGACGCAGGACTGGCCCGTGGCGATCGTCGGGATGGGCAACCTGGGTCGCGCGCTCGCGGCATACAGCGGGTTCGCCACCGGCGGCTTCCACGTCGCCGCGGTCTTCGACGAGGACGCCGCGCTGGCCGGTGCGCTCGTCGCCGACCTGCCTATCAGCCCGATGACCGACCTCGCCCTCCTCGTGCGTGAACGCGGCATCACCATCGGCGTGATCGCCACCCCGGCCGCCTCGGCCCAGAGCGTCTGCAACGCCCTGGTGGAGGCGGGGGTCCGCTCGCTCCTCAACTTCGCCCCGCTCGTGCTCGTCGTCCCGGACGACGTCGACGTGCGCCGGGTCGACCTCTCGACCGAGCTCCACGTGCTGGCCTTCCACGAGCAGCGCAAGAGCCTCCCACCCGAGCTGGGGGTGGCGCGGTGAGCGTCCTCGTCATCGGCCTGTCGCACCACACCGCTCCGCTCTCGCTGCTCGAGGCCGCCGCCGCGACCGACCCGGCGGTGCTGGTGGAACAGGTCAAGGCGTCCGACGCCATCGGCGAGGTCGTCGTCGTCTCCACCTGCAACCGCCTCGAGGTGTATGCCGAGTCGCTCACCTTCCACGGCGCGGTCGCCGCGATCGGCGAGGTCCTCGGTGCCGCTGCCGGGGTCTCGATCGGCGACCTCAGCTCGCACCTCTACGTGCACTTCGAGGACCGCGCCGTGGCGCACGCGTTCGCGGTCGCCTGCGGGCTCGACTCGATGGCCGTCGGCGAGGCCCAGGTGCTCGGCCAGCTGCGTGAGGCACTGCGGAGCGCCCAGCGCGCCGGCACGGCCGGACCGTCGCTGAACTCGTTGTTCCAGCAGGCCCTGCGCGTCGGCAAGCGGGCGCACGCTGAGACGGCCATCGACCGGGTCAGCCACTCGCTCGTCGAAGCGGGCCTCGAGGCTGCTGCCGAGATGCTCGGTCCGTTGTCCACGGCCCGCGTCCTCGTCGTCGGCGCGGGCGGCATGAGCAGCCTCGCGGCGACGACGGTCGCCCGCCGCGGGGTCGGGCAGCTCACCATCGTCAACCGCACGGAGGCGAAGGCCCACCGGCTCGCCGGGTCCCTGGCCGGGACCGCCGACGTGCAGGCCCGGCCGCTCGCCGACCTCGACGCGGCGCTCGCGCACGCAGACGTCGTCATCACCTCGACGGGATCGCTCGGCTACCTCGTGACCGCTGCCCAGGTGGCGGCGGCCCGCGGGAGCGTCACGGCCGATGCCTCTGCCGGCGCCCGTGTCGGGCGCCAGGTCTTCCTCGACCTCGCCCTGCCGCGTGACGTCGACCCCGAGGTCGCCCTCCTCGACGGTGTCAGCGTGATCGGGCTCGACGACCTGGGCGCCCGCCTCGCGGACGACGCCGCGACCTCGACCCTCCCCGAGGTGCAGGCGGTGACCGACCTCGTGACCGCCGAGGTCGCGGCATACCTCACCGGCCGGATGGAGCAGGCGGCCCTGCCGACCGTCGCGGCCCTGCGCTCGCGGGCGCACGAGGTCGTCGACGCGGAGATGGCGAGGCTCGACCAGAAGCTGCCCGACATCGATGCGGTGACCCGCGCCGAGATGCAGCGCACGGTCCACCGCATCGTCGAGAAGCTGCTCCACAAGCCGACCGTGCGCATCAAGGAGCTGACCAGCGAGGGTCACGGCGGCGACTACGCGGCGGCACTGCGCGAGCTCTTCGACCTCGACCCCTACGACGTGGCCGCCGTCTCGGTTCCCCCTGCGAGCCCTGCGGTGCCCGGGACGACCGGTGTCGCAGGAGTCCAGCAGGGCCGTGGGACAACGGATTCCGGGGGCGGAGAGTCATGATGCTCCGTCTCGGCACCCGTCGCAGCACCCTCGCGATGACCCAGTCGACCCTCGTCGCCGACCAGCTGCGGGCCGCGGGCCATGCCGTCGAGCTCGTCGAGATCACCACCCACGGCGACACGAGCTCGGAGCACCTCACCCTGATCGGGGGCACCGGCGTCTTCAGCGCGGCCATCCGGCACGCGCTCCTCGCCGGCGAGATCGACCTCGCCGTCCACTCGCTCAAGGACCTGCCGGTGGTGCCCGAGCCCGGCCTCGTCGTCGCCGCGATCCCGCTGCGGGCCGACGCGCGAGACGCTCTCGTCGCCCGCGACGGCCTCACCCTCGGCGAGCTCCCCGAGGGAGCCGTCGTCGGCACCGGGTCGCCGCGGCGGGCCGCGCAGCTGCGGGCCCTCGGCCTCGGCCTCGACGTGCGGCCGGTGCGCGGCAACGTCGACACCCGCATCGGGCTCGTCACCTCGGGGCGCTGCGACGCGGTCGTGCTCGCCCGCGCCGGACTGCTGCGCATCGGTCGTCTCGCCGAGGTCACCGAGGTGCTCGACCCGATCCAGGTCCTCCCGGCTCCCGGGCAGGGCGCCCTCGCCGTCGAGTGCCGCGCCGACCGCACCGACCTCCTGCCCGTGCTCGCGGCCCTCGACGACGCCGACTCCCGGACCACGACCACCGCCGAGCGCGCCCTGCTGGCCGCGCTCGAGGCGGGGTGCACCGCGCCGATCGGCGCGCTGGCCGAGGTCGTCGAAGGTGTCGACGGGGTGGAGCTGTCGCTGCGGGCCTTCGTCGGCTCCGAGGACGGTTCCGCCGAGCTGCGTCGCTCCCTCGTCGGGTCCGTGGACGAGCCGGCCGACCTCGGTCGGCGACTCGCCCTGATCCTCCTCGAGGACGGCGCGGCCGACCTCGCCGTCACGCTCGACCCCGACCCCCCCGGACGGGTCGAGCTTCCCGAGCTGCCCGACGGGGTACCCATACCGCCGAGAGCGCATCCCGACCCCGCCACTGCACGCCCCCACCACGACTCGGAGCAGGTCTCGTGAGCATCACCACTTCCCAGAGCACGTCCGCACGGAGCAAGCGTCCCGGTCGGGTCGCCTTCGTCGGCGCCGGACCCGGTGACCCGGGACTGCTCACCCTGCGTGCGCGCGACTACCTCGCCGCGGCCGACGCCCTCGTGATCGACCAGGTCAACCGCGACGACATGGTCGCGCGCCACGCCCGGCCCGACGTGGAGATCATCGACGCCGGGCACGGCGAGCACGGCGAGGAGCTGACCCGCGCCTCGCGCGCCAAGATCCTGGTGCGCGCGGCCAAGACGGTGGGTCCCGACGGCCTCGTCGTGCGCCTCATGGACGGCGACCCGGCGATGTTCAACGGCTTCGCCGAGGAGGCACTGGCGCTGCGCAAGGCCGAGATCCGCTTCGACGTCGTGCCGGGAGTCAGCGCGGTCACCGCGGTGCCCACGTATGCCGGGGTGCCCCTCACGTCGCGCACCTCCAGCGTCGTGCACATCGTCAATGCGGCCGAGCACAAGCACGACTGGGCGCCGGCCGTGCCCGACCACGTCACCGTCGTCATCCTCGGGATGCCGGACACCCTGGCCGGCGCCCTCGCGGCGCTGCGTGACGCCGGCCGCTCCGACGAGACGCCGGTCGCGCTCACCGAGCGCGGCACGACGACCCAGCAGGTCACGCACGTCACGACTCTCGGTGCGGTCGCCGAGCTGCTGCGCGCGACCCGGGTCCGCTTCCCGTCGCTCGCCGTGGTCGGTCAGACCGTGGCGATGCGCGAGCAGCTGTCGTGGTTCGAGACCAAGCCGCTCTTCGGCTGGAACGTCCTCGTCCCGCGCACCAAGGACCAGGCTGGCGCCACGATCGAGCGCCTCGCGTCCTACGGCGCGAGCGCCGACGTCGTCCCCACGATCTCGGTCGAGCCGCCGCGCACCCCGCAGCAGATGGAACGGGCGATCAAGGGCCTGGTCACCGGCCGCTACGAGTGGGTCGGCTTCACCTCGGTCAACGCGGTGCGGGCGGTGCGCGAGAAGTTCGACGAGTTCGGTCTGGACGCGCGGGCGTTCTCCGGCCTCAAGATCGCGGCCGTGGGTGGTGTCACCGCCGACGCGCTGCGCCAGTGGGGCCTCATACCCGACCTCCTGCCGGTCCAGGACCATTCTGCCGCAGGGCTGCTCGCCGAGTGGCCCGACTACGACGCGGTGCTCGACCCCATCAACCGGGTCTTCCTCCCGCGGGCCGACATCGCCACCGACACCCTCGTGGCCGGCCTCGAGGCGATGGGGTGGGAGGTCGACGACGTCACGGCATACCGCACCGTGCGCGCCGCACCGCCGGCCGCCGAGGTGCGTGACGCCATCAAGTCGGGCAAGTTCGACGCGGTCGTCTTCACCTCGTCCTCGACCGTGCGCAACCTCGTGGGCATCGCCGGCAAGCCGCACCCCTCCACCGTCGTCGCGGCCATCGGCCCGGCCACCGCCAAGACGGCACAGGAGCACGGGCTACGGGTCGACGTCCTCGCCCCCGAGGCGTCCTCGGACTCGCTCATCGACGCGTTGGCGGCGCACGGTCTCGGGCTCGCACTCGCTGCCGCCGAGGCCGGCGAGCCGTTGCGTCGCCCGAGCGAGAAGAAGCCCAGCTCGCGGCGCCGGGCGAAGTAGTGCCCGTCATCCGGCCGCGGAGGCTGCGGCAGAACGCCGCGGTCCGCGCCCTCGTGGCGCAGACGCGGCTCCACCCGCGCAACTTCGTGCTGCCCGTCTTCGTCAAGGAGGGGGCGACCGCCCCGGTGCCGATCACGAGCATGCCGGGGGTCGTGCAGCACAGCCTCGAGTCGCTCGAGGCGGTGGCGAAGGAATGCGTGGCCGTCGGCATCGGCGGGCTGATGGTCTTCGGGGTGCCGCTGGAGAAGGATGCGACCGGCTCCGGCGGGACCGACCCCGACGGCATCCTCAACGTCGCGCTGCGCCGGGTGCGCGCCGCGTGCGGCGACGACCTGGTCCTCATGTCCGACCTGTGTCTCGACGAGTTCACCGACCACGGGCACTGCGGGGTCCTCGACGAGCACGGCCGGGTCGACAACGACGCGACGCTCGTCCGCTACGCCGAGATGGCCGTCGCCCAGGCGCGGGCCGGCGCCCACGTCGTCGGGCCCAGCGGCATGATGGACGGCCAGGTCGCAGTGGTGCGCGCGGCCCTCGACGGCGCCGACTTCGAGGACGTCATCATCCTGGCGTATGCCGCGAAGTACGCCTCGGGCTTCTACGGCCCCTTCCGTGAGGCCGTGCAGAGCTCGCTCGAGGGCGATCGCTCGACCTACCAGCAGGATCCGGCCAACCTCGCGGAGGCGATCCGCGAGATCCAGCTCGACCTCGACGAGGGGGCCGACATCGTCATGGTGAAGCCCGGGCTGCCCTACCTCGACGTCATCGCCGAGGCCGCCGCGCTCTCGACGGTGCCGGTCGCGGCATACCAGATCTCGGGGGAGTACTCCATGATCGAGGCGGCCGCCGCCAACGGCTGGATCGACCGCAAACGCTGCGCCCTCGAGGCCCTGACCTCGATCCGCCGCGCCGGCGCGCAGATCATCCTCACCTACTACGCCCTCGAAGCCGCGGAGTGGCTCCGCACCTGACCTAGCCCGACCTAGCCCGACCTAGCCCCCCGCCGCCACCCCCCCCAAACCCCGCTTGTTGCTTCTGAATGGCCTGAAGTTGGGGGTTTTGTCGCCACTTCGGTCACTCCGGAAGCAAGAAGGCGGGAGCGGTGGGTGGCTTGACGGGTCCCGCACGTCGGAGACTCGTGGGGTGAACCCTGACGAGCTGACCCGGTCCTTCGCCGCCGACCCCCGGAACGCCGCCGACCCGACGGCGTGGTTCGACCAGCTGTATACCGCTGCCGGAGCTGGCGCGGCCGAGGTGCCCTGGGACCGCGGTCAGCCCAATGTCCTGCTCGTCGAGTGGGTCGATCGCGAGCAGCCCCCAGCCACCGGGCGGACGGTCGTCGTCGGTGCGGGCTACGGACGCGACTCCGAATACCTCGCCGGGCTCGGTTTCACGACAACGGCTTTCGACATATCACCTGCCGCGGTCGGGCAGACGAAGAAGCGGTTCCCGGACTCCCTCGTCGAGTATGCCGTGGGCGACCTTCTCGCGCTGCCCGCGGCGTGGCGTGGCGGCTTCGACCTCGTCGTGGAGAGCATGACGGTGCAGGCCCTGCCCGAGCCGCCGCGGGACCCTGCGATCAGCGGGGTCGTCTCGCTCGTCGCTCCCGGCGGCACGCTGCTCGTCATCGCCGCGGGCCACGACGGACCGGCAGCCGATCGCGACGCCCTCGACACCCCGCCCTGGCCGCTGCTGCGCGAGGAGGTCGAGTCGTTCGCGCGGGACGGCCTCGAGATGGTGTCCCTCGAACGCGTCGTCATGCCCACCGACCCCGGTATCCCCCGCTGGCGCGCCACCCTCCGCCGCCCCTGAACCGAGCGGAGCCACGCCCCCAATCCCCGCCCCTTGCTTCGGGATGGCCCGAATGTGGCGATCAACGGTGGATTCGGGCCGTTCGAAAGCAAGGAGCGGGCGGGTGAGGTCACCACGTGGGCGCCGCCACGCCCGCTCGCGCGGTATGCCGCGAGAGTGGGCTGCTGACGAAGTGGCCGCGGAAGCGGGAGCCGTCGCCGCGCGAGAAGGCGGATCTCACCGTCGACACGCGATCGGCGTAGGTATCAGTGGGGGCCCACCGGGCGAACTCGAGCCCTAGCCGATGAACGCGTTCCTCACGCTGCTTCTCGGCCAGGACGGCTCGCGCCGCGGCCAGGGCGGAGGGACCGTCCTCGTCGAACTCGCCTAGGTATTTGCCTGCGCCATCAGCCTCACCGACGACGCCTTCGGCCTGCCACAGACCATCGGTTCGCGCGACGAACTCCCGCTTCTCGTCGAGGACGGTGACCTGGTGCTCGGGCACCGGGATCCCGTCTTTCCACAGTTGGACGAAGGAGGCCGACTCGAACCAGCTCTCCCGCGCCGGGTCGAGGAGCCACAGCCCGGTGTCGGCCTGCCGGATGGACGGCCACCCACGCTCACGATGACGCTGCTCGAGGAGTTGCGGCACCGACGTCAGGTGGCGCCGGACGGCCACATCGGCGATGGCTACGGCGTCACCGAGAGGCAAGGTCCGAAAGCAGTCGATCACCGTCCTGGTCACATCCGTCAGCAGTACCTCACCAAGCATGACCACCTCGTCGGACGACAGCGCACCCGGCTCGAGCCGCGCGAGACCGTTGTGGTTCGCACTCCCGGTGTCGTGATCCGTGGTCTGGGTGATCCACCCCGGCAACCGGCTCGGGACCGGCAGCTCATGCCACAACGCAGCACTGTGGTGGCTGACCGCCGCCCAGGGCCGCTGCCACGAGGCGATCTGAGCGAGCATCAGATGCCGGTCGCGTGCGCTGGCCGCGTCCCAGACCGCGATCTGGACGAAGTAGCCGGCCGCGACCCGCCGAATGAGGTCGTCGCGCACCGCCCGTCGAAGGACCTTGGCGGAGACACCGAGGCGACCGGCGTCCTCGAGGCGGAACGCTGGAGGCAGCGCCAGGAGGGCGTTCGGCAAACTGACCATGCCGAGACGATGGCAGTGTCTGCCGGCCCGGGTAAGACCACGCCGCGGGGCTGTGGATCGTGGGATTTGTGGGACGAGGGTGTGGACAACCCGAGGTGAGTCGAGGAGTTGAGCTCAGGCCGTGGCATACCAAACCCGGCTTCTTGCTTCGCAAGGGCCCGTTTTCGCCATCTCAACCCTCGCTTCGGGCGCTCTCGAAGCAACAAGCGGGTCGTGAGTCGGACCGGGCGTGTCTACACCGCAGACGAAGAGGTGGCCGCACCCGACAGGGGGTTCCGGTGCGGCCACCTCGGTTCGATGTCCCTCGTGGCGCGGTCGGCAGCCGTTCGGGAGCCGGGGCATCAGCCCTTGAGGAGCTCGATGTCGAGCGTGATCTTGACCTTCTCGGCGACGAGCACGCCACCGCCCTCGATGGCGGCGTTCCAGGTCAGGTCCCAGTCGGTGCGGTTGATCTCGGTGGTCGCCTCGAAGCCGGCCTTGGTGTTGCCCCACGGGTCGGCCGCGACGCCGTTGAACTCGACGTCGAAGGTCACCGGCTTGGTGACGCCCTTGATGGTCAGGTCGCCCACGAGCGCGCCGTCGGTGACGCTGGTCGAGACGAAGGTCATCTCGGGGTTCTTCTCCGTGTCGAAGAAGTCGGGGCTCTTCAGGTGGGTGTCGCGGTCGGCGGACCCGGTGTCCACGGACGCGAGCTGCACCGTGGCGGTGACCTTCGAGTCGGTCGCGGGGGTGCCGACCTCGACGGACCCGGTGAACTCGCTGAACTTGCCGCGCACCTTCGCCACCATGAGGTGGCGCACGGAGAACGAGAGCTCGCTGTGCGCGGGGTCGACGGTCCAGGTGCCGGCAGTGAGGTCATTGAGGCTGGGCATGGGTGCAGCTCCTAGGAGAGGTCGATCGGTAGAATGGGTGTCGGACGCGGCGGGTTGACAACCGGCCGAACAAGATTGAACATTAAACCATTCGCCCAGAATTGACAAGGTCGTGGACAGGATGACGTCGAGCGGCCCCCGGTGGCTCAGCCGGAGCGAGCAGAGTGCGTGGCGCGCCTACCTGCGTGGCAGCCGGATGCTCGAGGACGCGCTGGACCGCGACCTGCAGGAGCACGGCCTCCAGCTCACCGAGTACGAGATCATCTCCATGCTCTCCGAGGCCCCTCGTCACCGGTTGCGGATGTCGGAGCTCGCCGAGCTGGTCGTGCAGTCCCGCAGTCGGCTCACCCACACGGCGACCCGGCTCGAGAAGCGTGGGTGGGTCGTCCGCGAGCCGTGCGAGAACGACCGCCGGGGCGTCGAGCTCGTGCTCACCCCCGAGGGTCGTGGCCGCGTCG
The DNA here is from genome assembly GCF_025353065.1 of Lapillicoccus sp. Classification (GTDB taxonomy): domain Bacteria; phylum Actinomycetota; class Actinomycetes; order Actinomycetales; family Dermatophilaceae; genus Lapillicoccus. Next base: position 25,556 of record NZ_JANXRJ010000226.1, read on the forward strand.
TCGACGTCTCGGCCGCCCACGTCGAGAGCGTCCGCCGCCACCTCGTCGACCTGCTGTCCCCGGAGCAGTTCCAGGCCGTGGGCGTGGCGATGGCCCAGGTCAGGGACGCCAAGGAGGACGTCGATCCCTACGAGGACGACGATCACGCGGGCATGGCGACCTGGGCCTGACGGCCCGCACTGCCGTCCGGCCAGGTCGGTGTGACGCACCAGCCCCGTACGACCGTCGCGGCGCTCAGGTCGGCTTGCGACAATGGGAGCATGACTTCGACGGCACCGACCGTGACTTCCGCGACGACGCCCTATCCGTATGCCGCGCCCTTCTCCGAGGCGCTCTTCGACCGCGCGCTCGAGGTCACCCCGGGCGGCGTCAACTCCCCGGTGCGGGCGTTCCGCGCCGTCGGCGGCACCCCCCGCTTCATGGCCTCGGCCCGGGGCCCATGGCTCGTCGACGTCGACGGCCGCCGCTACGTCGACCTCATCTGCTCCTGGGGTCCGATGATCCTCGGCCACGCCCACCCCGACGTCGTGGCCGCCGTGCAGGACGCCGCGACACGAGGCTTCAGCTTCGGCACCCCCTCGGAGAACGAGGTCGCCCTCGCGGAGGAGATCGTCTCCCGCGTCGCGCCGGTCGAGCAGGTGCGGCTCGTCAACAGCGGCACCGAGGCGACGATGACGGCGATCCGGCTCGCCCGCGGCTACACCGGTCGCTCGGTCATCGTGAAGTTCGCCGGCTGCTACCACGGGCACGTCGACTCGCTGCTCGCCGCGGCGGGCTCGGGGGTTGCGACCTTCGGGCTCCCCGACTCCGCCGGCGTCCCCGCCTCGTCGGCTGCTGAGACGATCGTGTTGCCCTACAACGACATCGGCGCCCTCGAGGCGGCGTTCGCCGAGCGCGGGGGAGAGATCGCCGCGGTCATCACCGAGGCAGCCGCCGGCAACATGGGCGTCGTCCCGCCGGGTCCCGGCTTCACCGAGGCGCTGCGCCGGGTCACGAGCGCCCACGGCGCGCTGCTGGTCTCCGACGAGGTGATGACAGGGTTTCGCTGCTCCCCCTCGGGCTACTACGGCCTCGAGGGCCCGTATGCCGGTGGCCCCCCCGACCTGTTCACCTTCGGCAAGGTCATGGGTGGCGGCTTCCCCGCGGCGGCCTTCGGCGGTCGGGCCTACGTGATGGCGATGCTGTCGCCCGTCGGCCCGGTATACCAGGCCGGCACCCTCTCCGGGAACCCCGTCGCGACCGCCGCCGGCCTCGCGACTCTCCGCGGCTGCACCAGTGAGGTCTACGACCGGCTCGACGTCGTCAGCCGCACGATCGCCGACGCGGCGTCGAGCCAGCTGACCGCCGCCGGTGTGCCGCACGTCGTCCAGTGGGCCGGCTCGATGTTCAGCGTCTTCTTCCGCGACGCCCCGGTGCGGAACTACGACGACGCCAGGGCGCAGTCGACACAAGCGTTTACGGCGTTCTTCCACTCCATGCTCAGCCAGGGGGTCCACCTGCCGCCGAGCGCGTTCGAGGCGTGGTTCGTCAGCGCCGCCCACGACGACGAGGCAGTCGACAGCGTGATCCGCGCGCTTCCGGACGCAGCCCGGGCCGCGGCCCGAGAGTTTGACACAATCGCGTCATGACCACCCCGGAGTCCGAGCGCACCACCGTGCACCTCATGCGCCACGGGGAGGTCCACAACCCCGAGGGCGTGCTCTACGGCCGGCTTCCCGGCTACCACCTGAGCGAGCTCGGTCGGGAGATGGCAGAGACGGTCGCGCGGCACCTCGCCGACCACGACGTCGTGCGGGTCGTCGCGTCGTCGCTCGAGCGCGCCCAGGAGACCGCGACCCCGGTCGCCGAGTCACACGGCATACCGATCACGACCGACGACCGGGTGATCGAGGCGGGCAACTGGTTCGAGGGGCGCACCTTCGGCGTCGGGGACGGAGCGCTCACCAAGCCCTCGGTCTGGCCCAAGCTCATCAACCCGTTCAAGCCGAGCTGGGGCGAGCCCTACGCCGAGATCGCCGCGCGGATGATCAGTGCGATCGACGACGCCCGCGCCCAGGGACGTGGCCACGAGGTCGTCCTCGTCTCGCACCAGCTGCCCGTGTGGACGGTCCGCAACAAGCTCGAGGGCAAGCGGCTGTGGCACGACCCGCGTCGGCGCGAGTGCTCGCTGGCCTCCCTGACCTCGCTCGACTACGAGGGCGACACGCTCCGCTCGATCACCTACAGCGAGCCGGCAGCCGGGTTGCTCGAGAGGGCCCGCAAGAAGGCGGGCGCATGACCCTCGACGCCAACCGCCCAGCTCCCGTATGCCGCGTGCCCGGCCGACGTCGTCGCCTGGCGGCTGCGACCCTGGTGACGCTCACCCTGTTGTCCGTCGCCGCCTGCTCCAGCGACCCCAACTCCATTGCGGCGCAGGCCAAAGCGGGCGACAACAAGGGCTTCGTCGCCGGGGACGGGACGGTCGAGCAGCTCGCCGTGCCGCAGCGGGGCGCGCCCCTCCAGCTCACTGGCACGACGGTGACCGGAGCCGACTGGTCGATGGCCAAGGACGCCGGCGGCAAGGTCGTCGTCGTCAACGTCTGGGGCTCCTGGTGCGGCCCGTGCGTCGAGGAGATGCCACACCTGCAGACGGTGTGGTCGGCCTACGCTGCGGCCAAGAAGCCGGTCGCCTTCATCGGCGTGGACATCAACGAGCCCCCCGCCACGGGGGCGAGCTTCCTTCAGGTCAACGGCGTCACCTACCCCTCGATCAACAACCAGGCCAGCAACGCCCAGCCGATGCTCGCCCTGCAGGGCAAGGCGGCGGCAACCCCGACGACACTGGTGCTCGACCGGCAGGGGCGTATTGCCGCCCGCGTGCTCGGCGCCACGACCGTGAGCACGCTGACCGCTCTCGTCGACGACGTGCTTGCCGAGAAGGCCTGAGCCGCAACGTGATCCGAAGACCACCCCCATGCTGACCCTCGCCTCCTCCCTGCCCCAGGACTCGATGATCGCGACCGGGGCGCTGCCGATAGCACTCGTCGTGGCCCTTGCCGCGGGGTTCGTCTCCTTCGCTTCACCCTGCGTCCTCCCACTGGTCCCCGGCTTCCTCGGTTACGTCACCGGATTGTCCGACGTCGCGCTCGAGCAGCGTCGACGCTCACGGCTCGTCCTCGGGGCGCTGCTCTTCGTGCTCGGCTTCGCCGCGGTCTTCATCGTGCTCACCGCACTCTTCGCCTCCGCGGTGAGCCTCACCCTCCGGTCCCACCTCGACGTCCTCACCCGGGTCGGCGGTGTTGTCGTCATCGTCATGGCGGTGGCCTTCCTCGGGCTCGGCGCTCGCGCCGGCCTGCAGCGGTCGGCGGCCCCCCGGTGGCGCGCCCCCGCCGGCCTCGTCGGTGCCCCGCTGCTCGGCGCCATCTTCGCCCTGACCTGGGCGCCGTGCACCGGGCCGACCCTCGCCGCCATCCTCGCGCTCACGACGCCACTGTCGGCCGACGGCGGCGGGGTCGGCCGCGGCATACTGCTCGCGGTGGCCTACTCGCTCGGGCTGGGCGTGCCGTTCCTGCTGATCGCCGCGGGATACTCGAAGGCGGGCACCACCAGCGAGTGGCTGCGCCGCCACCAGCGCCCCATCCACCTCTTCGGCGGCGGCCTGCTGCTCCTGCTGGGCGTGCTCATGGCCACGGGCCTGTGGAACACCTGGATGGTCTGGGTGCAGGCCCATCTCGTCAACTCGTTCGTGACGGTCCTCTGATGTCGACGCGCACCACGCCCCAGACCCCGGCCCCGCCGGAGACCGCGCCCTCGACGCCCTCGTCACCGCCGCCACGGGGGCCGATCACGCAGCCGCGACTCGGCCCTCTCGGCTGGGCGCGCTGGGCCTGGCGCCAGCTCACCTCGATGCGCACCGCCCTCTTCCTGCTCCTGCTGCTGTCCGTCGGCGCGGTGCCCGGGTCGATCTTCCCGCAGCGCTCGATCGACGCGGTCAAGGTCACCGACTACATCGTGGCGCACGCCACGAGCGGCCCGATCCTCGACCGGCTCGGGTTCTTCGACGTCTACGCCTCACCCTGGTTCTCGGCGATCTACCTCCTGCTCGTCGTCTCGCTGATCGGCTGCATCGTCCCCCGCAGCCGGATCCACTGGCACACCCTGCGCTCGAAGCCCCCGCGCGCACCGAAGCGACTCGAGCGTCTCGACGAGCACGTCACCTTCACGTATGCCGGTGAGCCGGCCCAGGTGCTGGAGGCCGCACGAAAGCTGTTGCGGCGTCAGCGATTCCGAGTGGTCGTCAACGCCGACGACTCAGTCAGTGCCGAGAACGGCTACCTCCGCGAGACCGGCAACCTCGTCTTCCACATCGCCATCTGCGTGATCATCGTCGGAGTGGCGATCGGGCACCTCTTCAGCTTCAGGGGCGACGTCATCGTCACCGAGGGCGAGGCGTTCTCGTCGACGGTCTCGTCCTACAACTCCGTCATCCCGGGCCCGCTGACCAACCTCGACCAGCTGCCCCCCTTCACGATCGACCTGCAGAAGCTCGACGTGAAGTTCGAGGAACAGGCCCGGGGCGCGCAGCTGGGGGCGCCGCGCGAGTTCACCGCGCACGTCCAGACCACCGAGAAGCCCGGCGACCAGCCGCAGCAGCAGACGATCAGCCCCAACCACCCGATCACCCTCGACGGCACGGAGGTCTTCCTCCTCGGCAACGGCTATGCGCCGGTGGTGACCGTCAAGGACACCAAGGGCCACGTCCTCTACAGCCAGGCGACGCCATTCCTGGCCCAGGACAACAACTACACCTCGACCGGTGCCATCAAGGTCGGGTCCGCGCGGCCGAAGCAGCTGGCGTTCAGCGGGTTCTTCCTGCCCACGGCCGAGCCGACCTACGCCAACGGACCGGTGTCGATCTTCCCCGACGACCAGAATCCCGAGCTGGCGCTCTCGATCTGGGAGGGTGACCTCTACCCCGGCGGCAGGCCCCAGTCGGTCTACACCCTCAACACGGCGCAGCTCTCCCAGGTGACGAAGGCCGACGGCAGCCCGCTGCTCATCCGGCTGAAGCCCGGCCAGACCTTCACCCTCCCGGGTGACCGGGGCACGATCAGCTTCGACTCGGTGGCGAGGTGGGCCGGGTTGTCGGCGCGCGTCGACCCGGGTCAGGGGCTGACCCTCGCGGCCGCCCTGTTGACCCTCCTCGGGCTGCTCGCGACGCTGCTGGTGCGCCGTCGACGGGTCTTCGTCCGTGCGGTGGCCGCCCCGGACGACCCCTCCGACGCTCCTGCGACCGGGCCGGCCGAGGCGCTGGCGATCCGGCGGGCTGATGGTGCCGACATGCATACCCACTCCCAGCCCTCGAGGGCGGGGGAGGTTTCCGCCGCAGGTGCGATTCCGCGTACCGTGGTAACGATCGGTGGCCTCGCCAAGAACGCCGATCCCGGTCTCGGGACGCTGCTCATCCGGCTGCGCGACGAGTTGACTTAAAGGACGATGAGGATGTCAGCGGATCTGTCGACGGAGCTCGTGACCTACTCCAACCTCGCGCTCTACTCCGCGATGGCGGTGTTCACGGTCGCGATGCTCCTCTTCGCGTTCCACCTGGCGGCGCTCGGCCCGGAGAAGATGGACCGCTCCGTCGCCGCCAGCCGCCCCCGCAAACCGGCCCTCGTCGGCGCCGCGGAGGGCGGCGGCTCGGACCTCGACAGCGATGCCGACCTCCCCGCGGGCGACCTCCCGTCCGGCGGTGGCCCGGACGACGAGCCCGAGACCTCGCTGCGCGCCCGCAAGATGGCCGGGATGGCGATCATGGTGTCGTGGCTCGGCACGCTGCTCGTCGTCAGCTCGGTGGTCATGCGCGGACTCGCCGTGATGCGGCCGCCGTGGGGCAACATGTTCGAGTTCGCGGTCGCCGGGGCGGCCGCGGTCGCGCTGGCCTTCTGTATCCTGGTGCGCCGCAACCACTGGGAGTGGCTCGGCCTGTTCGTCATCGGGCCGGTCCTGCTGACGCTCGGGCTCGCTCTCTTCGCCTTCTACACCGAGGCCGCCGAGCTCGTCCCGGCCCTGAAGAGCGTCTGGCTCGTCATCCACGTCACCGTCGCGATCCTCGCGGTCGGCGTCCTCACGATCGGCTTCTCGGTCGGCATCGTCTACCTCGTCAAGAAGAGGCGCGAGGAGAGCCCGTCCGACCGGCGCAACTTCATGGAGACCCTGCCGTCCGCCGCGCGCCTGGAGCGCACGGCATACGGGCTCAACATGGTGGGCTTCATCCTGTGGACCTTCACGCTGATCGCCGGGGCGATCTGGGCGCAGAAGGCGTGGAGCTCCTACTGGACGTGGGACCCCAAGGAGGTCTGGACGTTCGTCATCTGGGTCGTGTACGCCGCCTACATGCACGCGCGGGCGACCGCCGGCTGGGAGCCGCGCAAGGCCATGACGATCGCCCTCGTGGGCTACGTCTGCGTCATCCTCAACTTCACCCTCGTGAACCTCGTCTTCACCGGGCTGCACAGCTACTCCGGGTTGAAGTAGGCCGCGCGCCGCACCATGAAGAACACCGTCCTGCGCTTCACCCTGATGCGGCTGATGATCTTCTTCGGCTGCCTGCTCGTCTTCTGGCTGCTCGGCCTGCGGAGCCAGGACCAGCAGCCGTGGCTGCTCCTCGCCTCGGCCGTGACGTCGGTGATCCTGTCCTACTTCCTGCTACGCCGCGAGCGTGACCGGATGTCCGAGCGGATCGCCGAGACGGTCGACCGGCGTCTGCAGGCCCGCCGCGAGGGCGTCCACGGTGAGGACGAGGACGCCGAGGACGCCGAGCTCGAGGGCGGCCGCTGACCCCTGACCCGCCACCCCCCTGCTGCGTTCCAAACACACGTTTTGTCAAGTCTCAGGCCCCCCGGATGCTGGAGACTGAACAAAACGTGTGCTTGGAACGGGGAAGGGGGGCTCACGTGAGCCGAAGGCCCTCGTCCGGGAGCAGGCGGAACGATCCGGTGAACCGAGACGCCGAGCCCACCTGACGTCGTTCGCGCACCCGGCGTCGGATCAGCTCGCTTTCGTGCAGCAGATGGTGCAGGCCGAATCGGACGCGTTCCAGACCGAGGTCACCCACTCGGTCGAACCGGTCCTTCTCCGCCTCCCACGCGGACGCCGCATCCACCACCCCGTCCTTCGGCAGGGCGTATTTCGTCTTGCCGTCGATCTCGAGGACCGTGCCCTCGTCCTCCCACCCGGCGTCAGCCCGGGCGACGAACGTCTTTCGGGCGTCGAGGATGATCAGCTGCGGTGTCGGTGGATCGATCTCCCAGTCGTCGAACTTCACCGCAGCGAAGGACTCCAGCCATGACTCCCGTCGACCGTCGACCAAGGGCGCGGCGACGTCGGCCCTCATGGCCCGCCCCTTCCAGTGGCACTGCATGGCGAGCTCGGCGGTGATGTCATCGGGAGTGGCCAGTCGGAGATGCAGCGCCGCGTCGGCAATGGGCACGCTCACCTCGGCGCGAAACATCCGTAGGCAGTCCGCGACGGTGCGTGACACCGTCGTGACGAGGAGCTCCGACACGATGTCCACGTCCGTGTCGTAGGAGTCGGCGTGATGGATCCAGAGACCACGACGACGACGGGTGCGGGCAACTCGGCGCTCGAGATCCGTCAGGTGAATGGTGTCGACCGGCCCGAGCGGCAGAGGAAGGCCGAGGGCTGCCGCCGCAGTCAGATGGCTGACGACGTAACCCGGCCCACGCATACTCAGGGCCGCTCGGGCTGATAGCAAGGCGTGGGCGGCACGCTGCCGTGGCGCAACTGGCGTGGCCAGCTCGTACAGGCCGTTCCGCACTCGCCTCACGGTGCCCGATCGGACGAGCCCCCGGAGCCGGTAGTCGCTGAGCCCCAGCGTGAGTGCGTCGACTCGGGTGAAGACGGGGGGTAGCTCCGGGTGCTCCATCTGCCCGAGGATGTCGAGCATTCTCGGGCGCGTCACCGGGCAGGACGTGGCCTGTGGATAGTGGGACGAACGACGGGGGCCCTGTGGACAGACTCACCGGTTCCAAGCACACGTTTTGTCAAGTCTCCGGCCCTGGGGGCCGGCAGAACTTAACAAAACGGGTGTTTGGAACGCAAAGGGGGAGAGGGGGGTCAGAGGTGGGGGGCGGCGGCGATGCCGACGGCCAGCAGGGCCGACCAGACGAGCTGGAAGCGGCCGGTCCCCGCGAGGACGGGGATGAGGTCGCGGCCGGTGGCGCCGGAGCGCAGGACCCGCAGCAGCGGCCGGGCCAGCCCGTATGCCGCGAGCGCGAGGAGCGCCGTCGGCGCACCGGCGGCGGCCCCACCCCCGACGCCACCACCCCCGGCACCCGCTCCACCGCCGGCTCCACCGCCGGTGCCGGTCCAGCCCAGCGCGGCGCAGCCGAGCACCACGACGAGCGACACGGCGACGAGGGCGAGGTAGAGCCGGCGCGTGCCCCGGTCACCGAGCCGGACCGCCAGCGTCCGCTTCCCGTGCTCGACGTCGGTGGGGATGTCACGCAGGTTGTTGGCGACGAGGATCGCGGACGCGAGGGCGCCGACGCCGACCGATCCGAGGGCGCCGGTCCAGGTCACGCCCCCCTCCTGGACGTATTCGCTGCCGAGGGTCGCCACGAGCCCGAAGAACACGAAGACGAAGACCTCGCCGAGACCGCGATAGCCGTAGGGCCGCGACCCGCCCGTGTAGTACCAGGCGGCGACGATGCAGACCGCGCCGACGAGGAGCAGCCACCACGCCTGGCTGATCGCCACCAGGGTGAGCCCTGCGAGCCCCGCGAGCCCGAAGAAGCCGAAGGCCGCGACCTTCACCTCGCCCGGCGCCGCGAGCCGCTGTCCGACCAGCCGGATCGGCCCGACCCGGACCTCGTCGGTGCCGCGGATCCCGTCGGAGTAGTCGTTCGCGTAGTTGACCCCGATCTGCAGGGCCAGTGACACGACGAGGGCGAGGACCACCTCGGCCCAGCCGGCCCGCCCGACGGCGTATGCCGCGCCGGTGCCGACCGCGACGGGGGAGAAGGCGACGGGGAGCGTGCGGGGGCGGGCGCCGCCCACCCACTCGGAGAAGCTGGCCAACGCGGCTCTTTCGTCAGGGGACTTCGGGATCGGGGGGTGCCGCCTCGGTGGTGCTGGTGACGCGGGCGAGGAGGTCAGAGACCGCGCAGGAAGTCCGGGTCGTCCTCGGGGCCCTTGGGCCCGGACACCGGCCGCCGTCTCGGCGGCACGCTGCGTTCGCGGCCGGTGATGAGCCAGGCGATGGGACCGATCCACGGGATGAGGATCACGAGGACGATCCAGAAGATCTTGGGGATGTGCTTGACCTGGTCGTCGGGGGTCTGGATGCAGTCCACGAGGGCGTAGATCGTCAGCGCGAGGCTCAGCAGGGGAACGACGAAACGCAGCATCAGCTCCTCCTCCCTGGTCCGGGCTCCATTGTCTCATCCTCGGCCTGCGCCTCGAACGCGGCGACGAGGGCGCGGCGGTCGGGTTTGCCGGGTCCCCGCTGGGGGATCCCGTCCACGATGAGGACCCGACGCGGGAGGGCGTGGTCCGGCAGCAGGCCCCGCAGGCACTCCCGCACCTCGGGGAGCGTCAGCACCGGCGCGCCGTGCTGCAGGGTCAGGGCGGCGGACACCGCCTCCCCCCAGACCGGGTGGCTGCTGCCCACGACCACCGCGTCGCGGACGCCCGGGACGTAGCGGACGATCGCGTCCTCGACGGCGCCCGGGGCCACCTTCAGGCCCCCGGTGTTGATGAAGTCGTCGGCCCGGCCGGTGATCCGGAGCAGCCCGTCCTCGCCGAACTCCCCGAGGTCGTCGGTGCGGAACCACCGCGTGCCGTCGGCGTCGACGGTGAACACGTCCGCGGTGAGGCCCGGCTGGCCGAGGTAGCCGTGCGCGACGGTCGCCCCCCCGAGGACGACGTGGTGGTCGTTGTCGATGTGCACCTGGCTGACGGGGAGCGGGGACCCGTCGTAGACGCAGCCCCCGGCCGTCTCGCTCATGCCGTAGGTGCGGACCAGACAGATGCCGGCCGCCCGCGCAGCGGCGAGCACCGTCTCCGGTGTCGCAGCCCCACCCACCAGGACCCCGTCGTATGCCGCGAGGGCGGCGACGCCCGCCGGGTCGTCGAGCAGCCGGGTCATCTGGGTCGGGACGAGTGCGGTGTAGCACCGACCCGGTGCCCGCTGCCGCAGCGCGCCGGTGGCGTCGACGAATCCCCCTGCGGTGAAACCGTCCTCGATGTCGAGGAACTCCGGTGTCGTGCCCGCGACGAGCGACCGCACGAGCACCTGGATCCCGGCGATGTGGGTGGCCGGCATGGCGAGCAGCCAGCTGCCGACGCCACCGAGCACCTCGTGGGTGGCCGTCGCGGAGGCGACGAGGTTGTCGACGGTGAGCAGGGCACGCTTGGCCATCCCGGTCGAGCCCGAGGTCCCGACCACGAGGGCGAGGCGGTCGGGCAGGTGGGTGTCGGACGCGAGGTGCGGGGCGGGGCCCTCGGCGGCATACGGGGCGACGGGGGCGGATCCTCCGAGCGCGACCTCGAGCGGGGCCATGACGGCGGCCGCGCGCCGGCCCGCTCCGATGGCGAGCGCCTGCGGTGCGGTCATGGACGGGAGCCTACGTCCGCCCCGGCCGGAGCTCCCGGGAGGGGCGAGCCTTAGCGGTGACTGGTCAGGGCCGGCGGGTCATCGACAGCACGTCGAGGGCGGCGTCGAGCTGCTCCTCGGTGACCTTGCCGTCGGCGACGAAACCCTTGTCGATGACGACCTGCCGGATCGTCTTCCCCTCCTTCAGCGCCGTCTTCGCGACGGCCGCCGCGTTCTCGTAGCCGAGGAAGCGATTGAGCGGCGTGACGATGCTCGGGGAGCTCTCGGCCAACATCCGCGAGTGGTCCTCGTGGGCGACGATCCCATCGACGCACCGGTCGGCGAGGACGCGAGCAGCGTTGGCCAGCAGGCGGATCGACTCGAGGACGTTGCGGGCCATCACCGGCATCATCACGTTCAGCTCGAACGTGCCCTGCAGGCCGGCCACCGCGATGGTCGTGTCGTTGCCGATGACCTGCGCGCACACCATGACGGTGGCCTCGCAGATGACGGGGTTGACCTTGCCCGGCATGATCGACGAGCCCGGCTGCAGGTCGGGGATCGCGATCTCTCCCAGGCCTGCCCGCGGACCGGAGCCCATCCAGCGCAGGTCGTTGCAGATCTTCGTCAGGCTGACCGCGGTGGTCTTGAGGGCGCCGCTCGCCTCGACGAGCCCGTCGCGTGCACCCTGGGCCTCGAAGTGGTTCCGTGCTTCGGTGAGGGGCAGCCCCGTCTCCGTGGCCAGCAGCCCGATCACCCTCTCCGCAAAGCCTCGTGGCGTGTTGATGCCGGTGCCGACGGCGGTGCCGCCGAGGGGGAGCTCCGCGACCCGGGGGAGGGTCGCCTCGACGCGCTCCACGGCATACCGGATCTGGGCGGCATACCCCCCGAACTCCTGGCCCATCGTCACCGGGGTCGCGTCCATCAGGTGGGTGCGGCCGGCCTTCACCACGCCGTCGAGCTCGACGGCCTTGCGCTCCAGCGACTCGGCGAGGTGGACGAGCCCCGGCACGAGGTCGTCGACGAGCGCGGCCGTGGTGGCGAGGTGGACGGCCGTCGGGAAGACGTCGTTGCTGCTCTGCGAGGCGTTGACGTGGTCGTTGGGGTGGACCGGTCTGCCGAGGGCGTTCGTGGCCAGCGTCGCCACGACCTCGTTGGTGTTCATGTTGCTCGAGGTGCCCGAGCCGGTCTGGAAGGTGTCGATGGGGAACTCGGCGTCGCGGCTGCCACTGGCGACCTCCGCGGCTGCCGCGACGATCGCCTGGGCGACGTCGGCCTCGATGACGCCGAGCTCGGTGTTGACCCGCGCCGCGGCGCCCTTGACCCGCCCCAGGGCGGCGATGAGGGCCGGCTCGATCGGCGTCCCCGAGATGGGGAAGTTCTCGACCGCCCGCTGGGTCTGCGCCTGCCACAACGCTTCTCGCGGGACGCGCACCTCGCCCATGGTGTCGTGCTCGATCCGGTATGCCGTGTCGTCGCTGCCGCTCATGGTCCCAGTCTCCCCCGCCAGGCGACCCCGGCGGAACGCGCCCCCACCGCCTCGCTGCCCGGCTGGCAGGATGCACGCATGGAGACCTCGCCGCCCTCGGGTCCGCTCGTCGAGCTGGCGCACGCGCACGGGGTGGCGACCGACTACTGGGACTGGCAGGGGCGCCCGGCGCCGGTCGAGGCCGACACGATCGTCGAGATCCTGCGTGCGCTCGACGTCCCGGCCGCGACCGACGACGAGGTGTCTGCCTCCCTCGCCGACCTCGAGACGCGCGCGTGGCGACGCACCCTGCCCCCGACGGTCGTGTGCCGCGAGGGGTGGACGCCCTGGGTGCCCGTGCACGTGCGCCACCGCAGTGCCATCGACCTCGTCATCGAGCTCGAGGACGGCTCGGTCCGCGCGGCTCAGCCCGTGGAGCACCTCGTGGAGCCGAGGTGGGTCGACGGGGTCGAGATGGGTGAGGCGACCTTCGTGCTGCCGGGCGACCTTCCGCTCGGATGGCACCGGCTCGTGGCGCGCACCGCTTCCGAGCCCCTGCTCGCCGACTCGACGACCGCCACGCTCGTCGTCACGCCGCAGCGGCTGACGTTGCCGCCCGGGCTGGGGCAGCAACGGGTCGTGGGCCTGATGACCCAGCTCTACCAAGCCCGCTCGCGCAGATCCTGGGGCGTGGGCGACCTCGCCGACCTCGCCGACCTCGGCTCGTGGGCGAGCGCCGAGCACGGCGCCGACTTCGTGCTCGTCAACCCCGTGCACGCCGCCGAGCCGGTCGCCCCGATGGAGCCGTCTCCCTACCTCCCGGTGACCCGTCGTTTCCTCAACCCCCTCTACCTGCGGATCGAGGACATCCCCGAGCTCGCGCAGCTGGATCCCTTTGCGCACCACCGGACCCAGGAGCTCGGCCGGGTCGGCCGCAGCCTGAACTCCGGCGACGGGATCTACCGGGACGCGACGTGGTCGCTCAAGCGCGAGGCGCTCGGGATCCTGCACGCCGTGCCACTCTCGGGGGCACGGGCCCGCGCCTACCGCCGGTTCCGTGACGTCGAGGGCGACGGGCTCACCTCGTATGCCACGTGGTGCGCCATCGCGGAGGAGCACGGCCTGCCGTGGGCGGGGTGGCCGGCGGAGCTGCGCGACCCCGCGAGCCCGGAGGTCGCGGCATACCGCGCAGCCCAGGCGGACGTCGTCGACCTCCACGCCTGGATGCAGTGGCTGATGGCCGAGCAGATGGCCGCCGTTCAGTTCGCGCTGAAGCGGTCCGGGATGCTTCTGGGGGTCATCGAGGACCTGGCCGTCGGCGTCAACCCGGACGGGTCCGATGCCTGGAGCCTCGCCGACGTGCTGGCCCGCGGGGTCAAGGTCGGCGCGCCGCCCGACCAGTTCAACCAGCTCGGGCAGTCCTGGGGCCAACCTCCCTGGCGGCCGGATCGACTTGCGGAACAGGGCTATCGGCCCTTTCGCGATGTGGTGCGGACGGCTCTGCGGGACTCCGGCGGGCTGCGCATCGACCACGTCATCGGGCTCTTCCGGCTGTGGTGGATCCCGGAGGGGGCGACGCCAGACCGCGGGACCTACGTGCGTTACGACCACGAGGCGCTCATCGGCATCTTCGTCCTCGAGGCGCAGCGCGCGGGCGCCGTCGTCATCGGCGAGGACCTCGGGGTCGTCGAGCCGATGGCGCGTGACTACCTCCTGGAGCGGGGCCTGCTCGGCACCTCGATCCTGTGGTTCGAGTGGGACGCCGACACCCCGCGACCGCCGGAGCGCTACCGCGACCTCTGCCTCTCCTCGGTGACGACGCACGACCTGCCCCCGACCGCGGGCTACCTCGCCCTCGAGCACGTCGCGATCCGTGAGCGGCTCGGCCTGCTCACGCGCACGGTCGAGGAGGAGGAGGAGTCCGAGCTCGAGGCGATCGAGCGGGTCCGGGCCGCGCTGGTCGAGCGCGGCCTGCTCGATCCGGAAGCCGACGCGAGCGACCGGGAAGCGTTCCTGGTGGCCCTCCACCGTTGGCTCGCACTGTCCCCGAGCCGTCTGCTCGCGGTCGCGCTCGCCGATCTCGTCGGCGACCGACGCGCGGTCAACCAGCCGGGCACGACGGACGAGTACCCCAACTGGCGGGTGCCGCTCACCGGCCCCGACGGCGCGATGATCGACCTCGACGACGTGACGTCCGGCGGCGCGGCCGACGCCCGCGCCACGCGACTCTTCGCGGCCCTGCGCGGCGACT
>NZ_JANXRJ010000070.1 GCF_025353065.1 Lapillicoccus sp.
CGGCTCGTCCCTCTCGACTGGCGCGGGATCGACGGCACGCGGGCGGGTCGCCGCGACGACGCGGGCGACCTCGCGGGCCGGGTCACGGTAGAGGTCGGTCGACCAGATCCGCACGTAGCGCCAGCCCAGGCTCTCGAGGTGCTCGGCCCAGAGGCGGTCGCGTTCGCGGGTGCCCCGCATGGCGGCATACCCGGCGCCGTCGCCCTCGACCGCGACCAGCCGTCGACCGGGGACGCGCGGGTCGCGGACGACGAGGTCGAGGGTGTGCCGGCTGGTCCCGACGTCCTCGGAGACGTCGAGGCCCTCCCGGCGCAGGCGGGCGGCGAGGTCGGCCATCATCGGGTCGCGGGCCCGCCGTCCCGAGTCCTCGCCCGCCGCGGCACCGACGTCGAGCAGGAGCGTCTGCAGCGCCGCAGGACCTGGGGTGCGGAGGCGGTCGGGGTCGAGGTGGTCGGCCCGCAGGCTCGTCACGACGGTCAGGTGCGACCTCGCGCGGGTCGTCGCGGCGCGCAGCCACCGGTCGGCGCCGGGCACCTCGAGGTCGGGGAAGCGGTGGAGCACCCGCCCGTGGGGAGTGGTGCCGTAGCCCACCGTGAGGATCACCGAGTCCCAGCGCGCTGACCGGACCTCGTCCATGCTGCGCACCGAGAACGGTTCTGTCGCAACAGGATCGAAGAAGACGACGACCTCGGCCGGTGCGTGCCGGAGCTCGTCGTCGAAGACCTCCCGGATGCGGGCGGCATGGGCACGGGTGACGGCGACGACACCGAGCGACTCCTCGGGCCGCGTCCGGGCGTGCTCGAGCACGAGCTCCACGACCCGGCTGACCTCGGCCTCGGTCGTCTCGATCGCGGTCTCGGTGCCGGCGGCGACGAAGGCCGATCCCTCGACCCGCTCGACGCGCACCGGCGAGGCGATCCCGGTGCCGGGGAAGGTCACCCACCTCGAGCCGTATGCCGCGTGGTCGGCCTGCGCGAGCAGCCGCTCGTCGCGAGCGGCGTAGTGCCAGGACAGCCGCCGGACGGGCAGCGCCTCCGCCAGCAGGTCGTAGACCGAGCGGGTGACGCCCGCTCCCGACGCTCCCGACGCTCCCGACCCGCCCGACCCGCCCGACCCGCCCGAGCCACCCGACCCGCCCGAAGCACCAGACCCGGCCGGCACGACGGCCGTGCTGAACGACGTCGGCGGAGGGCCACCGGGATCCCCGAAGGCGACCACCTGACGACCCCGGGAAATCGCGGACACGGCCTCGGTCGGGGTGAGCCGACCGGCCCCGTCGATGACGACCACGTCGAAGACCCGCCCGATGGGGACGACCTCGGCCACGGCCAACGGGCTCATCGCCCAGCAGGGCCGAGCGGCGAGCAGCAGGCCGGCGGAGTCAGCCGACTCCCCCAGCAGGACGCGCAACGACCGCGGCCTGGCCGGGCCGTCGACCTCTGCGAGGAGCGCCGCGGCGGCCGCGGGACGGGCGGCGACGGCGGTCCGGACCCGCCGGTCCACCGTCTCCCGGATGATTCCCGCCGTCGTGGCCAGCTGGGCCCGGTCGGCGACGACGTAGTCCTCGACGGCCCGACGCAGCTGGGCACCGTCGTGGTGCCCGTAACGGGTGTCGCTCTGGGTGACGTGCTGCACGAGCGAGACCCACCAGATCAGCTCGAGCTCGGGGGTCACCTCGCTCGGGGGCACCGAACGCTGCGCGAAGTCGTCGACCACGGCGGCCATCCCCGCGGCCTTCAGCTCGTCGATGATCGGTGTGACCCGCGGCAGGATGGCGAGCCGGTCGCCGCGCTCGGCGAGCCCGTCGAGCCGGACGGCGAGGTCGGCCAGCGGCAGCGCCAGCAGCTCACCACCGGCGCCGGTCGGCGCGAGTCGTGCCTCGAGCCACTCGAGGTCGCGTCGCAGGGCGGCGTAGGTGCGCTCTGCCTCCTCGAGGCGGGGCGAGATCTCCGGGCGTCCTCCGGCGCCGACGAGCTCGTGCCAGGCCTGCCGGTGCCGCCTCGCCGCGACGAGCTCGGCGTGCAGGTCGTCGGGGGGTCGGCCCGGTCGGAGCAGCCGCCGCGCCTGGCTCCGGACGCGCGATCGGGCCCACGCGCCCAGCTCCGTCCCGCCGCCCCGGCGCTCGTCCCCGCTCGCCGTCGCGGCGACGTGCTCGTCCAGCGGGTTGTCGAAGATCTCGGGGCGGAACACCTCGAGGGTGGCCCGCACCCCGGCCATCGTCGCCAGCGCACACCCCCAGTCGAGGGCGGTGCGCGCCGCCGGGAGCGACGACTCGTCGAGGATGACGTCGAGGGTCGAGACCACCGCGTCGAGCCCGCCCCCGGAGAGACGCACGACGATCTCGCGAGCGCGGTCGGCGTCCTCCTCGGTGACGACGTGCGCGGCATACCAGGGGTCCACGGAGTCGTCGGTGGACCATGCCCCTGCCGTCGCCGCGGCCGTGAGGTCGCGCGCGAGCTCGTCGAGCCGGGTCCGCGGCAGGGCCAGCAGGGCGGCGCCCTGCAACCGCACCCGCGACGCGGGGACCGGTCGGCGGGCACCGAGCTCGGCGATGGCCCACTGCGCCTCGTGCACGCTGACCCCCCACGGGTCGCGGACCTCGTGCAGGGCCGCGACGTGGTCGCGCAGCCGGTCGCGGTAGTCGGTCAGAAGCGACCGCCCGCCGGCCGACCCGGGAGAGGAGGAAGAAGCGTCGCGTGGCACCGACCGGTCGCGCTCGACGACGGCCTCGAAGGTGTCGACGACCTGCTGGAGCGTCGCGCGCCGGTCGACGCCGGCCCAGGTGGCGTCGAGCACGAGGTCGGCGAGCCCGACCTGCCCCAGCCGGTCGACAGCCTGGGTGAGGTCGCGCCGGTCGGGCGAGACGAGGAGCACGCTGCGCCCGTCGGCGACGAGGGCGGCGACGAGGTTGGCGACGGTCTGGGTGGCGCCGGTCCCGGGCGGCGCCTCGACCGCGAGGTTCGCGCCCCGGCGGACGGCGTCGATCACGTCGCCCTGGCCCGAGTCGGCGTCGAGGACGAGGCGCTCCGAGGCGGGGTCGCGGTCGGGGTCGCTCGGCGGGTCGGGGGTGATCCGGCGCAGGTGGGCCCGCGCCTCGGCGTCGCCGGCGAGGGCGGCCACGACGTCGTAGCCGGGGAGCCGGTCCTGCTGCGCCGCGAGGTCGGCGACCATGTCGAGCTTGCTGTGCGGGAAGGTGCTGATGACCAGCCGCGGCGACACCGAGAAGTCCGGGACGTCGGCGCAGAGCCGGGTCAGCTCGGCATACACGGGGTAGGGATCGAAACCGTGGCTACCGTCGGCGAGCGCACCGAGCACGACCTCGTCGACCGGGACCTGCGCCTCGAGCCGCAGGTAGTGCGCGAGGACGGGGTTGAGCTCGACCTCGAGGCTGAGGTCGATCTCGAAGTCCACCCGCGCGGGTCCGGTGGGGCGCAGGACCACCGACCGGAGCATCACCGGGGCCTGGGGGGACCGCGGCCCGGGCATCGACGGCACGGACCACGTCGCCATCCCGAGGGCCAGGAACCCGATCGGGAGGCCGCGCTGCTCGAGGACGGTCGCGCACGCGTCGCTGATGGCCCGCGCCCGGCGGCGGGCCTCGGCGAGCGCGGCGGGCTCCCGGACGAGGTCGGCGATCGTCGTCGGACGGCCGGCCAGCAGCTTGGACACCCCGCTCGGGTGGGCGGTCGTGAGGTCGAGGCTGCCGAGCGGGAGGTCCTGGTACCAGAGGAGGGTGTTGCGGCCGCCGACGTCGGCGAGGGCCCGCTGCCAGCCGGCCACCGCCTCGGCGACGCGGCCCGCCCGGTCCGGGGCGCCGGGAGCAGGCGGACCAGCGGGACCCGCGGGCTCGGTCTCAGGCGCGGCGGGGGTCACCATGGCAGGCTAACCAATACGCCCACGAGTGGCGCCGCCCCCACGCCACCGCCGGCGACCGATTCGTCTCGGTCGCCGGCGGCGATGTCAGTGCTCGAGCAGATGCAGCTGTCAGGCCTTCGCGAAGTGGCCCTTCGGCGGCAGGGCGAGGCGGAAGATCTTGCCCCACGTGGAGCCGACCTGCTTCCACATCGGGCCGGTGTTGTAGGGCAGGCCGTAGCGCGAGCAGATCTCGCGCACCTGCGGCGCGACCTCGGCATACCGGTTCGAGGGCAGGTCGGGGAAGAGGTGGTGCTCGATCTGGTGCGAGAGGTTGCCGGTCATGAAGTGGATGGCCTTGCTGCCTGAGATGTTGGCCGAGCCGATCATCTGGCGGACGTACCAGTCGCCGCGGGTCTCGCCGTCGATCATGTCCTCGGTGAAGGTGTCCGCGCCCTCGGGGAAGTGACCGCAGAAGATCACCGCGTGCGCCCAGACGTTGCGGATCGCGTTGGCCGTCAGGGTGCCGACGAGGGCGGGGACGAACGAGCCGGTGAGGGCCGCCACGAGCGGCGTCGCGAGGTAGTCCTTGCCGAACTGGCGGGCGACCTTCTTGCCCATCGCCCGGAGGTCGCGGCGCAGCTCGGTCTTGGTCTTGTTGCCCGCCGCAACCTCGTCGAGCTCGAGGTCGTAGACCGCGATGCCCCACTCGAAGATCGGCGCGAGGAGCGCGTTGTAGAGCGGGTTGCCGAGGTTCCACGGCCGCCACACCTGGTCTTCGCTGATCCGCAGGATGTTGTAGCCCACGTCGCGGTCCTTGCCCACGACGTTGGTCCACACGTGGTGCAGGTCGTTGTGCGTGTGCTTCCACGACGCGGCCGGCGTGACGAAGTCCCACTCCCACGTCGTCGAGTGGATGTCGGGGTCGCGCATCCAGTCCCACTGGCCGTGCAGGACGTTGTGCCCGATCTCCATGTTCTCGATGATCTTGGCGACCGACAGCATGCCGACCCCGGCGATCCAGGCCGGCGGGAAGCTGGCGAAGACGAGGCTGGCGCGCCCGGCGAGCTCGAGGGTGCGCTGGGTCTTGATGACCCGACGGATGTATGCCGCGTCGTGGCTCCCGCGGCTGGCGAGGATGCCGTCACGGATGGCGTCGAGCTCGACGGCCATGGTGGCCACCTGCTCGTCGCTCAGGTGGGCCGCGGCCGGCGGGCGCACGGACGGGTGGCCCTCGGTGGGGAGGATGGCCCGACGGCGTCGGGCGGGGGTGGCCGTCTTCGCGTCCGGGACGGTCGCGTCGAGCCGCTGTGCGGTGGCGGTCATGTGGTGCTCCTTGCGCTTGTCGTTGGGAGAACGAACGGAGTGAGGTGGTTGTCCCGGCGGCGCGGCGGCGCGCTCGGGGGTGTTGGCGGGGGTGCTGGTGGGTGCTGGTCAGACGTCGAGGTGGACGGGGCCGGCGGCCGTGGAGACGCAGGTCTGGACGAGCTGGCCCTCTTCGCCGTGGACCTCGCCGGTGCGCAGGTCGCGCACCTGGCCCGCGACGAGGGGCACGAGGCACGACTGGCAGATGCCCATCCGGCAGCCGCTGGGCATGACGACGCCGACGTCCTCGCCGGCCTCGAGGAGGGTCGTGTCGCCGTCGGCGTCGACCTCCTTGTCGGACTTCTCGAAGGTCACGTGCCCGCCGGCGCCACCGGCGCCGGGCAGGATGACGGGGGCGAAGCGCTCGATGACCAGCTGGTGCTCGCGCGCGGCCGCCTTCCACAGCGCCTCGGCCTCGTTGATCATCTCGGTGGGACCGCAGACGTAGGTCGCCCGCTCGCGCCAGTCGGGCACGGCGGCGTCGAGATCCTTCGTGCCGGACAGGTCGATGCGGCCCTGCTCGCTGGTGATCCAGTGCTTGACCGTGAGGCCGTGGTCGAGGTCCGCGAGCTCCTGCAGCTCGTCGCGGAAGAGCGAGCCGTCGAGCGTGCGGGAGGAGTGCAGCAGCTGGACGTCGGCGTCGGCGCGCCGGCGGACCAGCGTGCGGATCATCGACATGACCGGGGTGAGGCCGCTGCCGGCGGTGATCATCAGCAGCGGACGCGGGTGCTCGGGGAGGACGAAGTCGCCCTGCGGGGGCGCGAGGAAGAGGACGTCCCCGGGCTTGGTGTTGCGCACCAGCGCTTCGGAGATTGCCCCGATCGCGGTCACCGTGATAGCGGGGTCCTCGCCGCCGGCGGTGGTGAGCGAGTAGGACCGCCACTGCCGCACGCCGTCGATCTCGACGCCGATGCGGGCCCACTGGCCGGCCTCGTGGGCGTGCCAGCCACGTCCCGGGTGGAAGCGGATGGTGGCCGAGTCCTCGGTCTCCGGAATGACCTCGGTGACGATGCCGCGCAGCTGGCGCGAGCTGCTGAGGGGGTTCACCAGGCGCAGGAAGTCCTCGGGCGAGTGGGGTGTCGTGAACACCTGCGCCATGCGCGTCAAGGGGGAGAACCGGGCCATGTACCGATATTCGCAGCAGAACGGCCTCCGGATCTCCACCTCCGGCATACAGTGTGAGGGACGAAACTATCTCGATGAGCTAGTTCAGGGAGGTGACAGGGTGGCCACAGCGTCCCCCGAGCAACCCTGGTTGGCCCTCCCGGCTGAAATCTCGAAGTTGCTCAGGCCAACCTTGCCGTCCCTCGTCGAGGAGATCATCGGCACGATCCGCCAGACCGTCCCGGCCTATACCCGGCCCCTCGAGGGCCGGTTCGGGGTCGCGGTGCGCCGGGGCACCGAGGTCGCCCTGACCAGCTTCCTCGCGCTGCCCGGCACCTCCCGGCCGGCTCTCTCGGCCGAGGCCCGGGGCGTGTATGCCGCCCTCGGCAGCGGCGAGGTGCGGCAGGGCCGGACCCTCGAGAGTCTCCTCGCGGCATACCGGGCGGGGACGCGGGTGACCCTGCGCCGGTTCTCGCAGACCGCGATGGAGGCGCACTACGGGTCGGAGGTGCTCCTCGCCATCGGCGAGTCGGTGCTCGCCTACATCGAGGAGGTCTCGGCCGCGAGCGCCGAGGGTTTCGCTTTCGAGCAGTCCGAGCGGGCGGGCGAGGTCGACCGGCGACGCACCGAGGTCCTCGAGCTGCTGCTGCTCGGGCAGGCGGACGAGGTGGCCGTGCAGCAGGCGGCGAGCGCCGCGGGCTGGTCGCTGGCCCATCACCTGGTCGCGATTCTCCTGCCGCTCGGGGAGGCGCCCGCGGCCCGGTTCGCGCTGGGGCGTCGGGCCCTGTCGGTGGACCGCGACACCGACACCGTCGTCCTCGCCGCCGCGCCCGCGACGGGCAAGGAGCGGCGCGAGCTCGAACGAGCCCTGCGCGGCCGGCGCGCGGTCATCGGCCCGGTGCGCGAGTGGAGCCGCGTGCCGGACTCGCTGCGGCTCGCGGTGACCGCGACGGCGGTCCTCGTGGACGAGACGCCGGCCGCGTTCGGCGACGACGAGCTGCCGCTGTGGGTGGAGGAGCACCTCGCGGACATCGTGCTCGGCGCGGAGTCGGCAGCGTTGGTGGACCTGGGAGTTCGCCGACTGGCGGCTCTGGACGGGCTGCGGGCCGGACCCCGGCAGCGGCTCACCGAGACGCTGCTCGCGTGGTTGCGGCACTGGGGGCAGCGGGGGCCGATCGCGGAGGAGCTGCGCATCCACCCGCAGACGGTGGGCTACCGCGTGGCTCAGCTGCGCGAGCTCTTCGGCGCGGACCTCGACGACCCGCAGGTCAGGTTCGAGATGGAGCTCGTGCTGCGGGCGCGGCAGGGGTTGGGCACGGCGTGAGGTGGCGTGGGTGGCGTGAGGTGGCGTGGGTGGCTGCCGGGCCCGGACAACTCCTCAAGCGAGGAGAAGTCCGCTCAGACCGCATCCTGCGGAGCGGCCGGCCAGTGCACGGCGTCCTGAGGGGTGGGGGCCGGCGCGTCCTGCAGCGTCTCCGTCACCGCGTCCTGGGGCGCGTCCGCCACGGCATCCTGCTTGCGCACGACCGTGATCCGCACGACGCCCTTCTCGAGGTCGACGGTGTTGGGCCCGCCCTCGTTGCCGGGGATCCGCGCCTCGATCCGCTTGCGGTCCATCTCCTCGCGGAAGTGCGCCGCGCCGGGGTTGAAGATCTCGTCCAGCCCGCCCCAGGTCATGGCCACACCTCCTCGCGCATCCCGTTGCCTCCCCCGAGGCTAACCCGCGCGCCACTAAACCCAACCCGCCGTTGCGTCCGCACGGACGCGACACCGGTATGCCGTTCCCGCGGACGTTGCGGGGCGGGCAAACGTTACGTCCGCACGGACGCGACACCGGTATGCCGTTCCCGCGGACGCAAGCGCGCCCGTCACGCCCCGTCGCTGCGCCCGAGCTCCGACGGCCACCAGACCCGGCGACCCAGCAGGGTGACCAGGGCCGGCACGAGCACGGTGCGCACGAGCAGGGTGTCGAGCAGCACGCCGAACCCGACGATGATGCCGATCTGGGTCAGTGTGATCAGCGGCAGGACCCCGAGGACCGTGAACACCGCCGCGAGCAGCACTCCCGCGCTGGTGATGACGCCACCGGTGACGGCGACGGCCGTCCGGATGCCCCGCCGGGTGCCCGCCCGAGCCGCCTCCTGCCGCGCCCGGGTGGTGAGGAAGATGTTGTAGTCCACCCCGAGCGCCACGAGGAAGAGGAACGCGAGCAGCGGCACGCTGGTGTCGAGCGCCGGGAAGTCGAAGACGTGGGTGAACGACCAGTGCCCCGCCCCCAGCGCCGCCGCGCAGCTCAGCACGACGGTGAGGATCAGCAGCACCGGCGCGACCACGGAGCGCAGCAACGCGACGAGGATCAGAAGGACCACGAGCAGGATGATCGGCGCGATGACCGCCTGGTCGCGGACCGCCGCGTCCTTGGCGTCGAGGGTGTCGGCGACCGACCCTCCGACGAGGGCGTCCGCCCCGGAGATCGCGTGGACGGAGTCGCGCAGCG
This sequence comes from Lapillicoccus sp., assembly GCF_025353065.1. GTDB lineage: Bacteria > Actinomycetota > Actinomycetes > Actinomycetales > Dermatophilaceae > Lapillicoccus. The sequence continues at coordinate 8,819 of NZ_JANXRJ010000070.1, forward strand.
CCCGCACCGTCGCATAGCTCGCCTCGCTCCCCGGCAGGTCCTTCAGCACGGCGTCGACCTGCACGAGCCCCGCCCCGCGGTCGCTCGCCCGCGCCGACGCGACGCCGGGGGTGGCCGCCGCCGCAGCGACGACCGCCTGCTCCGAGCCCGCCGCGGCGATGATCCGGGCCGGCGCCGACGAGCCCGCGGGGTAGTGCGCCGCGATCGTCTCGAGGCCGGTGGAGGACGACGACTGCACGCGGAACTGCTCGGTCTGCGAGAGCCCGACCCGCACCCCGACGATGCCGGAGGCGAGCACGAGGAGGATCACGACGGCGATGCCGCTGACGGCCGCCGGACGACGAGTCACCCTGTCGGCAATGGTCGCCCACGCTCCGCGGTGGCTCGGGTCCTCGCTCCCGACGCGGGGGACGAACGGCCAGAAGAGGCGCCGCCCGCAGAGCGCGAGGGCGGCCGGCAGGACGAGCAGCACGCTGACAAGGACGACGACCACGCCGACCGCGCTCGTCCACCCGATGGTGCGCAGGTTGCCGCTCGTCGCGAGCAGCAGGGTGAGCAGTGACAGCGTGACCGTTGTGGCGCTGCCGATGACGGCTCCGCCGGCACTGCCGACCGCGAGCCGCAGGGCGACCCGGTGGTCCTCCTCGTGGCGAAGCGTCTCGCGGTAGCGCGCGATCAGGAGCAGCGCATAGTTCGTCCCCGCGCCGAAGACGAGGACGCTCGCGATGCCGGTGCTGGCCGGGTCGATCGAGAGCCCGGCCAGCGCGCCGATGGCCTCGGTCACCCGGGCGCCGAGCTGGTCGGCGATGCCGACGACGGCCAGCGGGACGATCCACAGCACGGGGCTGCGGTAGGTGAGCAGGAGCAGGAGCGCGACGATGCCGGCGGTCGTGCCGAGCAGCTTGACGTTGGCACCGTCGAAGGACGACGCGATGTCGGCCGCGATCCCCGGCCCACCGGTGAGCTCGGCCGTCAGCCCCTGCGGCAGACCGGCTCTGGCGATCACCGCGCGCATCTCCTTGACCGTCGCGGTGAGCCGGTCGCTGGCGAGGGAGCTCGACAACGGCACGGAGACGAGCAGGGCCCGGCCGTCCTGGCTCGGGATCGTGACGACTCGCTGGCCCGACGCGGCATACGGGCTGAGGGTGGTGGTGAGGGAGGCGACGGCCGCCCGGTCTGCCGGCGTGAGCACCGCGTCGGCCCGGGCGACGACGACGAGGGCGGGGTTGACCTGCGAGCTCGGCAGCCCCTTCTGCAGCGCGGTGACCCGGACCGACTCGACGGACGAGGGCAGGTTCGACGCGCCGGAGTCGGCTATCGGCGCCGTCACCTTGAGGGCGAAGACGGCGCCGACGACCACCAGGAAGCCCAGGACGACCAGCCGGGCGCCCCAGCGCCCCGTGGTCAGGGTGCCGATCCAGCGAGACATGCCGTCCATGAGCGCTCCTCCGTATGCCGCCCGTGCCAGTTCGGACGACCTCAGGTGTCTTGATAATCAAGATACTTGATTGTGGAGGGTTTCGCGTCACATCTCGAGGGCGACCTCAGTCGAACGGGCCGACCTCAGTCGAGGTCGTTCTTCCCGCGCAGCCGGACGATGTGCTGCGACGCCTCGGCCTTGGTCATGTCGGCGGGCAGCTCCTCACCGGCCTGACGAGCCAGGGTGTCGAGGTAGCTCTTCTGCGCCTCCGTGATCGGGTCTCCTCCACTGACCCAGTCGGCGGGGTCCTTCTCGAGGGCGGGGTCGTCGGTGGGCTCGCTGGCACCGAGCGTCTCGGGCTCGGTCTCCTCCGCGGTCATGGTGGTCTCGGGGGTGGCGGTGACAGGGGTCTCGTTGCTCATGAGCCTCCGATACCCCGGAGCGGCGTTCTCTCACACCGATGTCTCACACGCGATGTCTCACACCCGGACGCGACGGCCGTCCCCACGCCCGACCAGGGCCGCCACCGTCGCCGCGAGCGTCGTGACGACGAGCAGGATCGCGGTGAGGTGCACGGTGAGCGGACCACCGTCATACATCGTCACGCCGACGACGACGACGAGCAGGACGACCACGGCCAGCACCGGTCGCGGCACCCGCCACAGGCCGGCGACGACGAGCAGGGCGGGCACGGCATACAGGACCATGCTGGTGTGGCCCATGCCGTTGACCCCGTCGATGTAGCCGCCCGACCCCGGCACCGCACGGGCCGTGGTGGTGAAGAACATCGCCCCGCAGTGGGCCACGAGCCCGAGGACGCCGACGGCCAGGGCGGCCGCCCGTCCGACGCCGATCGCGCTGGCGGCGCGCACCGGCAGCTGCCGCAGCCCGACTCGCAGGGCGAGCGCGACGACGACCACCGCGACGAGGGTGACGGTCCACGGAAGGGGCATGGGCTCAACGGTACGTCGGTCCGCCCGTGTCAAGGCCGGGCCACCCGGGTAGGTAGGGGTCATGAAGACACGCACCATCGGCACCCAGTCCGTCTCGGCGATCGGCCTCGGAGGGATGCCGCTCTCGATCGAGGGCCGTCCCGACCGCGCCCGCGCCGTCGCGACCATCCACGCATCCCTCGACGCCGCCGTCACCCTCATCGACACCGCCGACGCCTACCACATCGGCGGTGAGGACGAGGTCGGCCACAACGAGTCGCTCATCGCCGAGGCGCTGGCGTCGTATGCCGGTGACACCTCCGACATCCTCGTCGCCACCAAGGGCGGTCACCTGCGACCGGAGCCCGGCACCTGGACCCAGGACGGCTCCCCGGACTACCTCGTGACCGCCTGCGAGGCGTCGCTGAAGCGGCTCGGCGTCGAGGCGATCGGGCTCTACCAGTTCCACCGGCCCGACCCGGCCGTCCCCTACGCCGAGTCCGTCGGCGCGCTCCGCGACCTGCTCGACGCGGGGAAGATCCGGATGGCCGGCATCTCCAACGCGAGCGTGGACCAGATCCGGCAGGCGCAGGAGGTCCTCGGCGGCCGGCTCGTGAGCGTGCAGAACCAGTACTCTCCCGCCTTCCTCAGCTCGCGCGCCGAACTCGACCTCTGCGACGAACTAGGGATCGCGTTCCTGCCATGGTCGCCGCTCGGCGGCATCTCGAAGGCGAGCGACCTCGGGTCGAGCTACGCGCCGTTCCAGAAGGTCGCCGACGCGCACGGCGTCAGCCCCCAGCGCGTTACTCTCGCATGGATGCTCGCGACATCACCGGTCGTCATCCCGATCCCCGGATCGTCGCGTCCCGAGACCGCGCAGGACTCCGCCGAGGCGGTCGACCTCGAGCTGAGCGCGGACGAGCTGGCCAGCCTCGACGCAGCCGGCTGACCCGCTGGTATGCCGCGGTCCGAGGGACGACTCCCCCGGTCCGGTGCTTGCCCGGGGTTTGCCGACCTCGACGCCGGGTAGGTCAAGAACCAACCGAGCCACACATCGTGGCCCCCACAAAGAGGACAACATGAGCGCTGACGAGAGCACTGCCAAGGACCTGGTCCAGACCCTGAAGGACGGCCAGAAGGGTTACTCCGCCTCCGCGGAGAAGCTGGCCGACGGCGAGCGGCCCGAGTGGGCCGAGACCATGCGCCGCTTCGAGCAGCAGCGGGCGAAGTTCGCCCAGGAGATCGTCGCGATGGGCCACGAGTACGGCGACGACGTCGACGCCAGCGGGTCCGCGCTCGCCACGGTGCACCGCGGCTGGCTGACGCTCAAGGACGCCCTGACCGGTGACAAGCCGTCGGGCGTGCTCGACGCCGCCGTGCAGGGCGAGGACCACACCGTCTCGGAGTACGAGAAGGCCCTCAAGGAAGACCTCAGTGACGGCTTCCGCACGGTCGTCCAGCGCCAGCACGCCGAGATCGTCGCGGCGCGCGACGAGGTGAAGGGCCTGCAGCAGGCCAGCTGAGTCGCCTGGCTCGACAGCCTCGGCGCCGGTGGCAGCTGCCACCCCAGCAGGTATGCCGCCCCGGCGCCGGGGACGGCCGCGGCCGGGGGCGCCCGCGGCGGGACAGCGCGCAGTGCTGACCACAGCCCGCTGTGGTCAGCACTCCGCCTTCCTCGTCTGGCCGACGGAGGCGAGTTCCCCTTCTGCCCTTGACGTCGGATACGCTCAACCCGCACCACGGACAGGCCCGCCTGTGGCGGCCGTCCTACCCCGCCCTCGTAGCTCAGGGGATAGAGCACCGCTCTCCTAAAGCGGGTGTCGGCAGTTCAATTCTGCCCGGGGGCACACCACGTCTCCACAGGTCACAGGCCTGACGAGCCCCGTTCACGAGTGCTCTGCGCTGAGTTCGCCTCCACCCGGG
>NZ_JANXRJ010000151.1 GCF_025353065.1 Lapillicoccus sp.
GCCTGCGCGCCGACGTCGAGGCCAAGCTCAACCGGCTCCCGCTGCCCTACTTCGACGGCCAGCCGCGCGGCGAGCTGCTCAGCCGCGTCACCAACGACGTCGACAACGTCCAGCAGAGCCTGCAGCAGACACTGAGCCAGCTGCTCACCTCGCTGCTCACCGTCGTCGCCGTCGTCGCCCTGATGTTCTCGATCTCGTGGACCCTGGCCCTGATCGCCCTGGTGACGATCCCCGTCTCGATGGCCATCACCGCCGCCATCGCCAAGCGCTCGCAGAAGATGTTCGTCCAGCAGTGGAAGCACACCGGCGAGCTCAACGGCATCATCGAGGAGACCTTCACGGGGCACGGCCTGGTCAAGGTCTTCGGCCGGCAGAAGGAGACGCAGGCCTCCTTCGACGGCAAGAACAAGGACCTCTACGTCGCCTCGTTCGGTGCGCAGTTCATCAGCGGCATCATCATGCCCGCGATGATGTTCATCGGGAACCTCAACTACGTCGTCATCGCGGTACTCGGCGGGCTGCGGGTCGCGAGTGGGTCGATGAGCCTCGGCGACGTCCAGGCGTTCATCCAGTACTCCCGCCAGTTCACCCAGCCGCTGACCCAGCTGGCCTCGATGGCCAACCTGCTGCAGTCCGGGGTCGCCTCTGCCGAGAGGGTGTTCGAGGTTCTCGACGCTCCCGAGCAGGAGCCCGACTCGCCGACGGCGACGCCCGTCATCGACTCGCTCGGCCGGGTCGCCTTCGAGGACGTCACGTTCTCCTACACCCCCGAGCAGCCGCTCATCGAGGGTCTCGACCTCGTCGTCGAGCCCGGCCAGACCGTCGCCATCGTCGGTCCCACCGGCGCCGGCAAGACGACCCTCGTCAACCTCATCATGCGGTTCTACGAGCTCAACGCCGGGCGGATCACCCTCGACGGCGTCGACATCACCGAGATGACCCGCCACGACCTGCGCTCGCGGATCGGCATGGTGCTCCAGGACACCTGGCTCTTCGCCGGCACCATCCGCGACAACATCGCCTACTCCCGCCCCGACGCCACGGACGAGGACGTCATGGAGGCCGCCCGAGCGACCTTCGTCGACCGCTTCGTGCACTCGCTGCCGGACGGCTACGACACCATGCTCGACGCCGAGGCGGGCAACATCAGCGCCGGGGAGAAGCAGCTGGTCACGATCGCGCGCGCCTTCCTCGCCGCGCCGGAGCTGCTCATCCTCGACGAGGCCACCAGCTCCGTCGACACCCGCACCGAGCTCCTCGTCCAGCACGCGATGGCCGCCCTCCGCAGCGACCGGACGAGCTTCGTCATCGCCCACCGGCTCTCGACGATCCGCGACGCCGACGTGATCCTCGTGATGGAGGACGGCCGCATCGTCGAGAAGGGCTCGCACGACGAGCTGCTCACGCTCGGTGGGGCCTACTCCCGGCTGTATGCCGCCCAGTTCAGCGGCGCCGCAACGGAGCTCGACGAGTCGGGCGCCACCGCGGTCGGCCCCGGCGGTCCGGTGATGGCGGGCGCGCGGATGGCGCCGTGCGACTGACCTGCGGCCATGCCAAAGGTGACCTCTGGCGACGCCGCCTGCCGAGTGGTCAGCTCCGGTCCGTCCGAGGGGCTCCCCGGAGCCGAAGGTGACCTTTCGCGTGGCGGACCGGGCGCCGCACGTGACTCAGATCGGCGGGAGCTCCCCGAGCGCCGTTGTGACGTCCCCGGACCGGACGATCGAGCCCGTATGCCGCCGCAGCACCGCACGCCCCGGGCCGACGAGGACGACGGTGAGCACCAGGGCGCAGCCGCCGAGGACCAGGATGGGCACCCCCGTCGCGAGAGCGGCCGGACCGGCCGTCACCGACACGATCGACGGCACCGTGAAGCCGAAGTAGACGACGAGGTAGAAGACCGAGATCAACCCTCCCCGGCGGTCGGCCGGCGCGAGGAGGTCCGCGACGGTGACGCCCGCGGTGAGCGCGAGGCCCTCGCCGACCCCGCAGAGCAGCGACGCGGGCAGGACCCAGGGCCAGCCACCGGGTTGCACTGCGAGGTAACCGAACCCGGCTCCGCCCGCGGCCATGAGCGCCGCCAGCCACCCGGACGTCTCCGGACCCAGCCGTCGGGCCGGGCCCGTCGCGAGCGCCGCGCTCCCCTGGACGATGAGCGCGCAGACGCCGGTGAGGAAGATCGCCGCGCCGAAGCCCGACCGGACGATGGCGAGCGGGAACAGCGTGAGGCCGAGCACGGCATACGTGTAGACGAGCAGGCCGCAGGGCAGCAGGTACCACCCGAAGCCGGCGCCCGCGCCGCGCGGGATGCCGATCTGCAGGCGCCCTGGACGCGGCCGCGTCACTGTCTCGGGCAGGGTCCGCACGATGCCGAAAGCGAGCAGCAGCAACGCGATCGGGACGACGAAGCCGAGCACCTTGGGCCAGGGCGCCCACTGCACGAGGGTGCCCGAGAGCAGTGGCCCGAGGGCGAAGCCGACCGCCATCGCGGCGCTTGCCCGCATGGCCGCGGACGCCCCCTTCGCGGGCCCGGCCATCTCCCGCATCCACACCGTGCCGACGGTGAACACCGCGCCGCCGGTGAGGCCCTGGAGCACGCGGCCGACGTAGAGCGCCGGCTCGCCGACGACCGCAGCGGCGAGCAGGGCGAGCTGGGCGAGGACGGACATCGCGACGACAGGCACGACGACGGGCTTGCGACCGTGCCTGTCGGAGTAGGGCCCTCCGAGCAGGAGCGCAGGGACGAGGCCGAGCGCATAGACCGTGAAGAAGGCGGTGAGCACGGTCGCCGAGAGACCGAGGTCCTGCGTGTAGAACAGCAGGATCGGGCTCGGCGACTGGGTCCCGAACGCGACCGCGAACAACGCCACGGTCAGCCGCCGCTGGTCGCGCACGCTCGCTCCGACGCCGGTCACCTCGCGACCCTAACGCCCGGTCCGGCGCCGCCGCCTACGGTGGAGGGGTGCCGGACCTCGCCTTCACCCGGTCGTTCACCCGCATCCCCGCGGGCCGGACGATCACCCTTCGATGCCGGTATGCCGCGCCCGTCGCCGCCGTCTGGTCGGCGGTTACCGAGCCCGAGCGGCTGGCCCGCTGGTTCGGCGTCGTCCTCGAGTCGTTGCCGGAGAGCGGTTCCGTCGTCCTCGACGTCGGCGGCATACCGGCGCTCGTGCGGATCGAGCACTGTGACGCGGTGGGCGAAGGCGGTGCGCCCCGGGTGCTCGACATGCAGTGGACGTGGCAGGACGAGCCGCCGACGCGGGTGCTGCTGCGCCTCACGGGCGAAGACCCGGACGCGACCGACCTGACGCTGCAGCACTCCGGGCTGCTCGTCGACTCGCACGTCGTGGGCTTCGGTTCCGGGTGGGAGTGGTCGCTGACGGCGCTCGCGGCCGAGCTCGCCGGGGAGCGGCTCGACGAGCGCGGGCTGCCGGAGCACCAGGAGACCGCCCACGAGGTCTGGCGCGAGGTCTACCTGCGGGCTGACTGACGCTGCCCTCACGTCGTCGGCGGCCGC
>NZ_JANXRJ010000173.1 GCF_025353065.1 Lapillicoccus sp.
CGCGACCGGGCGCGACGCCGCCGACACGGCCTTCGTGACCACGAGCGGGCCCGAGGCCATCCTCAACTGGCTCGAGGTCAGTGTCGTCGTGGACGTGCTCCCGCTCGACGACTGGCGGAGTGTCGTCCAGCTGGGCTGATCGTCGTCGCACGGCGCCGGACTGGAGGATCCCCGCCACACGTCTCGGATCCGAGACACATTCGGGTGCCGCAACCTGTCCTGAGGCGTCCCGGAAGCCGTCCAATGGATCCATGACGCAGACGAACCTCGCTCCGACCCAGGCGCACCCCGACGTGGCCCCGGTCGCCGTCGGGGTCGGACCCCTCTCGATCGAGGACGTCGTCGCGGTGGCCCGCCACGGCGCGCCGGTCGTCCTCGTCCCGGAGGCCCTGGACGGCATCCGCGCCAGCCGGCTCGTCATCGAGGCCCTCGCCCACGACGTCGTACCGCACTACGGCGTCTCGACCGGCTTCGGTGCCCTCGCCACCAAGCACATCCCGACCGAGCTGCGCGCCCAGCTGCAGCGGAGCCTCGTCCGCTCCCACGCCGCCGGCTCCGGCCCCGAGGTCGAGCGCGAGGTCGTCCGCTCGCTCATGCTCCTGCGCCTGTCGACGCTCGCGACGGGGCGCACCGGCGTCCGGGCCGAGGTGGCGGAGACGTATGCCGCGATGCTCAACGCAGGCATCACGCCGGTCGTCCACGAGTACGGCTCGCTGGGCTGCTCCGGCGACCTGGCGCCACTCTCCCACTGCGCCCTCGCGGCGATGGGTGAGGGGCCGGTCCGGACCCGGGACGGCGAGCTCACCGATGCGGCGACGGCGTTGCACGACAACGGGATCGCGCCTCTGGTGCTCGCCGAGAAGGAGGGCTTGGCCCTGATCAACGGCACCGACGGGATGCTCGGGATGCTCGTCCTCGCCATCCACGACCTGCGTCGCCTCCTCACGACCGCCGACATCACCGCCTCGATGAGCGTCGAGGGACTGCTCGGCACCGACGACCCCTTCGCCGCGGACCTCCAAGCCCTGCGGCCCCACCCCGGGCAGGGCGCCGCCGCGGCCAATATGCGGATCCTGATGCGCGACAGCGGGATCCGTGAGTCGCACCGGACGGAGGACTGCACCCGCGTGCAGGACGCCTACTCGCTGCGCTGCGCCCCACAGGTCGCCGGGGGTGCTCGCGACACCCTCGACCACGCCGCCCGGGTGGCCGGCTGGGAGCTCGCCGCCGCGATCGACAACCCCGTCGTGACCCTCGACGGTCGCGTCGAGTCCAACGGCAACTTCCACGGCGCTCCGGTCGCCTACGTCCTCGACTTCCTCTCCATCGTCGCCGCCGATGTCGCGAGCATGTCCGAGCGGCGCACCGACCGGTTCCTCGACCAGGCGCGCAGCCACGGGCTGCCGCCGTTCCTCGCCGACGACCCGGGCGTCGACTCCGGCCACATGATCGCGCAGTACACCTCGGCCGCCATCGTCTCCGAGATGAAACGCCTCGCTGCCCCGGCCAGCATCGACTCGATCCCGAGCAGCGCCATGCAGGAGGACCACGTCTCGATGGGCTGGTCGTCCGCCCGCAAGCTGCGCCGGTCGGTCGACGGCCTCACCCGCGTCCTCGCGGTCGAGCTGCTGACGGCCGCCCGCGGCATACAGCTGCGGGCGCCGTTGACCCCGGCCCCGGCCACCGGCGCTGTTGTCGACGCCCTGCGGACCACGACCCCCGGCCCGGGTCCGGACCGCTTCCTCGCCCCCGAGATCGAGGCCGCCGTAGCCTTCGTCGCCTCCGGGTCGGCCGTTACCGCCGCCGAGTCCGTGACCGGCCCGCTCGCCTGACCCGTTTGCCCCCGTTTGGCCCCCGCATGCCCCCGACCCTTTATCGGGTCACCCGATAAAGGGACGCTTCGCCCCAGAACCGTTCTCGCCGAAACCGCCCCTCCATCGGGTCACCCGATAAAGGGCACGACCCCCAGGAGTTCCCCATGGAAGGTGCTCGCCCCGTCCGTGCCGCCCGCGGCACGCGGCTGACCGCCAAGTCGTGGGCCACCGAGGCCCCGTTGCGGATGCTGATGAACAACCTCGACCCCGAGGTCGCCGAGCGGCCCGACGACCTCGTCGTCTACGGCGGCACCGGTCGCGCGGCGCGCAGCTGGCACGCGTTCGACGCGATCGTCGCCTCGTTGCGCGACCTCGAGGCCGACGAGACGCTGCTCGTCCAGTCGGGCAAGCCGGTCGGCATCTTCCGCACCCACGAGTGGGCGCCGCGCGTGCTCATCGCCAACAGCAACCTCGTCGGGGACTGGGCCACCTGGCCGGAGTTCCGGCGGCTCGAGGCCGAGGGACTGACCATGTACGGCCAGATGACCGCCGGCTCGTGGATCTACATCGGCACCCAGGGCATCCTGCAGGGCACCTTCGAGACCTTCGCCGCCATCGCGACGAAGCTCGCCGCCCGCCGCGGCGAGCTCGGTGACGAGGTCGCCACCCTCGCGGGCACCCTCACGGTGACGGCCGGCTGCGGCGGCATGGGCGGCGCGCAGCCCCTCGCCGTCACCCTCAACGGCGGGGTCTGCCTCATCATCGACGTCGACCGCAGCCACCTCGAACGGCGTGCCGGGAAGCGTTACCTCGACGTCGTCGCCGACGACCTCGACGACGCGCTCGCCCAGGTCCTCGCCGCCAAGGAGGAGAGGCGGGCGCTCTCCGTCGGGGTCGTCGGCAACGCGGCCGAGGTGCTCCCTGAGCTGCTGCGCCGTGGGATCCCCGTCGACATCGTCACCGACCAGACCAGCGCGCACGACCCGCTGTCCTACCTCCCCGAGGGCATCGAGCCCGACGAGTGGCACGACTACGCCGAGAAGAAGCCCGAGGAGTTCACCGACCGCGCCCGCGAGTCGATGGCTCATCACGTGGCCGCGATGGTCGAGTTCATGGACCGGGGCGCCGAGGTCTTCGACTACGGCAACTCGATCCGCGACGAGGCCCGGCAGGGCGGCTACGAGCGGGCCTTCGACTTCCCGGGCTTCGTCCCGGCCTACATCCGCCCGCTGTTCTGCGAGGGGATGGGCCCGTTCCGCTGGGTCGCGCTCTCCGGCGACCCCCACGACATCGAGGTGACCGACGCCGCCCTCAAGGAGCTCTTCCCGGACGACGCCCACCTGCACCGCTGGCTCGACGCGGCCGCCGAGCACGTCGAGTTCGAGGGGCTGCCCGCGCGGATCTGCTGGCTCGGCTACGGCGACCGGGCCAAGGCCGGGCTGCTGTTCAACCGGCTCGTCGCCGAGGGCAAGGTCTCGGCGCCCATCGTCATCGGCCGCGACCACCTCGACTCCGGCTCCGTCGCCTCCCCCTATCGCGAGACCGAGTCGATGGCCGACGGGTCAGACGCGATCGCCGACTGGCCGCTGCTCAACGCCCTCATCAACACCAGCTCCGGTGCCACCTGGGTCTCCATCCACCACGGCGGCGGGGTGGGCATCGGCCGCTCGATCCACGCGGGTCAGGTGTCGGTCGCCGATGGCACCGACCTGGCGGCGCAGAAGCTCGAGCGGCTCCTGACCAACGACCCCGGCATGGGCGTCATCCGGCACGTCGACGCGGGCTACGACCGCGCCGTCGAGGTCGCGCACGAGCGGGGGGTCCGGATCCCGATGCAGGAGGTCTGACCCCGGATGGCGTTCTGCGCCAACGGGTCAGCCGTGACGAGTGGCCGCTCAGCCGTCGCCGGTCTCGTCGTCCGCGATGTCGGCGACCTGCGCCTCCAGCACCCGCACGACGTCGTCACCGCTCACCGTGATCGAGACGCCGTGCGCACCGGCGCCGAGGCTGATCGTGCGCCCGAGGACGGTCGTGTCCGCGACGACCGGCCACGGGTGGACCGAGCCGAAGGGCGTGATCGTGCCCCGCTCGTAGCCGGTGACCTCCCGGGCCACCGTCGCGTCCGGCATCGACAGCCGGCTGGTGCCCAGCAGCGCTCGCAGCTTGGGCCAGCTGAACTGCCGGCCCCCGGGCACCAGCACGAAGACGTAGTCGTCGTCCGACCGTCGCACCACCAGCGTCTTGATGATGTCCTCGGGCCGCACCCCACGCGCCGCGGCCGCCTCCGCCAGGCTGGAGACCCGCCCGTGGCGCGCCACGGCATACGGGATCCCGTATGCCGCGACCGCGGCGAGCGCCCTCGCCTCACCCTCGGATGGTTCGTCCACGTCCGACAGCCTAGGTTGGCAGCATGAGCACCAACCGCGACACCGTCGTCGCGTCGTACGACCGGATGTGGGCCGACCTCGAGCCCGTGGGCCGCGACGACCGCACGGGCGGCTATCGCCGGTTCGCGTGGACGCGGGAGGACACGCTGCTCCGGGAGTGGTTCGCGGCACAGGCGGCTGATCGCGGGCTCGACCTCGTCGAGGACCGCGCCGGCAACCAGTGGGCGTGGTGGGGCGACCCGGACTCGGTGAACGCGGACGGCACGACCGGAGGGGTCGCGATCGGGTCGCACCTCGACTCCGTCCCCGACGGGGGCGCCTACGACGGACCGCTCGGAGTCGTCTCCGCGTTTGCCGCCGTGGACGCCCTGCGCGCCACGCGGTTCGTGCCCAGTCGACCACTTGCCGTCGTCAACTTCGGTGACGAGGAGGGCGCGCGATTCGGCATCGCCTGCGCCGGCTCCCGCCTCATCACCGGTGCGCTCCCGGCCGAGCGCGCGCTCGGCCTGCGCGACGCCGACGGCGTGACGATGGCCGAGTCGATGACGAGTGCCGGTCGCGACCCACGCCGCCTCGGGCCCGACCACGAGACCTTGCGCCGCGTCCACACCTTCGTCGAGCTCCACGTCGAGCAGGGCCGCGCACTGGCCGACCCCGACGCCTACGAACAAGCCGGAGCAGCCGTCGCCGTGGGCTCCGACATCTGGCCCCACGGCCGCTGGCGCCTCGACGTGCCCGGCACCGCCAACCACGCGGGCACGACCCGGCTCGTGGACCGCGACGACGCGATGCTCGGTTACGCGGCCATGGTGCTCGCCGCCAGACGGGTCGCCGCAGCCCACAGCTGCGTCGCGACGATGGGCAAGATCCGCGTCGAACCCAATGGTGTCAACGCCATTGCCTCCCACGTCACGGGCTGGCTGGACGTCCGCGGCGCCGACGAGGACGCCGTCCGCGCTGCCGTGGCCGACCTCACCACCGAGGCCGTCCAGGACCGCGCGACGCTGGTCGAGGAGTCCTGGACCGGCACCACCCGCTTCGACCCGCGACTGGTCGAGCGGCTCGCCGCCGCAGTCGGCGACGGCAACAGACAAGACATCCCGGTCCTCGGCACCGGCGCCGGTCACGATGCCGGCATCCTCGCGGCCCACGGCATACCGGTGGCAATGCTGTTCGTACGCAACCCTACTGGCGTCTCCCACTCCCCGGCCGAGCACGCCGAGCGCGACGACTGCCTCGCCGGCGTCGCCGCCCTGACCCGCGTCCTCGCCGACCTCGCCGAGACCGCCCCCACCGCCCTCACCGGGACCACCCGATGACCGTCTACTACGCGGAGCACGCCTGGCTCCCCAGGGGACCGGCGACCTCCGTGCGCCTCACCGTCGAAGGCGGCCGCTTCACCGCCATCGAGCTGCACAGCCACCTGCACCACGACGACGTCCCCCTGCCCGGGGTCGTCCTGCCCGGCCTGGCCAATACCCACAGCCACGCCTTCCACCGGGCGCTGCGCGGGCGCACCCAGGGCGGTCACGGCAACTTCTGGACCTGGCGCGAGGCAATGTACTCCGTTGCGCAGCGGCTCTCCCCGGACAGCTACCTCGCGCTCGCCCGCGCCACCTACGCCGAGATGGCCCTCGCGGGGACGACCGTCGTGGGTGAGTTCCACTACCTCCACCACACCCCTGTCGGGCGGCCCTACGCCGACCCCAACGTCATGGGCGAGGCTCTCGTGCAGGCCGCTGCCGATGCCGGGATCCGGCTCACGCTACTGGACACCTGCTACCTCGCGGGCGGCCTCACCGGCGAGGGGCACGTGCCGCTGGACGATCGCCAGCGACGGTTCAGCGACGGGTCCGTCGAGGCGTGGGCGACGCGCGCGGCGGCCCGGACACCCCACCCGGGGTTGCGTCTCGGCGCCGCGATCCACTCGGTCCGCGCCGTCCCCCGCGACGACCTCGCCGCCATCGCCGCGCGGGTCGGCGAGCAGCCGCTGCACATCCACCTGTCGGAGCAGCCGGGCGAGAACGTCGCGGCGTCGGTCTACTACGGCCGCACCCCGACCGAGCTGCTCGCCGACACCGGGCTCCTCCGCCCCACCCTGACCGCCGTCCACGCCACCCACCTCACGGACGTCGACATCGCTCTCCTCGGCGACGCGGAGGCGCAGGTCTCGTTCTGCCCGACGACCGAGCGCGACCTCGCCGACGGCATCGGCCCGGCCCGCCACCTCGCCGACGCGGGGGTCTCGATCAGCCTCGGCTCCGACCAGCACGCCGTCATCGACCCCTTCGAGGAGATGCGCGGACTCGAGATGCACGAGCGCCTCCTCAGCGGCGAGCGCGGCCGCTTCAGCCCCGACGAGCTCGTCGAGGCGGCCACCGCAGCCGGCTACCGCAGCCTCGGGTGGGAGGACGGCGGCGCCCTGGCCGTCGGACACCTCGCCGACCTGGTCGCCGTCCGCGACGACACGGTGCGCACCGTCGGGGTGCGCGCCGGCCAGATCCCGTATGCGGCGACCGCCGCCGACGTCGACACCGTCATCGTCGGAGGCGTCGTCGTCGTCGAACGCGGCGAGCACGTCCGGCTCGGGTCGATCGGGCCCCTCCTGCGCGACGCCTTCGACATCCTCCGGGACGAGAGGTGAGCCGCCGATGAGCCTCCTGGTCACCGGGATCGGCGAGCTCTCCACCCTCGACGACACCCTCGACGGCGCCGACCACACCGACGGTCTCGGGCTCCTCCACGACGCCGCCCTCGTGGTCGACGACCACGACAAGATCGCGTGGCTCGGGCCCGCCGCCCACGCCCCCGCCGCCGACCGCCGCATCGACCTCGACGGTCGCGCCGTCGTCCCTGCGTTCGTCGACAGCCACACCCATCTCGTCTTCGCCGGCGACCGCGGGCCGGAGTTCGCCGCCCGGATGACCGGCGCGGCATACGACGGCGGGGGGATCGCCACCACCGTCAGTGCCACCCGCGCGGCCACCGACGACGAGCTGCGCGGCCTGCTGCGGTCGCGGGTGGCCGAGATGCGCGCCCAGGGGACCGGGGTCGTCGAGATCAAGTCCGGTTACGGCCTCGACGTCGAGGCCGAGACCCGGCTGCTGCGACTGGCCGCCGAGGTCACCGACGAGGTGACCTTCCTCGGCGCCCACGTGGTCCCGCCGGCCTACCGAGAGCGGTCGGACGGGCCAGCCCGCCGCGATGACTACGTCGCCCTCGTCACCGGCCCGATGCTCGACGCCGCCCGCGAGCACGCCCGCTGGATCGACGTGTTCTGCGAACCGCACAGCCCCTACGCCTTCACCGCGGATGAGGCGCGGGTCGTCCTGCAGGCCGGACGGGCCGCCGGGCTCGGGCTGCGCGTCCACGGCAACCAGCTCGGCCCCGGGCCGGCGGTCCGCCTCGCGGTCGAGCTCGGCGCCGCCAGCGTCGACCACTGCACCCACCTGACCGACGCCGACGTCGACGCCCTCGCCGACGCGGCCGAGACCACCGTCGCCACCCTGCTGCCGGGGGTCGAGTTCTCCACCCGCTCGCCCTATCCCGACGCCCGACACCTCCTCGATGCCGGTGTGGCCGTGGCCCTCGCGACCGACTGCAACCCCGGCACCTGCTACTCCTCGTCGATGCCCCTCGTCATCGCGCTCGCGGTCCGAGAGATGGGGATGACCCCGGCCGAGGCCCTGCACGCGGCGACACGGGGCGCGGCGCGGTCGCTGCGTCGCCCGGACCTCGGTCGCCTCGTCGTGGGAGGGCCGGCCCTTCTCACGACCCTGGATGCCCCATCGCACCTGCACCTGGCATATCGTCCTGGAGTGCCCCTCGCCCGACTTCTCGACCTCGAGACCATCGGCGCCGCGCTCGACCGTCACCTCTCCACCTCCCGCTCGACGCCACGCTCGGCCCTGCACCCGTCGACATCGCGCACGTGAAGGGCCACACCATGACCCAGGACCGCCTAGGCCTCGTCCGATTCAGCGAGCGCCCGCCCACCCCCTGGCGCAACGGCCACGGCTCGACCCGTGAGATGGCCAAACGCCTGCTCGGGGGCACCGGGCCCGACTTCGTGTGGCGCCTCAGCATCGGGGAGGTCAGGGAGGACTCCGAGTTCTCGAGCTTCCCCGGGGTCGAGCGGAGCGCCACCCTGATCTGGGGGGAGGGCCTCACCCTCGACGTCGACGGGACCCAGCAGGTGATGAAGCCGTTCCGACCCTTCTCGTTCCCCGGCGCGGCCAGGACCCTGGCCCACCCGATCGGCGGGCCGGTCCGGGTCCTCAACGTCATGACCAAGGTCAACCGGATGTCCGCCGGCATCACCATCGTCGACCTCGACGACGGCAAGCCCGTGAGCATCGCGGGGGCGACCTGCCTCGTCCAGCTCACCGGAGGGTCCACCGCCCACTCGGGTGACGGTGCGTCGGCGGAGCTGCTCCCCCTCGACATCCTCACGCCGCGCCCCCGGGTGCGGCTCATCGCCGGCACGGGGCTCGTCGCCGTCGTGCGGATGGAGAACTACCGGGCCTACCGCGACTGACGCGGACCGATCACTTCCGACCTGCCTTGTCCGCCTCGGCCCTGAGCTTCTCCATCGCCTTGGGCAGGTGCCCCGACGTGCGCTGGTAGTACTGAGCAGCCTTGCGCTGGGCGGCAACCCGCGCCGCCTGGACGACGAAACCGGTGATCGCCGCGAAGAGCATGGCCTCCTTCCAGGACACCTCGTCGGTGTTGAGGGGGTCGCTCGGCGCGGGCTTGCCGGAGAAGAGGTTCCATCCCTTGCTGACGACCTGGTTCGCCACCGTGCCGGCGAGCACGGCCGCACCGGTGCCGAGGACCTTCCATGCCAACGGACCCATGAGATCCTCCTTCGCGTCGTGGCCGGCGCAGCCGAGTGCCAGACGGCCCCGGCGACACCTGCTCGTGTCCCACTCGTACCCAGTCTCGTGCCCAGTCCCACCGGGTCCTACCGGACAGGACTCTTCCACGCCGGAGGGGGTAAAGTCATCTCACGAACGACAGGGGAGCGCCCTCAAGCGCTGAGAGTGCGGGACCAACCGCAGACCCTCGAACCTGCTCCGGTTAGCACCGGCGAAGGGAGTCGGGAAATCTCAGGCGAGCTCCCGACACACGTGACCCGTGTGTCGGGCGCCCGCTTCCCCGAGGAATCCACCAGGACCCTTGGGACAGAAGGAAAACCACACATGAGCACGACCTCCAAGGCGGCCGCCCGCGGTCGCACCATCCTCGCCACCCGCCCGCTCGCCGCGTGGCGCACCATCGACCTGCTGACCTGCGCCTTCCTCGGCGTGGCGTTCGGCGTCGCCTACTGGGCCTGGAACCTCGCCTACCAGGCCCCCAACACGGCCCTGTCGGCGATCTTCCCCCCGCTCGCCGGCATCACCGGAGCGCCCTGGCTGATGGCCGGGGTCGTCGGGGGCCTGGTCATCCGCCGCCCCGGCGCCGCCCTGTTCACCGAGCTCGTCGCGGCCAGCATCGAGGCGCTCATCGGCAGCAGCTGGGGCCTGTCGACCCTCGTCTCCGGTGGCCTGCAGGGCCTGGGTGCCGAGATCGCCTTCGCGATCCTCGGGTATGCCGCGTTCGGCCTCGGAGCGGCGCTCCTCGCCGGCGCCCTGTCGGCGCCGCTCGAAGCCGTCTACGAGTGGTACGCCTACTGGACCGACTGGGGCTGGGGCTTCAAGGTCGCCTACCTGTTCATCCTCACCGCCTCGGGGGCGGTCATCGCCGGCGGCGTCGGTTGGCTCCTCACGCGGGGCCTGGCAAGGGCCGGCGCCCTGGGCGCGTTCCCGCCCGGGCAGGAGATCCGCGAGGCCAAGACTGCTGTCTGACCGGCCGCCCGGAGCAGCGTCCGAGGGGCGGGACGCCGCGCCCGTGACTCACCGCGGGGCGTCGGTCGAGGTCGACCACCTCAGCTGGCGCCCCTACGGCCGCCGGACCCCGGTCCTCGACGACGTCTCGCTCTCCGTCGTACCCGGCGAGCGCGTGCTGCTCGTCGGCGCCAGCGGCTCCGGCAAGTCGACGCTCCTGCGGGCCGTCGCGGGGCTCCTGCTCACCGCGGACTCCGGCGACCTCGAGGGCGAGGTCCGGGTCGACGGCCGCGACCCGCAGTCGGTCGCCGGGCTCGTGGGGCTCGTCCTCCAGGACCCGGGCGCCGGTGTCGTCGCAGCGACCCTGCGGCGTGATGTCGCCTTCGGGCTGGAGAACCTCGGTATGCCGCCGGCCGACATGCTCGCGCCTGTTGCCGCGGCGTTGCGCGACGTCCGCCTGGACCTCCCTCCGGGGACCTCACCGACCACCCTGTCCGGTGGGGAGCAGCAGCGGCTCGCCCTCGCCGGCGCCCTCGCGATGTCCCCCCGAGTGCTCCTGCTCGACGAACCGTTGGCCATGCTCGACCCGGAGACCGCGACCTCGGTGCGCGCCGTCGTGTCCGAGGTCGTCGCCCGTCGGGGGCTGACGCTCGTGGTCGTCGAGCACCGGCTCGGTCCGTGGGTCGAGCACGTCGACCGGCTCGTGGTCCTCGGGGACGGGGGTCTGCCCGTAGCCGACGGGCCTCCCGCCGAGGTGCTCGGTCGGCAGGGCAGATCGCTTGCGGCGCAGGGGATCTGGGTCCCCGGCATACCGGGTCCGGAGCCGACCGACCTGCCGATCTCCTGGGCGGCACCGTCGGTCCCTCGGGGCTCGGCCGTCGCCTCGGCCCGGAGGGTGACCGTGCGCCTCACGTCCCGCGGGCTCAACGCGCCGCCCCGGACGACCCTCGCGGTCGTCGACGCCGACCTCGACCTGCGCGGTGGCCAGCTCACGGCGCTCGTCGGGCCGAGCGGGGCGGGGAAGTCCTCCCTTATGGCTGCGGTGGGGGGGCTCCTCGCGCCCACGGACGGGGAGGTGCGGTGGGCCGGCGGCAGCACGCCGCCGCACGCGCTCGCCCCCGTCGAGCTCGCGCGGCAGGTGGCGTGGGTCCCGCAGCGGGCCGCGAGCACCCTCGTCCGGCGGACCGTCCGCGAGGAGGTCCTCGCGACCTCGCTCGCCACCGGCGTCGACCCCACGGTCGCCGCGGCAAGGACGGATGTGCTCCTCGACCGGCTCGGCCTCAGCGACCACGGAGGCTCAGACCCGCGCCACCTCTCCGGCGGAGAGCAGCGCCGTCTGGCGGTCGCCGCCGCAGTCGTCCACCAGCCGGCACTGGTCCTGGCCGACGAACCCACCGTGGGGCAGGACCGGCTCACCTGGGCCGCGGTGGTCGGGATCCTCGAGTCGCTGCGCGGCGCCGGCTCGGCCGTGCTCGTGACGACCCACGACGACGGCGTGCGCTCGCGGGCGGATGTCGTCCACGTGCTCGAGCGCCCGGGTCCTGCCCCCGGTATGCCGCTGTCACCTGTCCGGCGCTCGCTCGCCGCCCGCTGCGGCCCGCTCTCCCTGCTGCTCGTCGGGCTGCTCGTGCTCCCCCTGCCGGCCCTGCTCGACTCCTGGCGACAGGCCCTGGCCGTCATCGCCACCGAGCTGCTGCTCGCCGTCGTCGCACTGTGGGCACCAGGCCCCGGGACCCGTCCCCGAGGGCGAGCCCGACGGCTCCTCGGTCGCCTCGTCGGTCCCTTCTTCGCGGTGCTGGCCGTCGCCTGGTCGACGTGGCTCCTCGGTGGCCGGGACGTCGAGGTGGCCGCGCAGGCGGGCCTGCGGGTCCTCGGGCTCGTACTGCCCTCTGCCGTCGCGCTCCCCTTCATCGACCCCGACGCGCTCGGTGACCACCTCGCCCAGCGGCTCCACCTCCCCGCGCGACCCGTCGTCGCGTTCTCCGCTGCGCTGCAACGGTTCCAGGCCTTCGGCGACCTCTGGGCCGAGCTCGCGCTCGCCCGCCGGGTCCGGGGGGTGGGCGGCGGTCGATCACCGGTGGCACGGGCCCGCGAGGTCGGTGCCACGACCTTCGGGCTTGTGGTCGGCGTCCTCGGTCAGGCGGCGACGCTGGCCCTGGCTATGGACGCCCGCGGTTTCGCCGGCGCCCGACGGCGCACCTGGGCCGGCCGCGCGACATGGACCCGCTGGGACACCGCCGCGGTGGGCCTCGGCCTCTTGCCGACCGTCGTCGCCCTGCTCACGCGCGGCCACCGGTAGACGGCCGGGGACGCCCGACCGGCACGAGTCCGGTTGGTGCCCCCGATCGGGCCCGGAACCGGGCTCCTGCCGGTCGACCGTCCCGTGCTCCCTCCCCGTGCCGCGCTCCGTACGCTCGGTCCCGTGCGCCTCCTCCTCATCCGCCATGGCCAGACCTCCGCGAACGTCGGCCGCCTCCTCGACACCGCCGTGCCCGGCGCCGACCTCACCGACGAGGGACGCCTCCAGGCGCAGGACCTCGTCGGGAAGCTCGAGCAGCAGCCGCTCGAGGCGATCTACGTCTCCGATCTCGTGCGCACCCACCAGACCGCTGCCCCCCTCGCAGCGGCCCGCGGACTCGTCCCGGTGATCCGTCCCGGGCTGCGGGAGATCCAGGCGGGCGACTTCGAGATGGCGCCGGACGACGCGTCGTGGGAGGCCTACCTGGCGGTGCTCTACCGGTGGGCCGCCGGTGAGCCGGAGGCGCGGATCCCCCATGGCGAGAACGGTGTCGAGGTGATGACCCGGTATGACGCCGTGGTTGCCGAGATCGCCGCGACCCACGAGCGCGCGGCGATCGTCAGCCACGGCGCGGTGATCCGGGCCTGGTCGGGCGCCCGGGCGAGGAACATCGACCCGCAGTTCGTCGCCGACACCCGGCTCGGCAACACGGCCGTCGTCGTCCTCGACGGCACGCCGGCCGCCGGCTGGGTCGTCCGCACCTGGGCGGACACCGCGCCGCCCAGCATCTGACCCACTGCCCGATCTCCCCACCCCGCCCCCACCCCGAGGGGGTTGACGCTGCGTCAACCCCCCCGGGGGGCGCGCGCGGTCGGGGCCGAGGCGTCTGCCCACCTCCCCCACCTAGACTGCCCCCCAATCCGTTCGATGAGGTGATTCGTGGATCGCACCGTGCCACCGTGGCTCGACCGGCTCCGGCCGTCCCGCCGGCAGCGGCCCGCCGCCACCTGGCGGTGGGTCGGTCTCGTCGGCGGCATCGTCCTCGCCACCGCGTCGTGGTTCTGCGCGGCGACGCCGAAGGAGTTCCCGAGCGTCTGGCCCGGCCTCGAGATCTGGCGCGCGACCGCCACCGGCTCACCGCTCGCGGCGACCTTCACGGTGCTGGCGATGGCCGCGATCACCTACTCCTGGTGGGCGATCCGTGACCTCGACGTCACGGTCCGCTGGCTGCAGACCACGACCGCACTGTGGTTCGGGCCCCTCCTGCTCAGCGCGAGCCTCTACAGCCGCGACATCTACTCGTATGCCGCGCAGGGCCTCATGCTCCAGGTCGGCCTCGACCCCTACCAGCAGGGCGTGCAGGACCTCCAGTCGTCGTGGGCGTTGTCGGTGTCCAGCGTGTGGCTGGACACGATCGCCCCGTACGGCCCGCTGTTCCTCGTCCTCGCGCGCGGCGCCGTCGCGCTCTCCGGCGGCCACCAGCTCGTCGCCCTCGCGCTGCTCCGGCTGCTCGCCGTCCTCGGCGTGGCGGTCATGGTCTGGGCCGTCCCTGCCGCGGCGCGACGGCTCGGGGTCGACCCGGTGCGGGCCACCTGGCTGGGGGTGATGACGCCCATCGTCGGCACCCACCTCGTGTCGGGCGCCCACAACGACGCGCTGATGATCGCGGGCATGCTCGCGGCCGTGGCCTTCTCGCTGGCCCACCGGCATCTGCTCGCCCTGCTGGCGGTCGCCTTCGCGATGACGATCAAGGCGCCGGCCTTCGTCCTCGTCCCGTTCCTCGCGCTGCTGTGGGCGGTCGACCACGAGGGCGACCATCCGCTGACGTGGCTGCACGTCATCCGCCGCAGCCTCGTCGCCGGAGTCGCGGCCCTCGTCGCCTTCATCGCCCTCAGTCTCTCGACCGGGCTCGGTTTCGCGTGGCTGCCGGCGCTCGGGACCCCCGGCAAGAGCAACCAGTGGACCTCGGTCTCGACGTCGTACGGCACGCTCATCGGTTTCGTCGGCGACCGCTTCGGCGTCGACATCACGGATACGGCTACGTCGATCTCGCGCGGGGTCGCGCTCGGCGTGCTGGCCGTCCTGCTCGTCGTGATCTGGCTGTATGCCGTGCAGCACAGCCACGACCGCCGGCTGGTCTGCCAGGCGGCCGGCCTCGCGGTGCTGGCGGTCGTCGTCCTGTCGCCGGCGTTCCACGGCTGGTACCTCCTCTGGGCGCTGCCGCTGCTCGCCGCGACCACGACCTCCCGCCGGGGCATGACCGTGGTCGGACTGGTCGCCGCGCTGCTCGCGTTCGCCGTGCTGCCGGGCGGCTACGGCCTGGCCCTCACGACGACCTGGGTGGGCGTCCCGCTGATCATCACGCTGTCCATCGTGTTCGGGACCCGCGGCGTCCGGGAGCTGATGCGCTACCCGTGGCGCCAGCTCGCCACGCTCCGGCCGGCGCCCGAGACCGCGCCCGAAACGGCACCCGAAACGGCACCCGGGACGACACCCGGGACGGAGCTCGTGCCCGACAGGTGAGAACCCCCGCCGACCTCCACCGCGGTGGATGGGAGGCTGGTCGCATGCGTCGGATCGTCCAGAGCCAGAAGCTGCAGGGTGTGCGTTACGACGTGCGCGGACCGATCCTCCAGGAGGCCCAGCGGCTCGAGGCCGAGGGGCACAAGATCCTCAAGCTCAACATCGGCAACACCGCGCCGTTCGGCTTCGAGGCGCCGACCGCGATCGTCGCGGACATGATGCACAACCTGCCCGAGGCCCAGGGCTACAGCGACTCGCGCGGCATCTACTCCGCCCGGACGGCGGTCGCGCAGTACTACCAGTCCAGGGGCCTCACCGAGACGCTCGTCGACGACGTCTTCATCGGCAACGGTGTGTCCGAGCTGATCTCGATGGTGCTCACCGCCTTCGTGGACGACGGCAACGAGGTCCTGATCCCGGCGCCCGACTACCCCCTCTGGACCGGGGCGGTCACCCTGGCGGGCGGCGCGGCGGTGCACTACCGCTGCGACGAGGAGCGCGGGTGGGACCCCGACCTGGAGGACGTCGAGGCGAAGATCACCGAGCGCACCCACGCCATCGTGATCATCAACCCCAACAACCCGACCGGCGCCGTCTACAGCCTCGAGACCCTGCGCGGGCTCGTCGACATCGCCCGCCGCCACCAGCTCGTCGTGATGGCCGACGAGATCTACGAGAAGATCATCTTCGACGACGCCGTGCACCACCACGCCGCGAGCGTCGCGGGTGACGACGTGCTGTGCCTGACCTTCAGCGGTCTCTCGAAGGCCTACCGGGTCTGCGGCTATCGCGCCGGGTGGGTGATGATCTCCGGGCCGACGCACCTCGCCGAGGACTTCCTCGAGGGCCTCACCCTGCTCGCCAACATGCGGATGTGCGCCAACGTCCCCGGCCAGCACGCCATCCAGACCGCCCTGGGCGGCTACCAGTCGATCACCGAGCTGATCGTCCCGGGGGGGAGGTTCTACGAGCAGAACACGCTGGCTGCGCACCTGCTCAACGAGATCCCCGGGGTGTCGTGCGTCGCGCCGCGCGGGGCCCTCTACTGCTTCCCGCGACTCGATCCGGAGATGTATCCGATCATCGACGACCAGCGCTTCGTCATCGAGCTGTTGCGGGCCAAGAAGCTGCTCGTGACGCACGGCACCGGCTTCAACTGGTTCGCGCCCGACCACTTCCGGCTCGTGACGCTGCCCGACGTCGACGTGCTCACCGAGGCCGTCGGTCGGATCGCCGACTTCCTCGACGGCTACCGCCAGGACCCCACCGCCTGACCGGGCGCGCGGCATACCTCGCCACCAAACCTCCCCACTTGTTGCTTCCGGATGGCCCGAGATCGGGGTGTGGAGCCCACATTCGGGCCATCGCGGAGCAACAAGCGGGGGTTTCGGGCTACGCGAGGGGGCGCAGACCGTCGACGAGGGACGTCGTGGGGTGGCCGATGAGGCGGGCCAGGGCACCGGTCCGGATCGCGAGGTCGCCGCGGTCCGTTGCCGCGTCGATGGCGACGACGAAGGCCGCCGTGTCGGCGTCGAGACCGACCTGGATCAACGTCGCGGTCTGCTCCTGCGGCGTGACCCGGGCGACGGTGACAGGTGACCCGATCAGCTCGGTGACCGCGGCGGCGAGGTCCTCCTGGGTCCAGGCGACGTCGCCGCTCAGCTCGTAGACGTCGTCGAGCTCGGCGACCGGCGTCGTGAGGACGACGGCCGCCGCCTGCGCGTAGTCGGCGCGGGTGGCGCTGGCGACCCGGCCCTCGTGGACGCTGGTGAGCACGACGCCGGTATGCCGCGCGGTGTCGACGGTGGAGACATAGTTCTCGTGGTACCAGCCGTTGCGCAGCAGCGTCGCCGGGACGCCGATCACCGCGAGGTGGGCCTCGGTGTCGCGGTGGTCCGGGGCGACGGGCAGCGTGGACGACGTGGCGCCGAGGACGCTCGTGTAGGTGATGTGCCCGACGCCGGCCGCGACGGCAGCGTCGATGACCGTGGCGTGCTGCTTGGCGCGCTGGCCCACGTCGCTGCCCGAGATGAGGAGCAGGCGGTCGACCCCGGCGAGGGCGGCCTCCATCGCGACGCCGTCCTCGTAGGAGGCGACACGCACGGTGACGCCGCGCTCGGCGAGGTCGGCCGCCTTCGCGGGATCACGCACGACGGCGACGACGACGGCGGCGGACTCGAGACCGCGCTCGGTGCCGAGGCGCTCGAGCAGGGCGTCGACGACGAGGCGGCCGAGCTGGCCGGTGGCGGCGGTGAGGGCGACGGTCATGGTGTGCTCCTGATGAGAAGAAGAGTCGGTGTGGGGCGGATCAGGCTCACCGTACCCTCACCACGAGTTAGTGCCAACTATTTGATAGTGCTTTCCAAGTGATAGCCTGAAGGCGGCCACCAACAGAGATGAGGCGACAGGCATGGGAAATCATCGCGAGCACCCCGGCTTCGACGTCTTCAGTCCCCGCTGCCCGTCCCGCCAGACCCTCGAGAACGTCACCGGCCGCTGGGGCTCGCTGACCCTGGCCGCGCTGGCCGACGGGCCGCTGCGCTTCGGAGCGTTACGACGCCGGATCGAGGGGGTCAGCGAGAAGATGCTGTCGCAGACCCTCAAGGCCCTCGAGGCCGACGGGCTGGTCAGCCGCACCGACCACGCGACGTCGCCGCCCCGGGTCGACTACGCCCTGACCGCCCCCGGTGAGCAGGTCGCGGCGGCCGTCGTCGCCCTCATCTCCGCGCTGTATGCCGTGCTGCCCGACGTCCTGTCGGCAGAGTCCTCGGCCTGACGCCGGCCTGACGCCGGCCTGACACCGGCCTGACGCCGGCCTGACGCCGGCCTGACGCCGGCACGACGCCGGGACGACGCCGGCACGACGCTGTGGCACCGTCACCGGCACCGCGGGTGCGTTCAGGCGCCCGAGTTGCGTGCGGCGGTCATGACGACGACCACGAACACGATGATGGCGATGACGGCGAGGATCAGGAAGATGGTCCCGATGATGCCGAGGACCTTCGCGGCCACGGCGAGATTACGGTTCCGGTAGCTGATGCCGCCCGTGCGGTTCTCGTAGGTGATTCCGACCGAGGGGCCCATCTCCTTGATCGCCTTGCTGGCCATGATCCACGCGACGGGTCCGAGGAACGCGAAACCGACGACCGACAGGATGCCGAGGATGAAGGCGATGGTCGCGCCCTGGTGGTCGCGGGGGACGTCTGCGCCCCCCACCCCGTAGGCCGGCATCGCGGCCCCGGGCGGGCCGGCGTACGCGCCAGGGGTGGGGGGTCCGGCCGGGCCACCGACACCGTAGGCGGGCATCGGTGTGCCGGGCGAAGCGGCATACGGTCCAGGGGTGCTGGGGCCGCCAGTTGCCTGGTCGGCTCCCTCCGCACCGGCCGACGACGGGACCTGCGACGGGTGATCCTGGGACGCGCTCATCGCCCCACGCTAATGGACGGCTCCGCCGGGCCGGGTCGAAACGCGTCGGAACCTCGGGGACCCGGGCGTGGTCTGATGGCGGTACCCCGCACTCGCCGCTCCCCGAGGACCAGCTCTCCCGATGCCGACCGACGCCCCGCCCTGGGTCCCTCTCTCGACGCCCGCACAGCCGACGTCCGAGTTCTTCGACCCCCTGGAGGCCCGGACCGCCGGTCTCGCGCGCGTGCAGCACGACCTCGAGGGCCTGCTGGCGATCGCAGTGCCGGGGCTCGGGACGGTGGGCCAGTTCGTGACCGGTGCCTGGGCCTGGTGCCCCAACGGACCCGAGCTGCCCCGGGCCGTGATGCTCGCCTGGGGTCTCAGTCTTCCTCCGGCGCCGGGGATCGGGAAGGCGGTCGACGCGCTGCTGGACGGGCTCGAGCCCACCGCGGCGACGGTGCCGCAACCGCAGTGGGGGGCGCCGGCGGAGGGGCGGGCGGGGGAGAGCGTGTGGTCGGCCGACCTCGCCCACCCGCTGGAGCGGCCGGGACAGGTCGTCGTCGAGGCGCCGAGCGGGACCGTCCTCACGATGTGGCGACGGGGTTGGCCGGTGGACCTGGGGGGCACCATCACGGTCCTCGCGCCGGGGTGGGATCCGCGGGGGCGACTGCCGGAGGTCCTCGCGCAGGCGGAGGTCGCCCGGACCCGTCCGGTCTCCCTGCCGTCGGCCGGGAGTGCCGCGCTCGACGATCTTCGGCGGAGGCTCGGGGGACGTGACTGGCCGTCTGCCGCGACCGGCGCCGACCCGGGACGGTTCGCGGAGCTGGCGCAGCTGCCCGCCGACCGGGTGCACCCTCGGGCTGCCGGAGTGTTCCGGCTGGCTCCGGTCGTCGGCGACTGGTGGCCGCCGGCGGCGGAACGAACCAGGCCGACACCTCAGGCCACCACGTCCTCGACGCGGACCCGCAGTCGAAGCCGCGGCAACGCGGGGAAGGCGTCCCGTCGTCGGCCTCGACGAGGCGGCAGGGGGCTTCCGGTCCTCATCCGTCCCCGTTCCGGCCCACCGGCGACATCGTTCAGCCCGACCAGCACACCCACCCGGTCGCGAGCAGTGATCCCGACCCTCTTCGCGGCCACGTTCGTCGCCTTCGCCATCGCGTTGACGTTCACGATCTCCATCGCCGCCGGCCGCATCGCGCCGGACGCCGGAGCGGTGCTCACGGTTTTCGCGCTCGGCCTGGTGCTCGGACCCATCCTCACCATCGCCGGGATCGTGAACCTGGCGCGCCACCGCCCACGCATCGTCGTCGGCCGGTGGTTGCTGGGGGTCGGGTTCGCCGGCATCGAGCTGTTCTTCGCGCTATGGCTCATCGGGCAGCAGGCCGGCGAGAAGGTCTTCTGACCTAACCGCCTGGTTGCCGCCTGCCTCGCCCCGGGGGCTGGTCGAGCACCCCGCGAACGGCAGCGCCAGGCGTCGTATGCCGCCCACACGACGAGCGCGCACGCGGCCCAGGCATAAGCGTCCCCGACGAGGTGCTGCCACCACGTCCAGGCCAGCTCGCGGTCGTTGCCGTTGGGGAGGAAGCGGTAGGGCCCGACGACGAAGACCACGAGCGTGACGGCGACGGCGGCCCAGCACCGCGCCGAACGGCCCGCACGCGCACGACGGACGAGCCAGATCAGGGCGGGCACGCTCCAGACGAAGTGGTGGTTCCAGGAGATGGGGGACACCAGGAGGCCGGCCGCAGCCGTGACCAGGAGAGCGCCGAGGTCGTCGCCCCGACGGTGCAGCGCCAGGACGCCCGCGACCGAGCAGACCAGGACGACCACGACCGCAACGACCCAGAGGAGCTGCCCCACCGTGGGCTCGGGGCCGAGACGGAAGATCACCCCCCGCAGCGACTGGTTGGCGGCGAAGTGCACCGACCCCACCCGCTCGGAGTTGAGCACGACCGAGAACCAGTAGGTCGCGCTGTCCCGTGGGAGGACCAGCGCCCCGACCCCGGTCGCCAGCAGGAACGTGCCGACGGTCCACCCCATCGCCCGCCAGTCCCGGCGGCAGAGGAAGAAGAGGAGGAAGGCCAGCGGGGTCAGCTTGACCGCGGCGCACAGCCCGATGAGCAGCCCCCGTGGCCACGGCGTGCGCGGGAGCAGGGCGTCCGCGGCGACGAGCACCATCAGGACGAGGTTGATCTGGCCGAAGTAGAAGCTCGAGACGACGGGTTCGAAGGCCGCCGAGACCGCCAGGACGACGAGGACGACCGAAGCCGGGCGGCTCCTTCCGGCGGGCGTCGCGGTGGCCGACCAGCCACTCCCCCAGGCCAATCGGGTGGTGACGGCGACGGCGAGCAGCCCGAGTGCGGTCATCGCCGCGAGCGCCACCCCCATCGGCAGGGCCGCGAGGACGCTGAAGGGCAGCAGCCCGAAGGGCGGGTAGGTGAACGGCAGTCCCTGCCCGAGGCCGAAGGGATATCCCGGCCCGTAGACCGGCATACCGTGGCGCCACACCGAGGCTGCGGTCCGGTAGACGCCCAGGTCGACGGCGCCCGAGTCGTGCAGGGCGAACCACACGGCGACGCCCCAGGCCGCGACGACGAGCGCGGCGAGGAGGACGAGCACCCTCCTGTCGCGGGCTCCCGCAGCGTGACCCCTCACGTCTGCTCCCCCGTCGTCGTCGTAGCCACCTGCACATGACCGGCGTCTCGATCCGGAAGGCTACCAACCCGGCGCGAGCGGAGCGGGCCGTCAGGTGCGGATCAGGCGACGGTGCAGACGGCCCGCCGCGCGCCGGCGAGGCCGAGGAGGGCGAGCACGACGGCCGCCGACGTGACGACCTCGAACCCGAGTCGGCCGGAGGTGCCGAGGACGGCGAGCACCGCCCCGGCGCCCGCGTAGAAGAGCGCGCTGGCCATGCTCGCCGCCATCTGCCCACCGGCGTTGTGCCGTCCCTGGTTCGTGTCGTCCGAGACGGTCATCGTCAGGACCGAGAGCGTCGACGACGTGAGGCCGATGCCGAGGCCGGCCACGCCCCAGCCGGCGAGTCCGAACCCGATCGGCAGGCTCGTCCAGACGAGCAGGCTCGCTCCGGCGAGCCCCAGGGAAAGGGCACCAAAACCCATGTGCAGCAACAGCCCTGGGTGCTCGGCCAGCCGCGACGCGATCGCCGATCCCAGGCTCCACATCACGCCCGTGACGCTGAGGCTGATCCCGGCCACCGTCGGTGGCTGGTGGTGGAGGGTGGTGAGGATCAGCGGCAGGAAGCCGCCGATCCCGAGGAACGCGGCGCTGAGCAGACCGCGGAGGGCGATGATGCCGCCGATGCCGCACGAGGCGCGCAGCGACCCGACGGGCAGGAGCACCCGGGCGGCAGCCACGACGGCGACACCCCCTGCGACGACGAGCCCGGCGACCAGCGCACGCGGCATACTCCCCTCGGCGGCGAGGTTGAGCACGACGAGCCCGGCGGCGCCGACGACGGCCCACGGCAGGATCCGGCGGAGTCGTCCGCCGTCCGTCACCGCCGCCTCGTCGTCACGGCGGTCGAGGTCGGGCGTCGCCATCGCGGGTCGCAGGAGCACCCAGGTCGGCGCGAGGAGGACGACGGCGCCGAGGAACACCCACCGCCAGCCGACCGTCTCCGCCACGACGCCCGAGAGGATCGGCCCGACGACAGAGGGAAGGATCCAGGCCGCCGCGAACAACGCCATCACCCGCGGACGCAGCGTGGGGTCGAGCGCCCGGGCGACCAGGACCATGAGGGAGATGTCGAGCATCCCCTCGGCCAGTCCGCTCAGCAGCCGGCCGGCGACGACGGAGCCCAGACCCGTCGCCGTGCCGACCAGGATCTGAGCCCCGAGGAAGAGGACCGCGCCGATCCGCAGGGTGGGCACTGGCCCGCTGCGGTCGCACCACCAGCCCGAGACGGCGAGCGCGACCAGATAGGTCGCGAGTGGCGCCGCCATGACCAGCCCGAACCCCTGCAGGGCGCCCAGCTCGCCCAGCATCGTCGGCAGCACCGTGCTGACCGCCCTGTTCTCGATCGCCCCGAGAGTGACCAGGGCGACCGCACCGACCACCAGCGGGCCGGTGTCCCGAGACAGGAGGTGCGGTGGGGTCAGGGCGGCGGTCGAGGTCATGGGTCGACCCTGCACCCTCAAGCGGACTTCAGGTCAAGCTCCGTTCGGAGTGAAGCGCAGCGTGAAGGTGAGGTCGGCAGCGGTCAGCCGCTCCGGCTCGAGCCGGTATGCCGGGAGCACGCCGGGCCCGCAGGCAGCTGTGCCGATGCCGTGCTGCCGGTGGTCGAGGGTGAGGTGGGTGAGCCCGTCACGGTGGAGGTCGTAGGTGTGGTCGGCGGCAGCCAGGACCGCGGTCGACCAGGGTCGGGCGGCGAACGAGAAGGTCTCGTCACCCGTCACGACGATCGAGCGGCCGGCGTCGTCGGACAGGGTGAGCGAGCCGGTGACGACACGGGAGCCGTTCTCCTGCGGGCGGACGTAGGGCACCTGGAGCTCGTCGACCGAGGACGTCCACCAGCCGAGCCGGGCGCCACTGCCGGTGTCCGGATACCGTTGTCCCGGGCCGTAACCCGACCAGGCGACACGCGTCGGT
>NZ_JANXRJ010000188.1 GCF_025353065.1 Lapillicoccus sp.
AACGCTCCCGACGACCTCCGGTGGGCGAGCGCTACCCGTCGATGGACGGTGACGGCCCGCCGCCCGGCCCATCCGCCACCGGCAGGACGACCCCGGGGTTGAGCAGCCCGTGCGGGTCGAAGGCGTCCTTGATCGCGCGCATGGCGGCGACCTCGGCGGCCGACCGCGCCAGAGTGAGCCACTCGCTCTTGGCCCGGCCGATGCCGTGCTCGGCACTGATGCTGCCGCCCACCCCGACGACGTAGCGCAGGACCGCATCGGTTACGGCATACCCCTCGTGCGGCTCGTCCGTCTTGACCACTCCAGCGCCGCCCGGCAGCACGTTGACGTGGAGGTTGCCCTCGTTGAGGTGCCCGAAGATGATGGTCCGCGCGCCGGGGTCGACGCCGCGCACCACTTCGGGCAGGGCGGCGAGCGCGGCTTCGAGGTGCGCGTGCGGGATGGCGACGTCGAGCTTGACCGGCACCCCGGCCGCGCTGATCGACTCGGTGTGCGCCTCGCGATAGCGCCACAGCCGCTCACGACTGGGGCCGTCCTCGCCGACGACGATGTCGGCGATGCCGTCGACCAGCTCACTGACCTCGCCGAGCGCCTCGAGCAGCTCCTCGTTGGGGTCCTGCGTGGCAGCACACTCGACCAGCAGGTATGCCGGGTGCTCACCCGGGATGGGCGCCGGCAGCCCGGTGTGCTCGCACACCAGGGCCAGCCCGTCGGCGAGGAAGAACTCGGCGCTCTCCAGGGTCGTCAGCCGCGAGCGCAGTGCGGCGAGCACCGCCAGCGCAGCCGAGGTGCTGTCGAGGGCGAGCAGCGCGACCGACCGCTTGGTGTAGGCCGGCCAGAGCCGGACCCGCACCGCGGTGAGCACCGCGAGCGTGCCCTCGGAGCCGGACATGAGCCCGGTGAGGTCGTAGCCGGTGTTGTCCTTGGGCAGCGCCTCGAGCCGCGACACGACGGAGCCGTCGGCGAGGACGGCCTCGACCCCGATGACCTGCTGGCGGGTGCCGCCGTAGCGCAGCACGTTCTCGCCGCCGGCGTTCGTCGCGACGAGGCCGCCGATCGTGGCGGAGTCGCGGGCCGCGAAGTCGACCCCGAAGTCGAGCCCCAGCGGGCGGACCCGTTTCTGGAGGGAGGAGACCGTCGTGCCGGCGCCGACCGTCACCTGGCCCGCGACGACGTCGACCTCGCCGATCTCGACCAGCCGGAGCGTGCTGAGGACGACCTCGCCGTCGACGGGCACGCCGCCACCGACCAGACCGGTGTTGCCGCCCTGAGGGACGACGGCGACCCCGGCGACGCCGCACGCCCGCAGGACGCCGGCCACCTCGCCCGTGGAGCCGGGGCGCACCACGCAGCGGGCACGGCCGGAGAACCGCCGGGTCCAGTCGGTCTCGTAGGACGCGGTGAGGCCCGGGTCGACGAGCACGTGCTGGTCGCCGACGACGGTGCGCAGGTCGTCCTCGAGCGTCATGCCGGCCTCACCCTAGGACCCGTAGCCGGACGGTCTCCGGCATCTTCTGGAGGGCGGCGACGACGTCGGGGGTGCAGGCCGCCCCGATGTCGGTGAGGACGTAGCCGAGGTGGTCGCGGGTCGCGAGCACCTGTCCCTCGATGTTGACGTCGTGCTCGGCGAGCAGCTGGTTGATCGTCGCCAGCACGCCGGGGGTGTTGTGGTGCAGCAGGGCGAGGCGTCCGGTCGTCGTGTGGCTCTCGAGCGCGACCGGCGGGAGGTTGACGCTGAGCGAGGTGCCGCCCGTCGTGATGTAGTCGCGGAGCTTGGCGGAGACGAACCGGCCGATGTCCTGCTGCGCCTCCTCGGTGGACCCGCCGACGTGGGGGGTGAGGATCACGTTGGGCAGACCGCGCAGGACCGAGGTGAACTCGTCGCCCTGCGCCTTGGGCTCGACCGGGAAGACGTCGATCGCCGCGCCGGCGAGGTGCCCGGACCGGATCTGCTCGGCAAGGGCCTCGGTGTCGACGACGAACCCGCGGGAGAGGTTGAGGAAGACCGCGCCGGGCTTCATCGCAGCGAACTGCTTGGCCTCGAACAGCCCGGCGTTGCCGACGCGACCGTCGACGTGGAGGGTGACCACGTCGGCCAGGGTGAGCAGCTCGTCGACCGAGCCGACCTTGCGGGCGTTGCCCATGGGCAGCTTGTCGGCCGTGTCGTAGTAGACGACGCCCATCCCGATCGCCTCGGCGAGGACGGAGAGCTGGCTCCCGATGTTGCCGTAGCCGATGATGCCGAGGGTGCGGCCGCGCATCTCGTGGGCGCCCTTGGCGGACTTGTCCCAGAGGCCACGGTGCAGAGCGTCGTTCTTCTCGGTCAGCCGGCGGGTCAGCGAGATCATCTCGGCGATGGCGAGCTCGACGACGCTGCGGGTGTTGGAGAAGGGGGCGTTGAAGGCCGCCACGCCACGGACGGCGGCCCCGGCCAGGTCGATCTGGTTGGTGCCGATGCAGAAGGCGCCGACCGCCAACAGGTCGGGTGCGGCGTCGAGCACCGCCTCGGTCACCTTGGTGCCCGAGCGGATGCCGAGCAGGTGCACGCCGGGGAGCGCCTCGGCGAGCTCGGCCTCGTCCATCGCGCCGGCGTGCCGGACGACCTCGATGCCGGCGCGCTCGAAGATCGGGGTCGCGTCGACGTGGATGTTCTCGAGCAGGAGGGCCTTCACGTGGACCATTCCACCAGCCCTGACCCCTGGCGTGGTCAAGGGGTCTCCGGCGTCGCGTCCACCGGCGTCCCGTGCCGCAGCGGCGACGCCCACCCGATCACGACGGCGAGGACCCCGCACCCCGCGAGCGCCAGCATCGCGGTCTGCACGGCGACGACCTGGGCGAGGGCACCGGCGGCGAGGGCACCGAGACTCCACCCGACCCCCCACGAGATCATCCGGGCCGTCGTGTTGACCCGGCTGAGCAGGTGCTCGGGCGTCACGGTCTGGCGGTAGGTGATCGCGTTGATGATGACGAGCTGGTAGGCCACACCCCAGAGGACGAGGATCGCGGCGGCGGCCACCCAGCTGTCCACGAGGGTCGCGGCGATCCCGGCCGCTGCCGACACCGGCATCGCGATCAGGGTGACCCGCGCGGCCCCCAGCCGGACGAGCAGCCGCGAGCTGAGGCTCGCCGCGAGGATCCCGCCGATGCCCCACACGCTGTAGAGCAGGCCGAAGCGCCACCCCAAGCTGCCGACGTGCAGCACCCGGTCGGCCCAGGGGACGAACAGGGCCATGAATCCGGCCCCGGCGGCTGACTGCAGGGTGCCGATCAGGGTCAGGGTGCGCACCCCGACGTGGTGGACGAGGAAGCTCAGGCCCTCGCGGACGTCGCTCCCCATCTCCGCGAGCGCGAGCCTGGCGTCGCTACCGGCGGAACCACCGGCATACGAGCCGGAGGGACCGGGTATGCCGCCGCTGCCGCGAACTCGCGGCGACGACATCGCCCGCCTGATCCCGCGCACGAGGAGGGCCGAGGCGGCATAGCTGAGGGCATCGACCGCCAGCAGGTCGGCAGGGTGGAGGACGGCGAGCGCGGCGCCGGCCGCCGCGGGGCCGACGAGGTCGATCACCCCGCCGACGCCCCAGATGGCCGCGTTGGCCTCGCCGACCCGCTCGCGTCCGACGAGGACGGGGAGGGCGCCGAAGTTGGCGCCGTCGAAGAACGTGAAGATCGCCGAGACGAGGAAGGCGGCGAGGAGGATGTGGGCCACGGTGAGGTGACCGAGCCACCAGGCGACGGGGACCGAGCCCACCACGACGACGTTGACCAGGTCGGCAGCCACCATGAGGCGCTGGCGGTCGAAGCGGTCGGCGACGGCACCGGCGACGAGGCCGACGACCACATAGGGCAGGGCCTCGAGGGTCGTGGTCAGTGCGGTGAGACCGGGTGAACCCGTGATCCGGTAGACGAGGACGGGCATCGCGACCGCAGTGATGATCGTGCCGGTGACCGACACCAGCCGGGCCAACCAGTAGCGCCGGAAGTCGGGGTCGTCGCGAAGGCGCCCCACGAGGACGGGTGCGGCGGTCATGCGATCATCCTCGCTCACCACACCGACACTCGCTGGGCCTGCGACGAATCCGTCAATGGGACAATGATGCTCGCGTTTCCTGGCGGGCCGTGACCCGGACGGACCGGGGGACGGTGGCGAGCGCGGCGATCGTGGGCTACTCGGCTCGTCGCGACGCAGCGGCCGGTCCCGAGCTGTCCCGCAAACCACCCGCGGCACCGCGCACCGTGCCGGCGCGAGCCGGCGTGCCCGCGGGCGGGGTGGCGATCTGGAAGGTGCCGGCGACGTCGAGGATGACGTTGGTGGTGCCGGCTCCGTTGAAGATGCGGAACTCGTCGGAGAGGGTCCGGGGCGACGTCAACGACAGGGGGACGAGCGCCCCGCTCGCGACCACCTGGCTGGGCCCGGCGTTGACGCTGCTCACGGTCGGCCGGGTGACGTCGGAGGGATAGACCGTCAGGAAGGTGGTCGCGGTCGGGAAGACAGCCGTGAGGTTGCCCGCGATGGCGTAGCTCGAGGCGTCGCCGATGCTCCCCTGACCGAACCCGCGCGCCTGACCGGCACCGAGCGCCGGGCCGCCCGTGGACGCGTTCCGGGTGTCGATGAGCCGGGTCGGCGTCGGCAGGGGCGCGAAGCGGGCGTCGTCGCCACCCGCGGCCGGGTCGGTGGTCGTCATGACGCCGATGCTGTCGACGAGGACGTGGGCGGTCCCGCCCGGCACCCGGACGACGGCCGTGAAGGCCGGGAAGGTTCCGTCGGAGCCCCTCGGGACGATCGCCAGGTTGGCGACCGTCTGGCCGCTGCGGAAGTTCAGTGTCGACGTCGGCGGGAGGGAGGTGCCGGTTCCGTCCCAGGCCACGACGTATCCGCCCGCGGTCGGAGAGACGACCGTGACGGTCACCACCATGGCCGTGACGGCCGCGTTGCTCGCCACCGAACCGAAGTCGTAGCCCACGACGACCCCGTCACCGTCACCGAACGGGGCACCGCCGGTGAAGGACGCAGGGTCCCGGCTGTCGAACTTGCGCCTCGGCGTGACCTGCGAGTAGCCGCCGTTGCCGTTGCCGGGATCGAGGGCTGAGTAGTAGCCGAGGACGTCGATGAGGACCTGGACCGACCCGCTCGAGTTGAAGACCGAGACGGAGCCGTTGGCGTGGAGCGGCAGCGTGACGAGGTTCGCGGCGGTCAGGCCGGCAGGGACGTTGATCGACGAGACGGTCGGGCGAGTCACGTCCGCGGGATAGGCGGTGAGGTAGGTGCCGCTCGTCGGAGCCGTCACGGTGAGGTTGACCACGACCGCGGAGATGTTCGCCGCTGCCGGGAGCCCACCTCGGCCGGCCAGCGCCGTGGTCAGGACCTGGCCGGCGCCCACGGGGCCGGCGTGCGTGGTGCCGAATCCGGAACGGGTGTCCAGGACACGTGCGGGCGTGATCGAGACGTAGGCGCCGTAGGGCGCTGCGGGCGGGGCTGCGGGTGCCCCCGCGGCCACCGGGGCCAGGGCAGTGAGCCCGACCAGGCTGAGACCGACGGCGTTCAGGACGGCCCACAGGCGTCGTGACGAGTGGGCGGGTGTGATGCGCATGGGCGGGGTTCGCTCCTGTGGTCGTGGCCTGGGTTTGCCGACCATACGCGACATCGGCGCCGTTTGTCCGGCAATGACGGCGGTCTGCCCGTGGTGACCTTCAGTCATGTGGCGGAGGGGACGACTCCGTTCCTCGCGGTTCGTGACGGCCGGCCCATGAGACGCGCAGGTGCCCCAGGTGCTGGGTCATCAGGTGTCGCATCAGGGCTCGGTCGTGGGCGAGCGCAGCGTCGACCATCTGCTCGTGCTCCTGCGCCTGCGTCTCGAGCACGCCGGCTTCAGCCAGCTCCGTGAGGCCCGAGAGGCGTGAGCGGCCGCGCAGGTCGCGGACGACCTCGACGAGGTGCACGTTGCCGTGGAGGGCGAGGAAAGCGAGGTGGAACTCGGTATCGACCAGCACGTATGCCGCGAAGTCACCGGCCGCCGCCGCCGCGACGATCCGGTGGGCCAGCGGGCGCAGCGCCTCGACCCTGCCTCCGACGCCGTGTCGCCGGTCGCCGGCGACCGCGACCATCGCCGGCACCTCGATCAGCGTCCGCAGCTCGGCCAGCTCGCCGAGGGTTGCGTCACTCACCGCGGTCACGCGAAAACCCTTGTTGCGCACGGCTTCGAGGAGACCCTCGTGGGACAGGTCGAGCAGCGCCTCGCGGACCGGGGTGGCCGAGACCCCGAACTGCATAGCCAGCCGGGGGACGGTGCAGAGGGTCCCGGGCTCGAGCTGGCCGGAGACGAGGAGCCCGCGCATGACCTGGGCCACCTGGTCTCGCAGGCTGGTCCGGGACCCGACGGCGACGACGATCGGGGCGCTCACCGCCGGTTGCCCGCTCACCGCCGGTTGCCCGCTCACAGCAGGAACCCGGTGGGGAAGGGGTCGCTCGGGTCGAGCAGGTACTGAGCCGTCCCGGTGATCCAGGCCCGGCCGGTCACGGCGGGCAGGATGGCGGGGAGCCCACCGATCGTGGTCTCGCCGAGGACCGTCCCGAGGAAGCGGCCGCCGATGAACGACTCGTTCACCAGCTCGTCGCCGACCCCGAGAAGTCCCCGGGCGTGGAGCTGGGCCAGCCGAGCGCTCGTGCCGGTGCCGCAGGGCGAGCGGTCGAACCATCCCGGGTGGATCGCCATCGCGTGGCGGGAGTGCTGCGCGGTCGATCCTGGGGCCTCGAGGTAGACGTGGTGGCAGACGTCGATCTCCGGGTGCTCGGGGTGGACGACGGGATGCTGGTCGTTGACCGCGTCCATGATCGCCAGCCCGGCCTCGAGCAGTGGGCCCTTGTTGGCCCGGGCGAACTCGAGCCCCAGGTCGTCCGTGCGGACGATCGCGTAGAAGTTGCCGCCGTAGGCGATGTCGTAAAGGACCTCGCCGAAGCCGGGCACCTCGACGACCTGGTCGAGGGCATGGCTGTAGGACGCGACGTTCTCGAGGGTCACCGACACCGCGGCGCCGCCCTCGACGTGGACCCGAGCCGTGACGAGGCCGGCCGGGGTGTCGAGCCGGATGACGGTCTCGGGCTCGGTCACCTCGACCATGCCCGTCTCGACCAGCACCGTCGCGACCCCGATGGTGCCGTGGCCGCACATCGGCAAGCACCCGGTCACCTCGATGAACAGGACTCCGACGTCGGCGTCCGGCCGGGTCGGCGGCTGCAGGATCGCGCCGGACATCGACGCGTGGCCCCGCGGCTCGTACATGAGCAGCGTTCTCAGGCCATCGCGCTCGGCCATGAACCGCAGCCGCCGCTCGGCCATCGTCGCCCCGGGAAGCACCCCCACGCCGCCGGTGATCACGCGTGTCGGCATGCCCTCGGTGTGGGAGTCGACGGCGTGGTAGACGACAGAGCTGCGCATGCGGGGGCGCTACTTCACGCCGGCGTCAACGAGCGCCCGGGTCGCCGTCCGGACCACCCGCTCGGTCTCGCCCGCCAACGGCTGGCGCGGAGGGCGGCATACGCCACCGGTGCGGCCGACCATGTCCTGGCCGAGCTTGATGGCCTGGACGAACTCCGTCTTCGAGTCCCAGCGCAGCACCGGGTGGAGCTGACGGTAGAGCGGCAGCGCGCGGTCGAGGTCGCCGGCGACGCTGGCCTCGAAGAGCTCGACGCAGGCTCGGGGGAAGACCTGCGGATAGCCGGCGACCCAGCCGACCCCACCCGCGAGGCCCACCTCGAGCACGGTGTCGTCGCTGCCGATGAGGAGGTCGAGCCCCGGTGCCTCCTCGGCGATCTCGTAGCTGCGGCGCACGTCGCCCGAGAACTCCTTGACCCCCACGATGAAGCCCTCGCGGTGCAGTTGTCCGAGGAGCGCCGGCGAGAGGTCGACCTTGGTGTCGATCGGGTTGTTGTAGGCCGTCACCGGGAGGCCGACCGACGCGACCAGCTCGTAGTGCTCCAGCACGGCGCGCTCATCGGCGCGATAGGCGTTCGGCGGCAGGGCCATCACCGCCTGGCACCCGAGGTCCTTCGCCGCCTGCGCATGCCGCTTCGACTCGCGGCCGCCGTAGGCCCCGACGCCCGGCATGACGGTGAAGCCCTCCGGAGCGTTGGCAACCGCCGTCGCGACGACGGCGTCGCGCTCCTCGACCGTCAGGGTCTGGTACTCCCCCAGCGAGCCGTTCGGGGCGACGCCGTGCACGCCGTTGGCGGCCAGCCAGGCGACGTTCTCGCCGTATGCCGCGAGGTCCGGCACGAGGTCACCGGACGAGTCGTGGTGAAACGGCAGGCTGGCGGCGACGATGACGCCGTGCCAGGGGGTGCGGGGGGAGGGGGTGTCGCTGGGCACGTCGGGCCTCTCGGGTGGACGGTCTGGAGATCAGTAATATGTTACACGTTACTGATCATGACTGGGCTGTGATGAGCTCCGTGGGAGCAGGTCCGCAAGGGCTCCCAGGGAGACCGGTTGCGCTACGAGCCGCTCGGTGTCACCGGCGAGCGCGGACGCTCCGACCGGGCCTGCGAGAGGTGCCTTCTCCCGGGTGGTCTGCTGAGCGGCACCGGCCGCCAGCAACGCACACGCCGGTTCGCACGTGCGCCCCTGGCACCAGCCCATCCCCGCGCGGGTCAGCTGCTTCACCTGCCGGGCCGTGTCTGCACCCGCGGCCACGGCCTCGAGAACCGTTGCGGCGTCGACCTCCTCGCACCGGCAGACGGTCGTCTCGCGTCGGACCGCGGCGGCCCAGCCGGGCGGGATCGGGTGGGCGGCGTGCATGGCGGTGGCGAACGACCGCAACCGCACGACGTCACGCCGGACCGTCCGGAGACGCTGGCCGGTGCGTCGCGAGCGAGCCGTGGTGCCAACGGGATCGGTGAGGTCCGCGACCACGACGTGCCCTGCGAGCTCCCCCTCGGCGAGCGCCAGCGCGGCGCCGCCGACACCGGTGGGCTCCCCGGCGACCAGGACCATGGGCACGCTGCTGCGCTGCTCGCTGTCGACGGCGACGACGGCAAACCCGTTGTCCCCG
Organism: Lapillicoccus sp.; assembly: GCF_025353065.1. Lineage (GTDB taxonomy): Bacteria > Actinomycetota > Actinomycetes > Actinomycetales > Dermatophilaceae > Lapillicoccus. The sequence continues at coordinate 9,046 of NZ_JANXRJ010000188.1, forward strand.
AGGCGTGTTGCGCACCTGAGGGTCACCGCGAGATCGAGGATGGGGCTGAAACCCCAGCCGATTCCGACCGCATCGACGTCGTGCCGGACGACACTCTCGAGCCCCGGCCTCCCCGCCCGGTCGAGGCGACACACACTCACCGCCTCGACGCGGTCGTGGCCGTGCGCCTCGACGATCATCGTGCGCGGGCGGAACGGCACCCGGCGGCGGGCGAGCGTCGCGGCATACGCGAGCCCCTCCCTCAGCCGGTCCGGGTTGCGGACGACCGTCGACAGGTGCGGCCACCAGCCGGTGGGGGCGTTGGCCTCGAAGACCCCCACGACCTCGACACCGCGGGCCGCGAGCCCGGTGGCGACCGGCAGGAGGAAGGGGCCGGTGCCGCCGAGGGCGACGCGTCGCCCCGGGACCACGTCGCTGCTCTTGAGCAGCGCCTGGATACCGCCGATGGTCATCACCCCCGGGAGGTCCCAGCCCGGGAAGGGCAGCCCGATGTCGTGGGCCCCGGTGGCGATCACGAGGCGGCGTGCGCGCACTACTCCCGCCACTCCGGCTGGGCCCAGGACGTGAAGGTCGACGACTGCTGCCCCGTCGGCGGCCGGCCCCGGCGCGTCCGTCCCACCCGGCGCGTCCGTCACGACCGCCGCGTCCGTCACGACCGCGGTCCAGACCTGGGTGCGGAGTCGCAGGTCGACGAGGCCGGCATGCAGGGCCTCCCCGACCCGCTCCCGGAGTGCGTCGAAGGTGGCCAGGTCGTGATGGAGGTGGCGCAGGTCCCTCGGATGGACCGGTCCTCGACCGGGGCCCGAGACGGGCGCCTCTCGCGCGACCAGGGATTGGAGAAAGTCGGGGGATGCGGCGGGCTGGCGCCAGTACTGCCCACCGAGGCTCGTGCCGCGGTCGATGAGGCAGACCCTCAACCCGGCACGGGCGCACGTCACGGCGGCGGCGAGGCCGGCAGGACCGGCCCCCACGATCGCGACGTCGACCGGCGTGACCGTCTCGTTCACCGGGTCGGCCGTCACGGTCCCTGCGTCAATCATCGGCCGGGTCCCGGAGAGCGAGCCGATCGTGGCCGGACCCCGACTGCGTGGTGATCTCCTCCACCTCGTCGGCGAGGACGACGCAGGCGCGTTGGTTCGGAATGCCGTCCACCGTCACGAGGCAGTCGAAACACACCCCGATCCCGCAGAACAGCCCACGCGGTCGACCATCGTGGCGGGTGGTGCGCCAGGCGAGGATGTCGTGCTCGACGAGGGCGGCACCCACCGTCTGCCCGGGGCGGTGGTGGATGCGGCGACCGTCGAACGTGAAACCCAGCCCTGGCCCGACGTGGTCCGGCCGCGTCATACGGAGACCTCGGCAAAGCGGTCGGGCACGAACGCCGAGACGGGGACCTCGTCCGGCATCGGCCCACCATCGAGGTAGCGGGCGACGAGATATCCGGTCGCTGCCGCGAGGCCGATCCCCGCGCCCTCGTGACCGCAGGCGTGGATGACGCCCGGGACGCGGGGATCGGGGCCGATCACGGGCAGGTGGTCGGGGCAGTAGGGCCGGAAGCCACGGTAGACGCGCAGCAGGTCGACCCGACGGAGGAACGGGAAGATCTCGACGGCCCCGGCAGCCAGCCGCGCCACCACCTTCGGGCTCATTCCGGCGTCGTAGCCCACCCGCTCCCGGCTCGCACCGATGAGGATCGTGCCGCCCCGGGTCGACTCGACGACGGTGGAGGTCTGGAGCGCCGCGTCGTTCGAGGCGACGTTGTCGACGTACTCCGCGGTGTAGACCTTGTGGCGCACGAGGGGACCGACCGGCTCGGTCACGAGGATGAAGCCCCGTCGCGGCAGGACGGGGATCGGCGCTCCGAGGCGCACGCCGACCTCGCCGCCCCAGGTGCCTGCTGCGTTCACGACTGCGTCGGCGCCCAGCACCTCACCTCCGACGAGTCGGACCCCGGTCAGCCGGCCGCCGGAGGTGACCGCTCCCTCGACCTCCACCCCGAACCGCGTGCTCGCCCCGCGTTGCCGGGCGCCGGCGACCAGGGCATCGGCCGCGAGCACCGGCTGCACCTGCAGGTCCTCGGGATAGAGCACGCCTCCGGGCAGCCGATCGGAGAGCAGCGGCTCGAGGCGACGGAGGTCGCCCGCCGTCGCGACGTCGATCGCGTCGACGCCCGCCGCGCGCTGGCCGGCCGCGAAGGTGCGCAGCCCGGCCAGGCCGGCGTCCGACGTCGCGACGACGAGGCCGCCCTTCTCGTCGAGCTCGAGCCGGTCGCGGCCGAGGTGGTCACCGAGCTCCAGCCACAGGCGACGGCTGAGGCGCATGAGGTCGAGCTCGGGTCCGTCGCCCTTGTCGGACACCAGCAGGTTGCCCTCACCGCGGCTCGTGGTGCCGGCCCCGGGACGACCACGATCGACGAGGACGACCTCCCAGCCGGCGTGGGCGGCATACCAGGTGCAGGCGGCGCCGACGATGCCGGCGCCGATGACCACCACACGTCCCATTCGCTCACCTTTCTCCGACCTCGTGATGACGCCCCGCCCGCGGGCCATGGGTGCTATCGACAGTAATATGTTACACAGCACCTCGAACGGGGAGGCGTCTGCAGCCATCGTCAGGGCCAGGATCCCCTCACCACCACCGAAGCAACCAGGAAGGCTTGCCGTGCCCCTGCTCGGACACTCGATCATCGCCGGAGAGGACGTCGAGGGCCACGCCGGGTCGGCGTTCGCTCAGGCGCCCGCCACCTCAACCGCCCTCGAGCCGGCCTTCACCCTGCTCGACGAGGCCCAGGTCGCGGACGCGGTGGGCACCGCGGCGGCCGCCTTCGCGGACTACCGCGCCACGTCGCCGGTCGCGCGGGCCGCCTTCCTCGAGGCCGTCGCCGAGGAGATCGAGGCCGACGGCGGCGAGATCGTCCAGCGCGCTGTGCTGGAGTCCGGGCTGACCACGGCCCGGCTGACCGGCGAGCTGGCGCGCACCTGCGGGCAGCTGCGGATGTTTGCCGCCGTCGTCCGGAGGGCGGACCACCGAGGAGTGCGCGTCGACCCCGCCCTGCCCGATCGCGCACCGCTCCCGCGCCCCGACCTTCGCGTCCGACAGGTGCCGCTCGGCCCCGTCGTGGTCTTCGGGGCAAGCAACTTCCCACTGGCCTTCTCGACGGCCGGTGGCGACACGGCCTCGGCACTCGCCGCGGGCTGCCCCGTCGTCGTCAAGGCCCACCCGGCCCACCCCGGCACCTCGGAGCTGGTCGCGCGAGCGGTCGCCCGAGCCTCAGCCCGGACGGGTATGCCGCCCGGCGTGTTCTCGCTCGTCCACGGCGCCGGCACCGAGGTGGGTCGACAGCTCGTGACCGACCCCCGGGTGAAGGCGGTGGGCTTCACCGGATCGCGCGCCGGCGGGCTCGCCCTCGTCGCTGCGGCGGCGGCCCGGGCGGAACCGATCCCCGTCTACGCCGAGATGTCGTCGGTCAACCCGGTCGTGATCCTTCCCGGGGCGCTGTCCGGCGCAGCAGGTGTCGTTACGGCTCTCGCCGCGGGTTACCTCGCCTCGCTGACCGGCAGCGCCGGCCAGCTCTGCACCAAACCCGGGCTGCTCTTCCTGCCCGCCGGACCGATCGGCGACGCCTTCGTGGCTGGGATCGCCGCGACCCAGACCGGCATGCCGGGTACGACGATGCTGACGTCGGGGATCCGGGCCGCCTACGACCGGGGGGTCGGGCGCCTTGCCCGGTCTGCCGGGGTGAGCACGGTCGCCACCGGGACCAACGGCGGGGGCGCGAACGCGCCCGCCTCGGTCGTCGCCTCCACCGACCTCGCGACGTTCGGGGCGGATCCCGAGCTGGCCGATGAGGTCTTCGGCGCCGCGGGGCTGGTCGTCCGCTACGACCCTGCTGGTGCCGAGGGTGTCGACCGGCTGCGCGACACCCTGGCCGGGCTCGAGGGACAGCTGACGGCGACCCTGCGGCTCGACCCCGCGTCCGAGGACGACCTGCGGATCGCGCGGATCCTGCTGCCGGCCCTCGAAGACCGGGCGGGCCGGGTCCTCGTCAACGGCTGGCCCACGGGGGTCGAGGTGACGCACGCGATGGTGCACGGCGGACCCTTCCCCGCGACGTCCGACTCCCGCACGACCTCGGTCGGCTCGCTCGCCATCGAACGCTTCCAACGGCCGGTCTGCTACCAGGACCTCCCGGACGCCCTGCTGCCCGAGGACCTGCGTTCGGACAACCCCTGGGACGTCCCCCGCAGCATCGACGGCGCGCGCCCCTGACCCCGCTGGACCCCGCCGCCGGATTGAGGTCCAGACGCGTCACCGATGACGCGTTCTCACCCCAATCCGGGAAGGCAGGTCGCCTCAGGAGGTGGCCCGCGTCATCTGGCGGAGCTCCTTCTTGAGATCCCCGAGCTCGTCCCGGAGCCGGGCCGCGAGCTCGAAGTGGAGCTCGGCCGCAGCCTGGTGCATCTGGGTGGTGAGCTCCTGGATGAGGTTGGCCAGGTCGCTCGAGGCCAGCCCGGAGAGCCGGTCGCCGCCGGCGAGCCCGATGTCGGCGGCCAGTGCGCCCTTCCCCCCGCTCGGACCGCCACCGTTCTTCATGGCCTTGCTCGACTTGCCGCGGGACTGCGACCGGCCGCTGCCGAGGAGGGCCTCGGTGTCGGCGTCCTCGCGCTGCAGCATGTCGGTGATGTCGGCGATCTTCTTGCGCAGCGGCGTCGGGTCGACGCCGCGCTCGAGGTTGTAGGCGACCTGCTTCTCGCGTCGGCGGTCGGTCTCGTCGAGAGCCTGCTGCATCGAGGGGGTGACCTTGTCGGCATACATGTGCACCTCGCCGCTGACGTTGCGCGCCGCGCGACCGATGGTCTGGATCAGGCTCCGCGCCGACCGCAGGAACCCCTCCTTGTCGGCGTCGAGGATGCTCACGAGCGAGACCTCGGGCAGGTCGAGCCCCTCGCGCAGGAGGTTGATGCCGACGAGGACGTCGTACTCCCCCAGCCGCAGCTCCCGCAGCAGCTCGACCCGGCGCAGGGTGTCGATGTCGGAGTGGAGATAGCGCACCCGGACACCCTTGTCGAGGAGGTAGTCGGTGAGGTCCTCGGCCATCTTCATGGTCAGCGTGGTCACGAGGATCCGCTCGTTCTTCTCGGCCCGCAGGTTGATCTCGTGGAGCAGGTCGTCGATCTGGCCCTTGGTCGGCTTGAGGACGATCTGGGGGTCGACGAGCCCGGTCGGCCGGATGATCTGTTCCACCGGGACGCCGGACTTGGCCAGCTCGTAGTTGCCCGGGGTCGCCGAGAGATAGACCGTCTGGCCGATCCGCTCGAGGAACTCCTCCCACATCAGCGGCCGGTTGTCCGTCGCGCTGGGCAGCCGGAAGCCGTGGTCGACGAGCATCCGCTTGCGAGACATGTCACCCTCGTACATCGCCCCGATCTGGGGCACCGTCTGGTGCGACTCGTCGATCACCAGCAGGAAGTCCTCGGGGAAGTAGTCGATGAGGCAGCTCGGGGCCGTCCCCGCGGCCCGGCCGTCGATGTGGCGGGAGTAGTTCTCGATGCCGCTGCAGGAGCCCACCTGCCGCATCATCTCGATGTCGTAGGTCGTGCGCATCCGCAGCCGCTGGGCCTCGAGCAGCTTGCCCTGCCGCTCCAGCTCGGCCAGGCGGTCGATGAGCTCCAGCTCGATGCCGATGATGGCGCGCTCCATCCGCTCGGGACCGGCGACGTAGTGGGTCGCGGGGAAGACGTACATCTCGTC
>NZ_JANXRJ010000262.1 GCF_025353065.1 Lapillicoccus sp.
TGGTCGGACCGGTCACCGTGGTCGTGGTCGGCGTGTCGTGGGTGCCGCACAGGAAAGGGTTGGGGTTGGTGCACGGCGGCGGAGTCGGCAGGGTGGGTACTTCCGCGCCACCGGTCACCGACACGCTTTCGTGGACCCCTCCGGCGCCGACGACCTGGATCTCGGGGGTGAGCGAGCAGGCCCCGGCGGTCACGCAGGTGGACGGGTCGAACGCGGAGTCGAACGCGGAGTCGGCGACCGTCAGGAACTGCGCCGGGGTCTGGTTAGCGAACAGGAAAGCGGTGTGCGCGGCCCCGGTCCAGTCCGCGTAGTGCAGCCGCAGACCTTGCGCCGATGCCGTTGTGCCGTTGATGGTGGCGGTGGTGACGATCCAGTTGCCGTGCAGGAATTCCGTCGAGGTGAGTCCGGTCGAGCTGTCGGTCAGGCCCAGCGTCGGCTGCGTCGTGGAAGTCGTCGACCCGGAGGGCGTGATAACCCACTGCGGGTCGAAGGGGGTGGCGGCCGGGATCGGCGTCGGGTTCAGACACGGCGCCGTCAACGCCCCGAATCCGGAGATGGTAATTGAGTTGTCGCAGGTGCTGAACCGCGGTTGCGGCAGGACAGCGCCCGTGAACATCGAGAACAGTCCACTGGGGTTGTTGGTCAGCGCCGCGTACGGGTCCGGTGTCGTCGCCTCGGCCTGGGCGGTCAGCGACGCCAACTTGCCGGGGATCGCCGCCGCGCTGATCACGGTGAGTCCCTGCTGCACCGCGGTCGTCACCGCGAAGATGACCGCCGAGACGATGATCCCCACGCCCGAAGCCGCGGCCTCACCACCGGCCGCCTCGGCCGCGTCGATGACCTCCTGGGCCGCATCCGCCGCGCTCTCCCCCGCCGCGGCGGCGGCATTCTGGGCCGCGCTGATCGCAAGGGGAGCGGCGCGGCCGGCGAACGGGAACACCGCCGTCTGGAAGGCCGTCCCGCCCAACGTGCTACCCAGCGCCGAAGCGGTCACCAGCCCCCCGCCGATCGCCCCGACCGTGGCAGTCGCGGCCATCGCGCCGCCGACCGCGATGCTCCGCACATCGGTGGGCGACCCGAAACCGGAATACCGCCCGTTGTTCTGGCTCGCCGCTCCCCAGGACTCAAACTGCCCGAACGAGGGCGTCGGCGGCAGACAGCCTAAAATGCTGGTGCACGGGGTGAAGCAGGTCTGCGGCGCGCTGAACGGGGTGAAGATGTTGCTGGTGTAGTCGGCCTGCAGCGGTAACGGGGACCGGTAGACGCAGTACCCCCCGTCCGTGCTGGCCGCGCTGTTCGTGGCCGACCCGCCGTTCGTGTAGGGCTGCGGTGTGCCGGCCAGGAATGTCGCCAGCTGCGCCTCTGTCGGGTTCGACGACAAAAGGTTGGAATACCCCTGGATGCCCAGCCCGGCCCACTTCGTGTACTCCAACCCTGCGCCCTGCGCGGTGGTGACCGCCTCCCGCTGCAGCATCGCGGTCAGCCACGCGTCCGCGTTCAACTGGTCGGCGGTCGCGTTGCCACTGTGCACGGCGTTGATCGAATCGACCAGCAGTCCCCACAACTGCGCATCCGCTTCGGGCCTGGCCCAACTCTGCACCGCGCCGGCGTCACCGCCGTCCAACGCGTGATCGTGGATGACGTTGGCGATAGCCACAGCCTGCATAGCTTGAAGGGACCCACGTTGGGCCGGCGTCGCCGCGTACATCCCGCCGGGGTACGGCGCCCCGCAGGTGCCGCCGGGCCCGCAGGTTCCGAAGCTGGTCGGCGCCGGCGCCCCCAACGCGGGGGCACTGAGCAGATCCGTCGTCGGAAAAGCAGCGGTGGCGCCCGCCGCCGCCATGGTCTGGCCGGTGAACATACCGACGGGCACGACCAGCACCAGTGCCGCTATGACAGCAATGACCCGCCTGGGAACGCGAACCTTGATCATGACTTCCTTTGCTTACTGGGAAACGGCTAGATGTCGGCGCGAGCATGTGCGGATGTGGCGACACGGCGGCACGGACCAAACGGCGCGCCCAACGAATTGTGCGTTCCACGACCGCCGATGCAAATGGACCCAGGTCTATCGCGCACTGGCGATAAGGCCGCTATGGGAGCTCAACGATTGAGGTGGCTCAGAACCGCAAGGACTCGGCGGTGGCTGTCGTCGTCGGTCTGCAGACCGAGCTCGTCGTAGATATGAGAAGCGTGACTGACAACGGCTTTCTCGGAGATGAGAAGACGACGAGCGATAGCGGCGTTGTTGAGCCCCTGTGCCATGAGGTCGAGCACTTCCTGCTGTCGGGCGGTGAGTCGCTGGACGCCGTGGCCCTCAGTGCGCGCCCGAGTCAACATGAGTAGCACCACTTCTGGGTCGAGCACGATCTCGCCTGCGCACACGCGCAGCAGATCGCCGCAGAACGTAGCGATGTCGGCGATTCGCTGTTTCAGCAGATAGCCGACGCCGGCGGACTGCTCCGCGACCAGCTCGACCGCGTACTGCCGCTGGAGATGCTGCGACAACACAACGATGGCGGTGTGCGGCAGAAGTTGTCGGATTTGCAAAGCGGCACGTAAACCCTCGTCCGTGTGACCGGGCGGCATCCTGATATCGGTGATGACCAGCTCCGGTTCGTGCTGGCGGGCAAGGCGCAGGAGATCCGCTCCGTTGCCGGCCGAGGCCACGACGTCGAAGCCGCCGTGGTTGAGCACGTACGCAAGCCCCTCGCGCAGCAGGGCCTCGTCCTCGCCGATTACGACCCGCACGGCAGCTCCGCGACCACTCTGGTCCCCCCTCCGGCGACGCTGTGGATGCGCAGCGAACCGCCGAGCACACCGACCCGGTCGGCGAGACTGCGAAGACCCAGCCCTTCCCCGGGCGCTGCTCCTCCAATGCCGTTGTCTGCCACCTCCACGACGATGTCGTCGTCGCTGCGACCCACCCGCACGACGAGGCCGGTGGCCCCAGAGTGCTTGACCGCGTTGGCCAGTGCCTCCGCGATGACAAAATATGCGGCACTCGAGGCACTTTCGGGGATCGACCCAGCCACGTCGAGGTCGAGCTTCGTCGGTAGGGGCATCCGGTCGACCAGGTCCCGGGTCGCCGCCTCGAGGCCGCGTTCGACCAGCGGCGCCGGCATGATGTCATACACCAGCTTGCGCAGCTCGCCCGCCGCCGCATCGATGCGCAACCGCAGCGTGGTGGCGGCCACGGTGATGCTTGGCGACGCGGCCGGGTCACCGGCCAGACGCTGGGCCTCCAGGGCAAGCAGAACCAACTGCATCTGCAGACCGTCATGCAGGTCCCGGGCGATCCGGCGCCGCTCCCGGTCACCAGCCGCAACGATCCTGGCGCTGGACAGCCGCAACGCCTCACGGCTGGCGAGCAGCTCACCGGTCATCCACTCCTGCTCCACCGCGATACCCACCACCCTTCCGGCGGAGCGGACAAGTTCAGGATTGCCGATCAGGACGGAGTCGTAAAAAACCGCACCGACCCGTCGCCCGCCCACCTCGATCAACGCTGAATTCCGACCGGAACCCTCACGAGGAACCTCGAGCGGCCGGCCTTGCCCATCGACGTAACCGTCCTGTTCCGCAGTCCAGTAGGCCAGCTGGACGGATTCGTCACCAAGAGCTCGACTCAGCGCTTGAAGGAGCGGAGGGCGGCTTGTCACTGTCGACCCGAGCCAGACACCGAGCTGCTGCAGATCACTGGTACGGGCGAACCCGCCGGCCAGCAGGCCAACCGTGAAAGCAACCGGAACGCCGATGAGCGCGGTGATCTGCAGCGCGGCCGTCGCTGCCGCCGAGATTCCCAGAAGTGACCGCAAGACGTTCGGCGCGAACGAAATGAACACCACCGCGCCCGTACCGTAGACATAGAGCGGCCCGAGTACTCGCCGGTGCTGCGTCGAGGATCGGCGCAGCCGGCCGATCAGGATCACCGCAGCCGAGACGACCACAGCGATACCTATCCCCTGCTGCACCCACTTTGCCGCCGCCGCCAGATCAGGGCGATCAGCAACCGCCAACAAGCCACCGGGGCTGGACGCCGGAATGAACAAATAGTGCGGAATCTGTAGTACGAGGCAAACAAAATACGCCAAAACAACGGTGGCAAACGTCATACGGGATTGGAGCTTTCCCGAGGGGAAAGCCAGCAACAGGTGGATGACGACCCCGAGGGCCACGGTTTGCAGCACCGTACCGGCCACCTCCAACACGGTGACCTCGGTGTTGACCAGAGCAGCGACCAGCCAGGCGAACCCACCGACCACCATGATTGCGCCCAACTGGTTGCTCGGCCGGCGCTCCCACGCCACCAGCCCAGCGGCGGCGAAGATGATCCCGGCGACCGGAAAAAGCTCGACCACGAACAGCGGGCCGTCGTAGTCATGTGCCAACAGCGCAGCCTCCACTCCCCCGGTCAACACAACCGCCGCCGCCAGCAATATCAGGGCCATACTCGGCGCGCGCACACCCGACATGACGCTTTTCCAGCTGAAGCTCACGCGCCGAATCTTCCGCACCCGGCGACCGGAGAACCGGCCCGGGCCGCGATCAGCGCCAAGTCAGCAGGGGGCATGGTCCTCCGGTTGGCGATGAAGCTTGTCACGCTCAGCTGACCCCCGGCGGACCAGGTCGGCCCGTCCGCGACCTCGATGATCCAGAACTCCATGGATCCTAGGGTGCGCCGGCAGGACCCCGGATGCAATGACCATCCGATCCCTTCCGGCGATTCAACTTGAGTCCAGTCCGCGAGGTTGCTCGACCGGAACGGCGTCACCGCGCCGATGGTGGTCCCCGACCAGTTCGCCACGGTGCGGACCAACCCGGTGACCGGCGGCACCGACGTTCTGGGTGTGGTCGGGGCGGGGTACCGGCCAGGGACTACCGTGCCAGCGCGTTCCCCTCTATGCTCACGCCACACACCTGGGAGGCGCGTTGAAACTGATCCGGCAGCTATCCTTCATTGAGGTTCTCGCACTACCTGTTGCGCTGATGGCACCGTCAGCGGGGATGGGCCTAAACACCCCTTTCGTGGCCGCCAGCGCCGGCGCGGGGGTGCCCTTTATCTACGTCCTTTCCACGATCGGCATCGGCTGCGTCGGGGCGGGTTTCTACCGCTTGTCCCGCCGGTTCAGCGACGCCGGCAGCGTCTATGGGTTGACCAAGGCCGCCATCGGCCCCCGGTTTGGGTTTATCGCCGGCTGGTGCCTGGCCCTGGTGTATGTGACGTTCATCGGGACCCTGCTGGCCGGGTTCGCCACCTTCGCCGACCTCCTGATCGTCAACGTTACGGGGGTCAATCTTCCCTGGCCGGTGATGTTCTTGGTAGGCGGGGCCGGGATCTGGGCCCTGGGCTACCGCAAGATCGAGCTGTCCACCAAGGTGTTCCTGGTCCTGGAAGGGATCTCCATCGTTTTGATGTTCATTCTCGCCGTCGTGATTCTGGTCAGGGGCGGTGACGGCGGGCATAGCCTGTCCCTGAAACCCCTCACTCCCTCCGGGGTCGCCAGTGGCGGACTGGGCGGCGCCTTGGTGTTCGGGTTCCTCACCTACATCGGTTTCGAGGGGTCCGCAGTCCTGGGTGAAGAGTCTGAACGCCCCGAGATCGCCATCCCGTTGAGTCTGGCCGCGGCAGTGATCCTGGCTGGACTGGTGTTCATCGTTATCTCCTACGCCCAGACCGTCGGCTTCGGAACCTCGGCAGCCGGGGTGAACGCCTACTCCTCCTCTGCCGCCCCGAACACCGACCTGGCCGGGATGTACCTGGGCAACTGGGCCGCCCAAGCCACCAACGTGGGGGCGGCCCTGAGCACGTTCGCGTGCGCGCTGGCCTCGGCCGACGGAGCGGCCCGCGTCGTCTTCTCCCTAGCCCGCGACGGCCGTCTGCCCCAGAGCGTCAGCGCGATCCACCCGGTCCACGCCTCACCGCACCGGGCGCTGAACCTTTCCATGGTCCTCGGTCTGGTGGGTGGGCTCGCCTTCTTCCCCTTCACCGACAAGCCCTCCGACGTGTACGGGTGGATGGGCGCCCTGGCCACACTCGCAGTCATCATCGCCTACGGCATGACCAGCGTCGCCGCGACGATCTACTTCTGGAAGGGCGACATCGCCCACCGACGGTATCTGTACTTCATCCCCACCCTGATCGCCCTGCCACTCCTGGCCTACACCTTCCAAGCGCAGATCCTGCCGCTACCCCCCGCGCCCCTGAGGTACTGGCCATACGCCATCGGCGCCTACCTCGTCATCGGTGCCGTCATCCTGTTCGCTCAACGAGGCAAGATCATCACCCGGGCCATCCCGCCGCACGACATCACTACGGCCGGCGCCGTTTAGACATCGAAGGAGTAGGCCGTGACCTTTCCCGCACGCACAATCCATCAACTGGGCGATGCCCATAAGCACAAGACGTGGAACCGCCAACAACCGCCGGTCCTGACGATCCAGTCCGGCGAGCAGGTGTCCCTTCGCGCACCGGACGCCTCCGACGGCGAACTCCATCGCGCCTCAACCACCGATGACATCGCCCAGATCGACTACCGAAACCTGGACCCCTTGGTCGGACCCATCTACGTCGAGGGGGCCAAACCCGGTGACGCACTACAGATCACGGTCCTGGAGCTGACCCCCCTGGGGTGGGGTTGGAGCGGCCTCCTTCCCGGCTTCGGGCTACTCAGCGACGAGATCACCGACCCCTACCTGAAGGTCTGGGAGCTGGACGCCGGACACATCGAAACCCCCAACGGGGCCCGCTTCGACCTGCACCCCATGATCGGCTGCATCGGCGTCGCCCCTGCGGCCGACGGCGACTTCGCCACGATCACCCCCACCAACGCCGCCGGCAATATCGACGTCCGCTACCTCAACACCGGCGCCACACTCACCATCCCCGTCTTTAACGACGGGGCCCTGCTCTCAGCAGCCGACGGTCACGCCCTCCAAGGCGAAGGCGAGATCTCAGGCACGGCCATCGAGTGCCCGATGCAGATGACCCTCCAAGTTGACCTCATCCCCCATGCCGGACTTGACGCACCCGAGCTCCTCGTCCCCGACACGTACCCCGCCCAAGAGGGGTACCGGATTTTCACCGGTATCGGACCCGACTTGATGACCGCCGCCCGCGACGCCACCCGGCGCGCTATCGGCCCCCTCGCCAAAGCGCAGCACATCAGCGAGGTCGAGGCCTACGCCCTCACCGGCATTCTCGCTGAACTTCGTATCCACGAAATCGTCGACCTCCCCAACTGGGTCGTCGGGTGCATGCTCCCCCAGCGACTCTTCTAACACGCACTAGCAACCGCGAGTGCCGGCCGTCCCTTCCGGTCCGTAGCGGCCGTCCCCTTCCGCTGCTTAAGCGGCCATCCCACTCCGCCGCCTGTCGGGCGCTACCTGAACTCGACGACGACCTCGATGTTGCTGTCCGTGGAGCTGCTGGAACGGCGACGGGACGCGATCCGCGGCTGGGAGGGTGCGGGTGGCGTACGTGACGGGGGCCATGTGGGACCGCGGTTCTCGCGGCCCTTTGGTTGTCAGTTGAGGTTGTGCCCGACCTCGCGCGCCCCAAGCTTGTTCTTCCAGAGCGATTCGATGCGCTCGACCGTCTCATCGGACATCGCCGGGTCAACGGTCTGCAGTACTGAGACTGTGTAGGGGCCTGTCGCACCCTTCAACCCTAGGTTCCCGCCGGACCGGCCACCTCGGTAGGCCCGCCACCGGCCGAGCAGTCCGTCACCGCCTTTGGCGGAGCCGACGTAGTGCACGCCCCTCGCGTCGGTCAGCAGGTAGATCCCGGACGTCGAGCGCAGCGTCTGCCTCCAGCCGCCAGGCAGGGTATCGAGCTCGTCCACGGGGTGCTGGAACGCGAGCCAGCCGGGGAAGGGTGCCTCCTGCTGGGTGGCGATCTCCAGCACCGGCTTGAGGTTACGGTGCGCCCACTGCCACCAGCCGGGGGCTTTCCCCGCGAGGAACCACCGGATGACGAGTCGATCGGCGTAGATGTCGAAGTCGGGGACCCGGGTGAGTTGGTGCAGGGCGGTGCGGGAGTCGGCGGGCGTACCCGTCATGGGGTCGGGCGTGCCCGCCACCACTTCTGTCCAGCCGCCATCAACCGTGTAGAGGCCCACGAAGACCGTCTCGCTCGCGCGGCTCACCACAAAGGAGGCGACGTAATCCACGCCGTTGAAGAAATCGTCCCGCTGCCTAGCCTGCCAGCTCTCGAACAGCTCGCGCTGACCTCGCCACACGTCGTGGACGTCGATCCGGTTGCGGGTCTCGATGTGGCGCAAGAGCTTCACTCGCGCGACATCCGGTTCGATGCCGCCAGCCCGCAGGGTGTCGTTGAAGGTGATCACCCGGAAGTCGTCGGTGCTACTCACAAAGTCCTCGCATGGGGTTCGGGAAGCAATCGTTCGGCCGTGACCCGGCGTGGGAAGCGGGGGCCGCCCACCCGGGCGCCCAGCGATCAGCTCAGAACTCCGACATCTTGTCCCAGCCGTCGCGGTCCGCGGCGTCGATGTAGAGGATGTCGGGACGCTCGGCGATGTACTGCTTCGCGTCGCCGTCGACCCCGTGCTGGAAGTGGTCGGAGTTGACGTGCGCCTCGCCGGCCGCGGCGTCGTCGAAGGCCTCGATCGTCAGGATCGTGTCGGGGTCGTCGACGCTGCGGTAGTGCTCGTACCACTTGTTGCCCGGCTCAGCGCGGGTCGCGTCGGTGTAGGCCTGGCTCGCCGCAAGGTAGGCATCCGCGGTTCCTGGCTTGAGCTTCTTCTTGACGGTGATGTAAATCAAGGTGCTCCTTATTCGAGTGGGGTGGTGCCGTCGCCCGTCTGGATCTCCGGTGGAGGACGTGCTCGGTTCACTCTGGCACGGTCAGCAGGTTGTCACCTGGCGGCTCGCACACCCGCTCGCCCGTCTCGCGCCAACTTCTCCATGCCTGCCGCGACGCGCGATTGCAGTCCGTCTACGTGCGCAGCTTCCCCATCGGTCACTCACACGCCGCGTACCCATCTACTTCCGGCACGTTTGCTCGTACGTGCTGAACACGTCATCCGCCCGCCGTCGGACTCGCGTCATATCGCCGCGTAGAGGGCTGTTTTCAGTTGCTGCCGTGTCGGGCGGAGTCACGTTCGCGTGTTGCCTCGCAAACCGTGAGTGTGTCCGGCTTGCTGGGGTCGGGGCCCCCCTTGATCGTTCGAGGAGACCTCGCACAGCACCCTCGAGAGCAAGCATCGCGATGGCAGAGGCCACCACTCAGCTCATTCGAGCGTCCGTGTCGAACAGACTCTCTTCAATCTTGGTCGATGTGTGTCTGACGATGAAGGCGCGTTGCCCGACCCGCCAGAGCCCCTCTCCTCGTTGCAGATCCGGAAGCTGGTCTCGTTCTGCGGTGGAGAGGCCGAGGACGGCGGCGGTGGCGGGGGCTTCGCTGGTCTCCTGTTGGTAGATGATCTTTGTGGAGCAGTCGGCGAGCAGGCCGCGGGCCAGGGCTCGCGCTTCGGAGCCGGCGTCGCCGACGGCGTCCAGGTCGGAAAGACGGTGGACGATGAGAAGGTTGGCGATGCCGAGGCCGCGGGAGAGCTTCCATTGGGACTGCATGCGGGCCAGGAGTGCGGGTTGTCGCATCAGTCGCCAGGCTTCGTCGTAGACCACCCATCGTTGACCGCCGTCGTCGGCAGCCAGGGCGGACTCCATCCACGCGGACGCAAATGTTGGAGCTGAACCTTGTTTCTCTGAGTGTGTCGTGACCAGGGTGGCGTCGACGTCGAGGACGACGGTGTCGCCGAGGTCGGTGTCAGCGACCCTCGACGCGGGTAGCCCGCCGGGTATTTGAGACCAGACGTGCGCGCGGACCTTCGCCCGGGCGGTGTCGATCCGCTTCGTCACGGCGGGGGTGACCTCGTCCAAGGCCCGCCACACCGTCGGCGCGGACGCGACCGACCCGAGAACCTCGCTCTGGTGGCGCAGGACGTCTATGTCGGCGATCGCCTCCCCCGCCGGCGATCAACACCGCGACATCGACCAGGACCCGGCCTCGGTCATGGATCGGGGTGAACCCGCGGCGGGCCATCGCCCCGGACAGGGCACCGGTCAGACCGACCCGGTCAGACCGACCCGGTCAGCCAGCAGCCGAGTCGCCACGTTCCCGGCGTGCGCCACGACCCCGCCGCCGTCCGCGGAGACCACCAGCCCCGTGGACCACGACCGACCTCCGCAGACGGCTTTGCGACGTGCCCGGCGAGCTGACTTCTTCGGGGATCGTCCCGTTGTACTCTTCACTGGCGAGGTGCCTTCCACTCGAGCGTGCTGAACCGTAGAGAAGTCCAGTATCTCGTTGTGCGACAGGCACTTTCGCATTTTCAGACCGCGCGTCGGGTCACGTTCCGTGAACGGGCGAGGTTAAGCGGTCAGCTGGCGTAGCTCGGCCATGGTGGTGTTGACGTGGGTGCGCCAGGGGCGTTCGGTGGGGTCTTCGATCCAGCGGGTGAGGGCGATCCGCATGACGGCGACGCCGGTTTCGGCGGCGAGGTCGGCGGTGGTGGCCGGTGATCCGCGGTCGCGTAGTGCTTGGCTGATTGAGGTAGCGAGCGTGGCGAGCTTGCTGAGTTCGCGTTCCTGCAGTTCGGGGTTGGCGTGCAGTAGCGCTTGGCGGCGGCGGATGGTGTCGCGATCCGGGAAAACGGAACCGGCCGCCTGGATCCCGGCGGTCACCACCTCCAGCGTGGTCGCTGAGGCCGGCACGGCGAGAACGTGGTCGACGATCGTGGCGCGGAATCGGTCGCCACCGTTGAAGAGCACCTCGCGCTTATCGGCGAAGTGGCGGAAGAAGGTCCGCTCGGTCAGGCCGGCGCGGGCGGCGATCTCGGCCACGGTGGTTTGGTCGTAGCCGCGCTCGGTGTAGAGCTCGAAGGCCGCCAGTTGTAGGCGGCCCGGGGCGTCTGGCTCCCAACGGCTCATGCCGCAGACACTACGGTCATGACAGCGGATGTCATCGCGTGCTACGGTCACGACAGCAACTGACATCGTATTGCGACCGCCGCCTGGGGTCCCCGGACCGGAGGGTTGCGGTCCCTAACTGGAGGTCACCCTATGCGGGTTTTTGTCACCGGCGCGTCCGGCTGGATCGGCTC
>NZ_JANXRJ010000267.1 GCF_025353065.1 Lapillicoccus sp.
CTGGAACACGTGTACCTGGTGGCCGGGTTGGTCCACCTCGGGCATCTCGACCCCGCTGACTCCCTGTACGAGCGGTTGCGCGCCGACGGGGTCACCATCACCCGCGCCACCCAGACCATCGACGCGGTCAACCTGAACGCAGAACAGGCACGGTACCTGGACCAAGCGGTGGGCGCGGCCGCGCTGCGCGTCCAGCGGGTCAACTTCACCGACCGCGGCACGGCCTTCGAGCACGCCGAGACGATCTACCGCGGCGACCGATACAGCTTCGACATCGTCGTGCGCAGGGACCTGTGACCCTCTTCGCCGTCGACATCGGCGGCACCAAGATCGCCGCCGGCAGAGTCACCGAGCAAGGAGACCTCGACGGGCCCGTCCTGACCACAACGACGCCGGCCACGCAGGGGCCCGAGGCCGTCCTCGATGCTGTGGCTGCACTGGTGCGCCAACTGGACGATCGCGGAGTCACCGCCGCGGGGGTCTCCTCCGCGGGCGTCATCGACTCCTCGACCGGCACCGTTCTCGGCTCCACCACCAGCATCAGCGGCTGGGCCGGAACCCCCCTTTCGCACCACCTCAGCCAGGCTATCGGCTGCCCGGTGTTCGCCCTCGGCGACGGACACGCCTTCGCGCTCGGGGAGGCCGTCTACGGCGCCGCCCGATCCGCGACAAGCCTCCTCGTCCTCGCTGTCGGGACAGGCGTCGGCGGCTCCTACGTCCGCGACCGAAAGACCCTCACCGGTAGCCACTGGGCCGGTGGCCACTTCGGCCACCTCGCCGTTCCGCAAGCTGAGGGCCTGCTCTGCGACTGCGGCAAGGTCGGCCATCTCGAAGCCATCGGAAGCGGGCCCGGCATGCTGCGCTGGTACTACCGCCACGGCGGTGATCCCCGCCTGCTCGATGCCCGCGAGCTGTTCACCACCGCCGACGCCGACGTCACCGCAGCCCACGCCATCGACATGGGCGCAGCTGCCGTCGGGACGGCGGCCGGCGGCCTGGTCAACGCCTTCGACCCCGACGTCGTCGTCATCGCCGGTGGCCTGTCCCAGGCAGGCCCACGGTGGGAGCAGCCGCTACGGGCGAGCTTCACCCGGACCCTGATCCCCGCCCTGTCCGGCACGCCTCTGATCATTTCCGAGACCGATGCGTGGCTGGTCCTGCGCGGCGCGGCCTTTTACGCACAAACGCGAAAGGACATAGCGTGAACGCGAACATCCTCCAACGCCTGCACGGCGGTCTGATCGTCTCCTGCCAGGCCTACCCCGGCGAACCGATGCGCGACCCCCGCATCATGACCGCCGTTGCCCAGGCGGCCGTCCTCGGCGGAGCCTGCGCAATCCGCGCCCAGGGGTTGGATGACCTCAGGTCGATCCGGGCAGCCCTTGATGTCCCCCTGATCGGGCTGGTCAAGGTCGGCACCGACGGCGTCTTCATCACCCCCACCGTGGCCGACTGCATCGACGTCGCGCAGACCGGCGCCGAGATCGTCGCGTTGGACGGCACCGTCAGGGACCGACCCGACCGCAGCAGCCTGCAGGACTGCGTCGACGCCATCCACGCCCACGGCGCCCTGGCGATGGCCGATTGCGGTTCTATCGCCGATGCGGTGGCGAGCCTGGCCGCAGGCGTCGAGCTCATCGGGACCACTCTCTCGGGCCACACCGGGGATCGGCCGCGCACCGCAGGACCCGACTTCGACTTTCTCACCGAGCTCCTGATGCTCACCGACACCCCTGTGGTCGCTGAAGGCCGGATCCGCACACCCCAAGACGCCGCACAATGCCTGGACCTCGGTGCCTTCGCCGTCGTCGTCGGCACCGCAATCACCCACCCCACGAGCATCACCAGACGGTTTGCTACCGCGCTTCCCACCCAGGCAGCTCGTGACGCTGGCATGCCGGACGTTTAACGGCTCTTCACTATAGAGTGGTAAGGCCGGGGTCTGGCTCCCCTTAAGGGATGTGGCGGTCCTTGCTTGCAGCACCAGGATGATGGTGTTGGCGGGGTCTGACTCACGGCTCTTCCGACGTCGCTCTTCGGGGCGGCTGTCCTTCATCCGACGTGTCCATCCCTGCCTGCACCATCTCGTGCTGCCGGACGGGCCGCCATGTCCTCTTTGGTGTTTGAGGCTGCTCACCATCATCCGCGATGACCCGGCGTCTACCGCTCCGCGAACGTACTAACACGACGCGGTGGGTTTTGCCTGATGCAGTATCCCATGGCACATCTATGGCACACCTCAACGCGAAACGCCGCCCAACAGCGGCAAGCGATGACAGACATCACTGCAGGTCAGGCGGCGTTTCGGATGGTCCTCGCAGGTCAGCGAGTGGCCGACATCAGATGTCGTAGTACATCTCGAACTAGGCCCGCAGGGGTGACTACCGGTGACTATCACCGGTAGAACGCCCTGGCCTGCAGGTTTGCAAGATTGGACCGGTGACAGTCGGTGACTGTTTGCGGACGTCTTGCGGACTAACTGCGGACTAGCCGAGACGAGAGGAACAACCAGAATGACCACCACAGCAACACCAATCAGGATCAGCGCCACCCCGGGCCTCGGTAGGACCTTCGCCGCAGCGCGAGCGGGAGTCGGGGTGTCGATGCGAGAGCTGAGCCGTCGCTCCGGCGTCTCGCACTCCTCCATCTCCCGCTGGGAGAACGGACGCACCTCGGTGACGGGGGCCACCTACGCGCACGTGACCCTCGCCCTCGTCGACTATGCCGTGGAGCGGTGGGCAGCGTCATGACCACGGTCAGCAAGGTCACCCCGCTCGAGGAGGGCATCGTCGACGTCATCCAGCGCCTCCTCGACGAGAAGGGCGCCACCGCGACCGGCGTCGCCGAATGGACCGGGATGGGTGTCCTCAGTGCAGAACCGCCTCGACCTACAAGGCGCTTGGCTCGTCAGTGAGCTACACGCCGTGGGGGCGCACCGCGCCACCGGCTCGCCCGCAGCAGGAGGAATGTCACTACTGTCTGTTATGCGTTTTTTAGGTGTTTAATGTGTTATGAGGCGAATCAGCAGGCGACCAATGGGCACGGCAATGCTGCTGCTGGCCGTGGTGGTGTTCGTCATGCTGGCGCGATTTCAGCCCGGGGGGCCCCAGCTCGGTCGGGCGGTCGATGACGTTGGGCAGCTGGCGGCGGCGGCGGCCGCCGCTGTGTGCTGCAGATGGCGTGCCCGGCGATCATCAGGTCGCGCGGCCCGCTCCTGGTGGTGGCTGGCGGTGGGGACCGCATCCTGGGCGCTGGGCGAGGCGGCCTGGTCCTACTACGAGCTGATCGCTGGCCGACAGACGCCATTCCCGTCCTTCGCCGACGCCGGGTACCTGCTATTCCCCGTGTTGGCGGCGATCGGGCTACTGATCTGGCCCTCGGCGGTACTGCAGGGCACCACGCGGTGGCGGACCCTGCTCGACGGTGCCCTGGTTGCAGGGGCGCTGCTCATTCTGAGTTGGGTCACCGCGCTCGGCAGCACCGTGCACGCCGGCGGGGCCACCACCTTCGGATATGTGGTTTCGCTGGGTTACCCGCTGTCCGACCTCGTGCTGCTGACCTTGACCGTCGTCATCGTGACGCACGCCCGCCAGGCCCAATCCGCTCTTGCGATGGTGGCGGTCGGGTTGGCGTGCCTGTGTGTCGCCGACACCGGGTTCGCCTACCTCACCGCCGAGGGGACGTATGAGACCGGCTCCCCGGTCGATGCCGGCTGGTTCGGCGGCTTCCTCCTCATCGCTGTTGCGGCATACCAGGGCGCCGCACCCACGAGGGAGGACCCGATCGGTAGCCGGTTGCGGTTGGAGTCCACGGCTCGCGCGCTGCTGCCCTACCTGCCCGCGGGAATCGGGCTAGCCGTCGCCCTGACCGTCGAGTTCACCGGCCACGGCGACCACGTGACACTGGCCGCAGCCGCCTTCGTGATCGCTGCGCTGCTGGGCCGCCAGCTGCTTGCAGTGCTGGACAACCGCGCGCTGGTCCGGCAGGTCCTGGCAGCCCAGCACGAGCTGCGCTACCAGGCGTTCCATGACCCCCTAACCGGTCTGGCGAACCGGCTGATGTTCGGCGATCGGCTCCGTCACAGCTTGGAGCTGCACCAGCGCGACCTACGGCCACTGAGCGTGCTGTACTGCGACCTCGACGGGTTCAAGGACGTCAACGACACCCTCGGACACGATGCCGGCGACATCGTCCTCAAGAGCGCCGCGGAACGCCTCAACGCCGTCACCCGGACCGGCGACACCACCGCGCGCATCGGTGGTGACGAGTTCGCGATCCTGCTCGAGGACGGCGGGGACCCCCACGAAGTTGCGGTCAGGATCTTCGCCGCGTTCGCCCAGCCGGTCTCCGTAGGACACGACGTCGTGCCGCTGACCACCAGCATCGGGATCGCCGAGCTCACACCGGACCAGGCCACACCCACCGCTGAGGCAATGCTGCAACGCGCCGACCGGGCCATGTATGCCGCCAAACGCGCCGGGAAAGGGACCGTGATGACCTGGACCGGACAACCAACCCCCGCACACCAACCCCGCTCACGGCCGGCCCCCAGCAACGGCGATGCACCCTCGCCGACCTGGGGAGGCGGCGGCTGAGCCTGCCGGCTCGCGTGTTTCCAACCCGCGGTCCCTTCCGGGAACACCATTCGTCCGTGCTGTTCGCCGCGGACCGGGGCAGCTGCGTTGTGCCCTACCGTTTTGTTATGACATCGCCACGCGACACCAGAAGCGGCCCGGTCAACCCCAACAGCACCAGCCGGTTCCTGACCATCCAGCAGGTCGCCGCCGAGCTAAACATCACCGCGTCGCAGACGTTGAAGCTCCTGCGCCGCGGCTCCCTGCCCGGCGTAAAGGTTGGCGGCCGCGGGCAGTGGCGGGTCGAACGAACCCAGCTCGAGGCCTGGATCGAGGAGTCACGAAATCGCACCCGAACCTACGTCGCAGAGCACCCCACGGCCTCAGGGTCCTGGCGAAGCGAGGACAACCGCCGCGACGAGCTCGACGAGCTGGCCCAAAACTGATGCCTCGCCGCTACAGCCTGGCCGACTGGACCCCGCGGCCGGCTGGGTGCCAGAGCACGACGAGGGCGGCGTCTGGACCGAGGTCAACGTGCACCCCATCAAACGGTTCCCGCTCGTCCACGACGACGACCCGACGTCCAAGGTGGAGGGCCCCGGGACTGACCAGGGGGTGACACAGCCCCGGGGCCTCCACTCGCCGCGGGGTGTCCAGCCTCATCACGACGAGTGCCGCGACGTTACTTCGCGGCGCTGGGAACGCACTAGAGAGGTATGGCGAGAGGCAGATGAAGAGAGAACCCGAGACTGGCCTGTGGGGGTGACGCAGTCCCGGGCCCCCACTCGCCGCGGCGGGTTCGGGGGGTTCCGCCACGTCATCGCAAGCCTTACGACGGTACTCCGCAACGCGCGCCTACACACCAGGGACCCGTCGGGGTGCGGCCCGCCCCCCACGGCGTTCCGCGCCCCCGACACCTGATCGGACCGTTCGAGGTGAGCACCAGCCCGTCCCCCACGGCCGGCCCGGATCGGCATTTCGCCCCTCGTGTCCTATATGAGTAAAGGTAACGTCAAGACCCGCACATGTATACGAACGGGCAAAACGTCTGAACGGGGTCGCGCACGACAACACCCCCACCGCTCGAGCTCCACCTGCTTTTCCCGGCTCCGGACCCCCGCAGCTCTCGCGACCACCCAGCAGCCCGGGACCGGGTGGAGGGGCCGAGTAGGCACGAAGCTTCTCGCCTGCGACGAGCGGGGAAACCCGGGGCCGTATTTGGGGGAACGGCCCCGGTCCTAGCTCGCCGGCCGAGGCTCGGGGGACCCCCGCCGTATCGCAAGCAGGGTAAAAAGTAGCCCGGGGCCGGACCGTGCGCAGCCGACCCCACATCGGGGCACCTTTGGCGGGCCGGACCCGAGACCGATGCCGGGCCATAGGAGTTCGGCATCGGGTCCTAGCTCGCCGTTGGATCCCACCAAAGAGAGCGAGCCCGACCACGATAACTTTGGTCGTCATGCCTGCGGAAGCACCCTGACCCCCGGACCCAATGATCTCTGATGGAAGCCTCGAGCTGCGTCAGGACGTCGGCGGCGCTGTTATTGAGTGCGTAGTGGGGGACTTCCGGGCGACGTCGGGCTTGTCGTTGGAACCCCAGAACTGCGACCTGCCACAACCGTTCGAGCAGGCATAGCACGGCCATTCCAGCTCTGCCCTGCTTGCGTCGTTGATCATGGGGCGGACTTGGAGGCGGCTAGAAACGGGTCGGGCCATGTTCGTGGTGGGGTCGACCCGTGGGCGCAGGCGAGGTCTTCGGGGCAGAAGTTCCCTCATCCGCCTTCGTTCCCCGCCGCGCATGCTCAGGGGCAGCAGGCGGGGTGACGTTGACGCCCACGGGTCAGGTGTGGACGGGTCAGCCCGCGAAGGTCGGGGTGACGAGGCCGGTCCCGGAGAGCTGTCCGAGAGATGCGGCGTAGCGCTCGGGGATCATGGCCGCGTAGTTGTAGACGCGGAACAAAACCCCCAAGCTGTCGGCCATCGTCTGGGTGAAGGCCTCCGCGCGCAGGGTCGACTCCCACAGCCACACGTCGTCCCGCTTGAACATCAGCACGACGTCCTGGTTGGTGCCCGTCCCGAGGTTGGTCGGAATGTTCGGGTCGGTGAAGACCTGCATCCCGAGGACGGAGCCGACGAACCCGGCGGCGGCGTTGACGTCCGGGGTCGCCATGGCGTTGAAGGCGCTCCCGCCCGAGGACGGCACGACCAGCGGACGGCCGGTGGAGTCGGTGAAGCTGGCGAACCACGCCCACCGGCGGGGGTGCATGACCACGGCGTCCGGGGAGGCGTAGCGGGAGGCGTTGATGGCGCCCTGCAGCTTCGCCAGC
>NZ_JANXRJ010000242.1 GCF_025353065.1 Lapillicoccus sp.
GCGGCAGGTGACGCCCGGGTCGGTGACCCGGCCCGCGGCGACCGCGTTGCGCCACGCGAGGGGCTCGATCACCTGGTCCACCGTCGCGGTGTCGTACGCCGCGTGTGCCGCGAGGGTGTGCCAGGTGCCGGCCGGTGGGACCAACGCTGAGCCGTCCCCGTTGTCAGTCACGGTGAAGACCGCGAGCCGGTCACGCAGATCGGCCGGGACCAGTCCGACGACGAGGGGCTCGGTCGTGACGGAGGACTCGGACTGCACCCACGCCACATGAGCGTCGCGGGGGGTTCGGAAGTCCTGGGTCAGGAGGCGACGAACGAACTCTGCGGCGAAGAGATCCGGCTGTGTCATGGGGTCGCCGGTGATCCGCGGTTGCGCTTCGCTGGGTGTGCTGACGGGCGGGAGGTCCCGGATCCGGTTGAGCTCGGCGGCAACGACGGTGTCGATACTGGCCTCGGGCTGCCGCGCCGATCCGGCTGACGGCTGGCCTTCCGGCAGCGAGGTGGTGGCTGCTGGCGATACGACTGCGTGCGCCGGTGGCTCGGTTTTGCGTGTCACGACGTGGGCGCCGAGGACCACCGTCGCGGCGACCAGGAGTCCGACTGCTAGGGCCGCCGCGCTACGCCGGCGAAGGGGGTGTGAGGAGGCGATTGGCTTCATGGTCATTGGACCGTGTGGCCGACGGTGTTGAAAAACGTAACGAGCGCGTTCGCGGCGCCGATCAGCAGCGCGGCGCCACCCGCCACCAGGACGCCGGTCTTGCCCTTCCCGGCGACGTGCGGGTTCGACGAGTGTGACCCGATCGCCCAGGCGATCGAGGAGATGGCGACCCCGGCGACCGCGGCCACGAGGCCAAACGTGAGCAGGGCGCCCACCATCGACTCGAGGGCGGCAAGACCAGGCAGACCATTGGTGTTCGGAGGGATGTCGATGCGCGGGGCTGACATGGCGAGGACCTTTCGCAACTCGCACGGGTCCATCCCGCGCGTATCAGCCCAACATCCGGGCGGGGGGCACCATGTGCGGGTGCGGAACGGGGGCCGCGTTCGCGTTGCAGGCCGGCATGTTGTGAGGTCCCCTCCTTGTCCTCTCCGATCGGCTCCTCTACGGCTGAGTGGGGTCTCACCGTGGCATCACCGCTGTTTCTCATCTACTTGACACGTCCTCGGACGGCCACGTACACGGAACGGTTGTCAGCCTATTCGGGCGGGCTGTTGCTCAGCTCAGCTCCGGGGGGGGCAGAACATGAGGTGCAGACCGACGTCGCCATGCAATGGGTGGCGAAAAGCGGGTCCGAGCACGATGAAACCCAGCGTCTCGTAGAAGCCCACGAAGGCAGTGTCCCGACCAACGCCCTGCCTGTCAGAGTGAGTTGAGACCCGCGGTTCACAGCGAGTCCGCCCGACGCTGCGCGAGATCTAAGGATCCACTCCCCAATGAGCCGTGCGGTTGAAATCGGCGGCCCTTGCGGCAGGCTCACTGGTTGCAGCATTATTCTTGGGAGGCCGCTGCTGATGCAGCCACTTCGAAGAAGCCGACGAAAGTGGGGCGGTCATACCAATGGCGGGTGACGGTGACCTGAGCGATATCGGCCAGGGAAACGACCCAGGTTCGGACCCGGGTGGTGTTGCCGGGTTCGACCTGTGCGGGTCCGGGCGAAGCTGGGTGCGGAACCAGGGTTTGGGCAATGGGCAGTTACAGCTGGACGTGCTCTTCGTCCCAGCCGACGGCTCGGTGGCGGTGGCGTTTGTGACGGAGGCGGGGACTGGTAGCGGCCCGTGGCATGCCCCACAGACGATTGCTCCTGCTGGTTCCGCCGTACCCGGGAGCCCGATCTCTCTGAAGTTCCGAAGCCCGCCCGACCGGCTTGACGCGGTGTTCGTGGGGCCCGACGGATCGATCAAGACGATGTGGGTTGTCGACGCCGGACCGTGGAACGGCCCGCTGGTCATTGCACCGCCGTGGACCGCGGCACCAGCTAGCCCGGTGTCCCTGGGGGATGTGGGTGCTGCCGAGTTGGACGCCCTGTTCGTAGCCCTGGACGGTTCGGTGCGGTCGATGTCGCGGGTGGGCGACACATGGCAGGGTCCCGGCGTGGTGGCCGGTCCGGGGTCGGCGGCAGCGGGTAGCCCGGTAGCAGTCGAGTCCCAGTCCCAGGGAAACGGGCTCATGCAGTCGGACGCGGTGTTCGTGGGATTTGACGGTGACATTCTGGTGACGGCCGCCACCGGTTCGGGGTCATGGCTGCCGCCGGTGTCGATTGCGCCCGCCGGGACCGCCGCGCGGGGTTCTGCGATCAGCCTGGCGCATCAAGGATTGCCGCCGGTCGTGGACAGAGGTCAGCTGGGGCAGTTGGATGCCTTCTTCGTCGCCCCGAATGGGTCGGTGAACCTGATGTGGGTGATCGGTGCAGGCAGCTGGAACGGGCCGGTTGCGATCACACCGCCGGGTAGCGCGGTGGCGGGTAGCGCAGTGGCGGTGGAGTTCCAGCTCCAGGCGGCGGGCGTGCAGCAGCTGGATGCGGTTTTCGTCGGGCCGGACGGCTCGGTCAACGTGACCTGGGTGGTGGAGACCGGAAGGTGGAACGGTCCCATCACGGTCGCAGCGCCTGGCACCGCTGCTTCGGGTGGGCCGCTCGCGTTAGGCCTGCAGATCAACCCGACCCCAAGGGACCAGCTGGACGCGGTATTCGCTGGCTCCGACGGTGCGCTGAAGGTGATGAGCGTTGTCGGGGCCGACGCCTGGACCGGCCCTACTGTGATCGGGCCAGCGGGAACTATCCCTTCACTTAAGCGGATCGACATCCCCAGCCCGGACTCCGCAAACTTGATTCAGGGCAACTGGGGTGGGGTCGGCAACTATGAGCTGGTGGTCCCCCAGGGTGACCGGCTGGTGCACTACGCCCGGCTGAACGATCCCGGGCCGGCGCAGTTCAGCTGGGTCAAGGTTCATGAGCTTTCGTACGCGGGGGTCAGCCGCGGCCCTGGAACCTTCCAGTTGGGCGCCACCCCGGTCGGGGTGTCGTTCCTGCAGACCACGTTCCGCGGCGACAACGTGCACGGCAACTTCGACGCCGTGGTGCGGGTCACCCCACCCGGCAGCGGCGGCGACGTCCTCGAGTTCGCGGCCCTGGACAGCGCCGTGAACCAGTGGAACCGTCACCCCCTGCTCGTGGACGGTCAACCCATCACCGGCGTCACCGGCTTCTAAATTAGCGATTATCGTAGAAAGGAACGACCAGCAGCCAGCAGCCCCCCACAGGGCGCGCGGGTTGTAGGAACTCGCCGAACCTGTCAGACCTCAGAGCCCGTGGCCGACGGCTTCTCAAGGTCGTGTCCGTGCAGTTGTCCCACCAACTTGTCGGGATCCTCGGAGACCAGGGTCAACCGACAGACTTGCCGAGCCCTAGCCCGCGACCAGACTCGCAGCCGTCCCTCGCAGCCCGGCTCGGGGCAGGCCAACCGGCCCGCGGCCAGCGCAACCCGCGCCGCGTCGGGGTATACCACCGTGATCACTGGCCCTCGCTGTCTGCACCGGTCCAGCCTGCCTTCCCGACCGGCCGGCGGGTAAGGGGGAACTGGTGTTACAGCCTGCACCTGCCGTCACGTTCGCCGCAACCGTTGCTGCGCAAAGGTTTTAACGACGGGCGCAGCGACACGATGAGCACCAACTCAAGGTGTCACCCCTGGCCCGGCCAGCCACCTCCGGGTTCGTGTTAACCCTGGCGTCGCACACAAAACGGCCGGATCGATCGGGCGACCTGCCATCAGCGTCATCTCACGATGACGCGATCATCTCCACACAACGTGACGGTCAACACCTATGCGCGGGCGGCTGCCATCAATCTCGCGGCGAGTGCGGTGTAGTCGGTCGTGCGCCAGCGGGTCGGGGTGAGACGAACGACGCGACGCGCAGTGTCGGAGACCGAGACAAGGTAGATATCGCCAACCTGCGGGCCGAGGTAGCGGTGGGCGAGCGAGCGTTGCAGCTCATCGTCGGCATGGCCGACGACGATCGGGCCTTCGACGGTGACGTACTTGTACGGCATCACGTCGTTCTGCACACAGAGGCTCGCCTGGCCCGATCGTTCCAACAGTTTGATCTTCTCGCTCGCCGCCGCGCAGTCGAACAGCACGTCGCCCCCTGGCTGGTAGCGGTACCAGACTGGCGCCGCCAACGGGGCCTGCCCATCGCGGGCCACGGTGATGACACCCACGTGAAGGTCCGCCAGGAAAGTTTCACGCTCAGACCTGGACATCGTCAGCTCACTCATACGCACTGTCTACACCCCACACTGGGAAAAGAGACCGGTTGCACGGCGAGCGGCCCTGCGGGCCACTCGTTCCTGCCCGCGCTCTCATCCGTCCGACACGACGATCCCTATGCGGTTGATGCCGACGAATGCGTGCGTCGCGTGAAGGGTGCCGGCCCCCCGGGGGTGCCTCGGCTAACGTGGGGGGCGATGAACATCTCTGTGTTTGGCGCCTCCGGCCCGGTCGGTCGCGCGGTGGTCGGTCAGGCACTCTCAACTGGTCACGCGGTCACGGCGGTCACCCGCCGCCCCGATGCCTTCGGCCCGTCCGCACCGCTGCTGCGCGTGGTCAGTGCCGACGTCCACGATCCGGTCGAGGTCGCAGCAGCCATCCGCGATGCCGGGGCCGTGATCTCGACCGTCGGTGTCCTTCCTAGCCGGAAGCCCGTGACGACCTACTCAGCTGGAACCGCCACCATCATCGCGGCGATGCGTGATCAGGACGTGCGGCGGATCGTGTGCGTCTCCTCTAAAGAGCTGGACGAAGACGGGGTGGGCGACGAACCGGCGCTATACCGGTTCTTCTTCGCCCGCCTGCTAGCCACCATCAATCGGACGATCTACGACGACATGCGGCGTATGGAGGCGATCCTCCGCGAGAGTGACCGGGACTGGACCATCGGCCGTCCTGCCGGGCTCTTCGCCGCCGACCGCGTCACCGACTACCGCTGCCCGGCTGGCCACGAGCCCGGCGTGTCCACCTCCACCGCAGACCTCGCCGACGCACTGATCCGCTCGGCTGTCGATGGCATGGGTATTGGTCAAACACTTCAGGTGCTCACCGACGACGACAAGCCGCCGTACCTCCTTCTTCTGGCCAGGCAGTCCACCCTTCACCGACATTGATTCGCCGGTAGCCGATCTCCTTACGGAGTAGATCGCGTAAGGCCAGCGCCGGCCACATAGCGCTGCGAGAAGCGCGCCGCCTACCGCTGCAAGTCACAGTCACAAGCTGGAGCACTGTCTCGCCAGGCGTGTCCGCAAACTACGTCACGTGAGGCACGTTCACGCTACGGTCCGGGATGAT